>NZ_CP124836.1:3514312-3885750 GCF_029964055.1 Arthrobacter sp. EM1 | reverse complement strand
CATTGTTGTTGTTTATGTTATTGATGTGACCATTGTTGCCAAAGTGGCAATTGGCACGTAGCCTCGACCGTGCTGGGGATCAGCCGCGGTTTTCATCTGCCGGAAACCCGGCCCGCCCGCTCCAGCCCGACACTGCAACGAGGTTGACCCATGATTTGGACCGGTTCCGGCCGAAAGACGGCCGCACTGTGCGCCTCAGTTGTACTTCTGGATCCTTGGCCCTGCCGCCAACGCCGCCACCCTGCCGCCGGCTTTCCAGGTCCCGGCCTCGCCGGCGGTCCCGTCTCCTGACGAGATCGCAGCCGCGAAAGCCAGTGAAGGCGCGACGGCAGCGCAAGTCACCTCGATTGACCGGCTGCTGGCCGACGCCTCCGCAGCCCAGGACACCAGCCTCGCCGCCTCCCTGCAGGCCAATAACGCTTACGGCGAAGCCCTCGGGGAGCTCCAGATGCGTCGGGACGCCGCCACGGTTGCCGCCGCCAAAGCCTCCGCCGCCGGGATGGAACAGCAGAAAACGCGCAAGCAGATCGGCCAGCTCGCCGGCGACCTCTACCGCAACGGCGGACTTAATCCCGCACTGAGCAGCTTTGTCAGCGGTGGCACCAACGCCCTGCAGCAGGCCGCAACCCTCGAGGCCGTGACGGCTGGCCGAACCAGGGCCTTCGAATCGGCAGAAACCGCGGCCGCGGCCGCGGAATCGCTGACGGCCGCAGCCGCCGACGCCAACCGGGCCGCCGATGAAGCCGCACGGACGGCGGAGGCACGGAAGCTCGACGCCGAGCATGCCAACGAGGCCCAGCGGACGGCCGTGGCCGAGGCCAAAGCGCAGCGGACCGTGCTTGTGGACAGCTCGCGGATCTCAAGAACACCACGGTTGCGTTGGAATCGGCCCGGGTGGATGCCCTGGAACGTCAGCGACAGCAGGATCGGCTCGGGGCAGTCACTGCTGCCGCAGCCCCGGCGGCAGGGTCGCAGGCCGGCGTCGGGACCCCCGCCACAAACACCTCCGCTGCGGGAAATGCCGCTCCCGGGACCAACCTCCCGGCTGCCCCGGTCATCAACGTTCCAAACCCGGCTCCGCCAGCCGCCGCGCCGGTCCCGGCACCCGCACCTGCACCGGCACCCGCGCCAGCACCCGCACCCGCACCCGCACCAGCGCCAGCGCCGGCGCCAGCACCCGCACCAGCGCCGGCGCCAGCACCAGCGCCGGCGCCAGCGCCCGGCGGCTCCATCCAGACCGCGATCTCCGTGGCTCTCGGTAAGGTGGGGTCGCCCTATTTCTACCAGTACGGCGGAACGGGGCCTTATGGCTTCGACTGTTCCGGCCTGGTGCAAAACGCGTTCGCCGCTGCCGGGAAGTACCTGCCCCGCACCGCGTCCCAGCAGTTCGCCCAAGCCCCTGTACACGTTCCGCTGTCGCAGGCCGTCCCCGGAGACCTACTGGTGTGGGGCTCCGCACCGGGGTTTTATCACGTTGCGATCTACCTCGGCGGCGGCCGTGTGGTCCAGGCGCTGAACGAGGACGCCGGGCTTACAGTGACGGACCTGGCCTATATGTCCGGGATGCAGCTGTACCCCGTCGCCGCCCGGTACTGACCCGGGGGTCCACCGTCGCCCGTTTGCCGGCGGGCGGCCTAGGAGAGTATGTCCTTCGTGATGAACCTGCCGTAGGCGAGTGCGCCGAAGACGGTGACGTAGCCACCCTGCAGGAGCACATTCGCCAGGAATGAATCCCACACGACAGGCTGGCGCAGCAGGTCCGCGAAGTCCAGCCAATAGTGGCTGAAGAGCCACGGGTGCAGCCATTCGAGCTGCGGGAGCGCATCCAGGACCTGTGCGAGCACCGAGAGCACCACCGTGGATGCCATCGCCCCCACCGGCACGTCAGTGAGGGTGGACATCAGGAGCCCGATCGCGGAGAGACCCATCAGCGAGACCGTAAGGTAGGCCGCGATCAGCAGCAGGCGCAGCAACGCATCGGCCGCACCGATCGAATCGCCGGAGAGCAGCGTGACCGGTCCCACCGGGAAGAGCAACGCCCCGACTGCGGCCCCGACCAAAGCCAGGACCAACGGCGCCGCCACGGCGAAGACGACCGCTCCGGTGTACTTCACGAGCAGCAGCCGGACCCGGCCCGCGGGCGCCACCAGCAGTACCGCAGGGTGCCCAGGCCGGCCTCGCCGGCCACGGTATCCCCCGCCACGACGCCCACGGTCAGCGGCAGGAACAATGGCACGGCGACGAGCATGGCTGTCACGCCGACAAACAGACCGTTCTGGGAAATCCGGTCCAGGAACGCCGGTCCCCGGCCCGGCGGCGCCGCGGAGGACACCCGGACGGCCACGGCGATCAGGACCGGAATTGCCGCGAGCGCACCCAGCATCGCCCAGGTGCGGCGGGCGGAAAAGTACCCCGAGTTCCGAGGCGAGCAGCCCATGCCTCCACCGGCCACCGCGATGGGGCGCAGGCTCCGGGCTGTGGTCCGGTGCCGCACGGTTGCTCTCGCCCGGGTCTGCCGCCCCGCCGGGGCCGGGTTCTTTACCGGACAACGTCAAAACCCTCCCCCGTCAGCGCCACAAAGCGTTCTTCCAGACTGACCTGTTCCGTGGCGAAGCCACGCACCCGGACCCCGGCCGCCACCAGCGCGGCGACGATCGCCTCCGGAGCCACGGCTGGATGGCCTGCCGACGCGGGGAACGGCGCATAGATCACCCCGTCACCGCCAGAAGGAGTGCCGGCCGGAAGACCCGGTTCCGGGCTCAAACCCAGCCGGACCAGCACCTCCGCCGCAGCCCCCGCATCCGGGCTCACGAGCCTGATCCGCGGCTGCCCGCCCTGGCGCAATTCCGCGAGGGTCCCCTGGGCCACCAGACGGCCCGCACTCATAACGGCCGCGTGGGTGCAGATTTGCTCCACTTCTGCCAGCAGGTGGCTGGAGACAAACACCGTGGCTCCGTCAGCCGCCAGTGAGCGCACCAGGCTGCGGACCTCCCTCGTTCCCTGTGGATCCAGCCCGTTCGTGGGTTCATCCAGGATCAGGAGTTCGCGCGTGCCAGCAGGGCATTGGCGATGCCGAGCCGCTGCTTCATACCCAGCGAATATGCCCTGACTTTCTTGTCCGCCGCGTGCGTCAGGCCCACCCGCTCCAGCGCCGACTGCACGCGGGCCTTCCGGCTGGCGGCGGAAACGCGGGGATCCGCGGCATCGAAGCGGTACAGGTTGTCAGCCCCGGAGAAAACGGGTAGAAAGCAGGCCCTTCGACCAGGGCACCCACCCGGGCAGCACACCGTGCAGTTGCCCCGGCATCTCCTGCCCCAGGACCCGGACGGAGCCGGACGTGGCCTCGGCCAGCCCGAGCAGGAGCCGGATGGTGGTGGTCTCTTCCCTGAGCCGTTGGGACCAAGGAAGCCGAACACAGAGCCCTTGGGCACTGCAAGGTCGACGCTGTCGACGGCCAGTTGCCGCCCGAAGTGCTTGCTCAGACCGGTGGTCTCGATGCTCAGTTCCGGCACCGGCGCGGCGGCGGTCACGCGGCAGTCACCGGATGGTTCACCGCGGCGTGGCGGCGGCCTGCAACCGCTCCAGCGGCACCGAACCGACGAAGATCCGCCCGTCGTCGAGGATCAGTACATTTAGCAGCGACGTCGACACGAGGCGCCCTCCCGGGACGGCGACGGCAAGCTGATCCAACAGTGCTGCGTTGCCGGAACCTGATCCTTCGGGAAGCGAGGGACCGGGCTGCAGCGGGTTGTCGGTCGCCGGGTCCGGGGCCCCGTTTTGTCGCTGGGTCCGGCCCTGCAGCGCCGCGGCGGCCCGCCGGGACCTCGAGCACCGACTCCCAGCCGCTGCCGGTGACAGCGGGCCCGCGTCGCCTCTTTCGGCTTTGCGGTATCCGACGGCCGGTGTGGCGGCGTCGGGCGGAATGATCCGGCAGCGGAACTTCTTGCACCGTTGCCCCGGGCGGCGGGGTGAAGTTGAATAGCGAAGCGTCCGGGGGCCTCAAGCTTGAGGCTCGTGAAAGCCAGGCTGAAGACCGGTTCGGCCTGTCCCCTGGCCTTCACCTCGACGCGGAGCGGGAGTCCGGTTTCGCCGTCGACGGCGATGGCGACGGAGCCCATCAAAGTGACATCCGAGGTCGGGGTCATCAGGAGGTTGTATGCCGGCCGGCCCGCCACCTGAACGTCCGGACCCACGGTCACCTCAGTACCCGGGTCGACGGTAGCAAGCAGTTTGTCCGCCAGCTCGCTGGGGGTTGCTGCCGGTCCGGGGTCTGCCTGGTGGGCACCCGCATCACCGGCGGGGAGCCGGGTGTGGGCGGCGGTGTTGTCCTTGGAGTTGTAGAACCACAAATCATTGCCGCGCCGGATCGCGTCCCGCTCGGCCATCCGGTCCATGACCTGCACCCGGGCGTTCCCGGGGCCGTCAAGGTAGACGCGTGCCGTGTGGACCCCGTGAGCAGCTCCAGCCATGCTGCTTCCGGTGCTGCCGCCTCCGGGCCGACTTCGGAAGCTCGGGAAGGCCGGTCGCGGAGTGTTGTTCCAGTGTTCCGGAGAGGGATTTGCCGGTGGGCTGGGCGATTAGGAGCAATACCTGCTGGGGGGTCTTCTCGGGGAGCCGGTCCCGGCCTTCGCGGGCAGGGATCCGGCCAGGATCCCGGCCGCGATCACGGCAGGCACCGTCAATGCGGGGATCCATCGCAGCCATTTGCGCGTCATTGTGACGGCGCTCCAACCTTGCAGCTCATGATTCAACTGTACGCCCGGGGTTGTTCGGTTTCACCAGTGCCTGCCGAATTGGTTTGGGGTGGACTGCCGCCGCGGCAAAACCCCCGCCGGGCGCTCAGGTCAGCACGTTCAGCGTCAGCTCGACCGCCCCGAGCACAAGCGCGAGCACCGAGGTCCCCAGCCCGGCAACGAGCAGCAGCCCGGGGTGCGCAAGTCCGACAACAACACGCCTGAACCGCGGGCGGCCGGCGCAGGAACTTACCCGGCACCAAGGACGAAGCGGGGTCCTGTTTCCAGCCGCGGAGTCGCCGGAGGAACCACGCGCAGCGGACGATAAACGCCAGCCAGAGCACGGAGACCACCAGCGGAACGGCGGCCAGCAGGAGATTAAACCCCACGGCCGTAACCTCCCGCTCGGAGGCGCCGACGAGGGACTGGATAGTGGTGGAAATCGAGGCGCTTATGACCACCGAGACACCCCACACGAGAAATGCGGCCGTGAGGGCCAGGAACCGCACGAAGAAGGCCCCAGCACGGAATCCTTGCGCCGGAATAAAATTTAGTCGTCGTCCGCAACGATCATGGTCCAGTGATCACCGATATTGCACGGCCTAGCACCGTTTGGCTTCCATTCCAGCAGAAAAGGCCCCAAGAGCCCAGTCACGTCGTACGATCCAGTCGCTTCAGAACAGGTGCCAGCAAATTGGGAGCCGCGATCGTCATTACGTCGGGGCGGGATGATTGGCCGCGCGGCGGGGCGTCTTTCGAGCGGGCGGGGAAGCCGCACGTCACTCACTGCCTAGGCCCGGTCAGCATAAACAACGCCCGCGTCCGAGCACCGCTGCCCGCGGCTCCTTAGGAATTTCCGAGAATGGGCCCGAAGTTCACCCGGTCAGCCAGCCGGGGATCCTCCCGGTCAGGGACCACCATAACGGGGCCCTTGCATGATGGAGGATTCCCGTCTGAGGTGGAACGAGCATCATTCCGGCGAAGCCCCCGCGGCCGCGGGTGCCGACAACCACCAGTTCCACCTGCCGGCTGGCTTGGACGAGGATGTCCACTGGCGAACCGTCGACGAGTTGGGTCTCCACGGTGAGCCGGGGAAAGTGGCTTCTGATCCAGGCAGTACCGGCGTCGAGTTGCGTCCGGATATCGGCGAAAAGCGCCTCGCGGTCCATCGGCGCCGGGACCCAGGCCAGCGACCCGCTGTACTGCGGGACGGCGCAAACCACCCGCAGCGGCGCGGAGAGCCGTTCCGCCTGCGCGGGCCGCCTCCATTACCGCCACCCGGGCCTGTTCGGAGCCGTCGACGCCGACCACCACCACGTTTTCGATCGTACGTGCCCGGACTTCGACTGTTCCGCCAGGACATGCTTGTCGACAGTCGTCTCGCCCAGCGGTCGGCCGCAGACCAGGGGAACCGTGACGGTCGGACATTTGGCGTGCGCCGGCAGCGCACTGCTGACGGATCCGAGCAGCCGTCCGACGAAGCCACCACGGCCGCGGGTGCCGAATACCAGCAGCTCCGCGGTTTCGGACATTTCCAGCAGGACACCCGGATGCGTCGCCGTTCTCGACCGAGGCATCGACGTCGATCTGGTACCCGGCGACCTGTTCACGGCCTGCTTCAGGATGGCCTCCGCGCCTTCGCGGATCACCGAATCGTCCACCGTCGCGTAGCCGCCGTCGAGTCCTGACGCCGGCAAAGATCGGCACTGAATAGGCGGTCACGATGTGCAGGGGACGCTTGCGGCGCTGCGCCTCGCGGGCGGCCCACACGAGGGCGCACTTGCTGTGGTCTGAGCCGTCGACGCCGACCACGATCCCCCGCGGAGCCTCGGGCTTTCGGGGGAATCCCCTGCCGGATCCGGATGCACCTGTTCTGGGCCCATGGGGTCCGCCTCCTCGCGATTCTTGCCTGATGTTGCGGCTATTCTGCCAGACGCGGCCGGATGCCGCGTCCGCTGCCGACGTGCCCGAAGATTCCGCGGCTGAAACCGCTGATTTCTCCGACTTTTCGCGGTTTGCGGGCGGAAGAAGCTGCCGGAAGCTCCGGGCGGCGCCTATCTCCTGCTTGGTCTATCCCACGGCAGGAAATGTGGATAGTCTTCGATTCGTTGCTGAACCGAGACTCGTGTTCAGAACCCGGGACCCGAGGGAGCCGTGGTCGACGCGGTCCGGGAACGCGTCCGGGCACCTGCCCGGCAAACTGGCACGATTCGAAGAGAGGCCCTGCAGTGTCGAGCACGCCAATGTCCGCCGATATCGAACGGACCGCTGCCATTGTGATCGGCACCGGTTTGTCCGGGCTCGCAGTGGCGAGCGAGCTGCAAGCCGGCGCGGGGTGGCTTCCATCATTGTGGACGGGCTCGATTTGCTGGGTGCCGGCCACCCGGCCAACGCGTCTTCCGTGCAACGTTGCGACGCGGCCGACCGCCGCCAGTTTTGCAGGAACGCAATGAGATCCTCCGGCACCTGCGGAACTATGCCGCCAGCCACAAGTTGGACGTCCGGACCAATATCCGGGCACTGCAGCTGGACCACCTCGACGCCGACGGGCCCACCCCGCGGTGGGCTGTCCGCACGCCCGGCGGGGATCCTGCTCGCGGGACCATCTCGTCCTGACCCGCTGTGCCCACAGCCAGCTGCGCAGGATGCTTTCCGAGCTCGGCGTGTCGGCCGGGCAAACCCTGACGGCGGCCATGCACGCCCTCGGGATGTACCTGGTGGGGGTGGGCGAACTCATCACGCCGGACCCCGAAGGAAGTCCTGCGTCAGGCGAAGGTGGTGGGCCAGCGATCTCGGCCAAGGTCTACCCCGAGGGTTTTTCCTCGCTGGTGCCCGGCAGCTACGCCCTGGCGGCGCCGGCATAGGCAGTCTTAGTTCCCGGTTTCGCTCCGGTCGGCCGCCTGGCTGCTGACAGTCTCACCCTGCTCGTCACGGCCGGCCAGCCGGCGCTTGCCATCAGGGCCAAGGCCACCACAATGCCGATGGCAGTCCCCACGAAGATCACAATGCTCCAGGGGAACGGCTCGGCAGAACCGACCGGCTGCTCCGGCGCCGTTGTGACGCCCGGCGCGCGGTTCCCATCGTGGGACTGCGGCCGCCGACGTCGAGCCCGCTGCTCCCGCCGTGGCCGTAAAGGTGAAGGTGCCTTCAATGGGGTGCCGTCCGAGCTGGCGACCCGCCATGCCACGGTGTACGGCCCGGCAGGGGCGCCGGGCTGAGCCGCTGCGAGGCGACGTTGTCCACGATCTTCGACGGCCCCCGTCGGCCCAGTTGGCGCCGTCGCCGGTGTTCACAACGATCTGTGCACCCAATCCCAGCGATTCTTGCTAAAACGTCACCGACACCTGCGCTGGCGGCGTTGGCCACCGTGGCGCCGGCGGCCGGGCTGGTGGACTCGGCAACGTCGTGGGCCGATGCCGGCGCAACCGCGCCCAGCAGGACGGCGGCGAAGATTGCGGTGCCCAGCAGGGCGCTCAGAAACTGTCGGATGAGGCGCATGGAAAAGGCTGCTCCTAGTGTTGGGTTCCTTACAGACTAGGCGAAATGGGCCAGACGCTGCGTGCCCGCCTAATAAGATTCAGGTAACCATCCACATCCCCGGAGGACCAATGCTTAAGCAGGGCTCTGCCACTCGACCGGTATTTCATGATCTCCGCACGGGGGTCGAACTTCTCGCGCGAGATCCGCGGCGGGTTCGCCACGTTCTTCGCCATGAGCTACATCGTGGTTTTGAACCCGCTGATCCTCTCGGGACCCGATTCTCCGGCGCCACCCTCGGCTTCCCGGCGTCGCGGCCGTCACCGCCTTTGTGGCCGGGCATCCTGACCATCCTGATGGGAGCCTGGCCAAGCATCCCTTCGCGCTCGCGACGGGCCTCGGCGTCAACGCCTTTGTGGCCGTCACCGTCGCCACGAACCCGGGCCTGACCTGGCCGGACATGATGGGCCTGGTGGTCCTCTCCGGCGTCACCATGCTGATCCTGGTCCTGACCGGCTTCCGGACCGCCGTGTTCAAGGCCGTCCCGGAAGGGTTGAAGACCGCAATTGTGGTGGGCATCGGCCTGTTCAATCGCCTGATCGGCCTGGTTTAACGCCGGCTTCGTCCGGCGCATCCCGGACGTCGCAGGCACCAACGGTCCCCGTCGGCCTCGGCTTCGACGGCAAACTGCTGGGCTGGCCCACGCTGGTGTTCGTCGTCGGACTGGTCCTCACCATCGGCCTCGTGGTCCGCAAGGTCAAGGGCGCCATCCTGATCGGCATGTCACCTCCACGGTCCTGTCCGTGATCCTGGAATTCACGCTCCATATTGGACCCAGCTTCGACGGCAAGAACTTCAACCCGCAGGGCTGGTCCCTTGTGGCGCCCAAGTTCACCGAATGGGCCGCGCCGGACCTGTCCCTGATCGGCAAGGCCAACCCCTTCGGCGCCTTCGAACACCTCGGCTTCGTCGCAGCGACCCTGCTGGCCTTCGTAATCCTGCTGAGCATCTTCTTCGACGCGATGGGCACCATGGTGGCCTGGCCACCGAAGCCGGCACCATCGACAAGGACGGCAACATCCCCAATGTGGACCGTGTGCTGCAGATTGATGCCCTGGGCGCGATAATCGGCGGCGGCGCCTCCGTCTCCTCGAACCAGATCTACGTGGAATCCGGCGCAGGCATTGGCGAAGGTGCCGCACCGGCCTGGCTCGATCGTCACCGGCCTGCTGTTCCTGGTCGCGATGTTCTTCACCCCGCTGATCAACCTGGTGCCGTTCGAAGCGGTGGCCCGGCGCTCGTCGTTGTGGGCTTTATGATGGTCTCCCAGGTCGGCAAGATCGACTGGCAGGACTGGGGCATCGCGATCCCGGCGTTCCTGACTTCAGCTGATGCCGTTTACCTACTCCATCGCCAACGGCCTCGGCGCCGGCTTTATCTCCTTTGTGCTGATCCGGCTGGTCCAGGGCCGCGGCCGCGAAGTGCACCCGCTGATGTGGGCCGCGCCGCGGGTTCCTGCTGTTCTTTGGGATCGGCCCGATCGAGGCTGCGCTGGGCATCCACTAAGGAACCCCGCACCTCCTCGCCTACCCGCCCGCCGAGATGGCATTTCGTGGCAGTGTCCCCCGGGAACATTGCCACGAAATGCCATCTCGGCGCCGTTAAACGTGCAGGTTCCGGGATTCGGACAGCACGGCGGCGGCGCGGCTGGTTTTTCGGCCCCGGCTGCGGTGAGCTAGGGCATGGTTCCTCCCTGCCCGCCGTTAATGTCCCCCCACAGCCCTGGACGGGCGGTTCGACGGGGACGGCCCCGAGGACCGGCGTGGTGGCAGGCCGTCACCCCGTATGCCCCGCGTCCTGTCCAGCAGCATCAGGGCGCCCCGCGTCCGCGCGTCCGGCGGTGATTCTTGGTTTCGGCAGCGACGCCGGGGTCCGCCGGAACAAGGGCCGGACGGGGCAGCGTCGGCCCCCGCGCGATCCGCTCCGCGCTCGGTCCGCTCGCTTTCCACCTGGGCCGGGACGTCCACGACGCCGGCGACGTTACGGTGACCGGGACGCCCTGGAGCCGGACAGGCCCGTGCCGGGGCCGCCATCACCGGCTTGCTCGATGACGGGCAGTTGCCCGTGGTGCTCGGCGGCGGGCACGAGACCGCGTTTGCGAGCTACTTGGGCGTGGCCGGCTCCGCTGCGGTGCGCGGCGGCCTGCGTGTTGGCGTCCTGAACCTCGATGCCCACTTCGACCTCCGCGACGAGGCCCGGCCGAGCTCCGGCACCCCGTTCCTGCAGATGGCCCGGACGGAAGCCGCGCGGGGCGGGAACTGAGGTACGCCGTCTCGGAATCTCCGAGCCGAACAACACCAGGGCGCTCTTCCGGACCGCCGCGGAACTCGGCGTCGAGTATCTGCTTGACGAGGACTGCTCAGCCGGGAATGCCCAGACCTTGTGGCGGCCTTTTTGGCGCAGCTGGACGCCCTGTACCTGACGATCGACCTGGACGTCCTCCCGGCATCGGTGGCGCCCGGGGTCAGCGCCCCTGCGGCGTACGGGTACCGTTGCCTGTGATCAGCGCGGTGTGCCGCCAGGTGGGGCGAGCGGGAAGCTCCTGCACCTGGATGTCGCGGAACTGAACCCGGATTTCGACATTGACGGCCGCACCGCGAAGGTGGCCGCGCGGCTGATTAATACACTGCTGCGGTAGGCGCTTCGCGGACTTCCGCGGGGGCGTCCGGTGTCCGCTGAAGCATCCGTTCCAGCACCCCGCTGATGTGCCGGAGGATCTCCTCGCCGCCAGCACCCCGGACGCCGCGGTCACTGTCAGGTTCGCGCGGGTAAATCCGTCCGAGTCCAGCTCACCGTGTGCCGGACGGACGGCCAGGTCCGCCATTTCCAGGAGTCCGGCATCGAGCCGGGAGTCGCCGGCCGCGATGACGATCCCGCCACCGTTCCGGCGCCGCACTTCGGCGACGGCGGCTTCCTTGGTGATCGGGGACCGGCACGCAGTACAGCTTGCGGCCCTGCAGGGACGTAGTCCAGCCCGGTCAAGACACCAGGCCGCCAGTTCTTCCAGATAACCGGCAGAAAGCGCGTCCGGTCGACGATCGAATAGGCAAAAAGATCCTCCGCCGTCCGCACCCGCAGGATCCCGGAAACGGCCGCCGCGCCGGTCAGATGTTCCAGGACCTCGCCCAAGGGGGCGCACTGTCCCGGATCGAGCGCTGGATATGGGCGGACCAGTCAGGGTCAGGCTGCCCGTGGTCCAACAGCACGGCCCCGTTTGTCGTCACGGCATACCCGCTGCCGCTGCCGGCAGCCGGACCCGGGCGAACTGGGCCTGGGTGCGGGTAGTGACCGGGACAAAGTGGCTGCGCTCCACAATCCCCGCCAGCAGATCCTCGGCCGCCCGCGTCATAAATGACAGCGGCGCCGCGTTATAAACTTCCGAAACCACCATCCGCGGCGCCGCGTCGTCGGCGCGGGGAGCGCCATCGAGTTCGCCGAGTAGATCAGGGTCCGGTCAAGGTCGCTCGCCACAATGGCTGTTGCCCGCGGCTGCGGATGGATTGACGGACTCATACGTCGATCACACTCTTTCCGTCGGCACCGGTAGCGCCAGGGTATGGATGGGATGGATCAGGCCGACGCAGCTGTACGGCAGCCCCGGCACTTCCACCACCTCGACTCCCCGCTGGTGCGCAAGGTGCAGCACATGGCCGATGTCGGCCGCCGCGTCCGGGCGCACAAGGACCTTCCAGGGCACGCGCCGGAGCAGCACACGCGTGGTCTCCCCGACTCCCGGCTTAACGAGGTTCACGTTGTTGATTCCGAAATCCCTGCTGATGCGCTCGACGGCGGACCATCCCGACCAGTCGGGCTCCGGGAGCTCTTCCACCCTGGCCGGTGCTGCGGATGCCGCCGCCAGCACGTCGTCCCGGACCGCTGGGAAGTGCGCCGTGACGGCGTCCAGGAACGTGGTGGACACGTCGCTGGACGCGAGGTGGGCGTAGAACTTCGCCCCGTGGAAATCGCCGGGGCCGATCAGTTCCCGGTTAAAGACGGTGCGTGAAACGAGCCCGGAGACTGTGGAATTCAGGCAGGCCGAGGGAACCAGGTAGTCCTCCCGGGTGCCAAAAATCCGGACACAGTGCCCCGGATCCGCCAGGACCGCCAGATCCGGCCGGAAGGAAGCGGCGTCTGTTTTCCGAAAGAGCGCGACGGCGTCCGCCAGTTCGCGGGCGATCGCGCCTTTGCCGGTCCAGCCGTCGACGAACATGATCTGTTCCGGCTGGTGCCGTGCGGCGAGGTAGCCGAGCGCCGTTTGATCCATGCCGAGCCCGCGCACGATGCTGACCGCATAGTGCGGGAGGTCGAGGCCATGGATGTCCCGGGCCCAACGCTTCATCAGGATCCCCACGGGTGTTCCGGCCCGGGCCAGCGAGACCAGTACCGGGGCGTTGCCGCGCAGCCTCAGGACCTGCTCCGTAAGGCCCCGACGGCGTGCGCGAGCCTGGCCGCCGAGCTCTCCAGCGCCTGATGGAACAACACCGCGTATTCAGCCGAAGGCTCGTACTCCTGCGGCAACGATTCCGCGTAGCTGGCCTTGCCGGACTGGATGGCCGCTTCGCGCTCCGCCGTCGGCGCCTCCAGCCGTGCGAAACTCAGATCCTTCAGCAGCCACTGCACGTCGCTGGCCGCGTACGAGCCGAAGCCGGGGCCGGCAAGCGGCGCCGGAAACTGCTCCTGGCGGGGAAGCAGCACCAGCCTGACGTCGGAGCCGGCGCCGGCCACGGCCTCCGCGATCCGTCCGGGGCTGTGAGCCCGTCGACGGGCGTGCCAGGCTCAGCCATGATGACTACCGTGTCGAAGCGTCCCCCGGGGTGCGCGAAGTTGTAGGCGAACCGGGGCCCGGGGCCGTCCGGCGGCCCGTCGCCGCTGTCAAAAGCCAGGGCTGATCGGATCGCGTAGCCCGGTTCGTCCATGGCCGCGACCGGGCTCCTGGTACTGGTCGAGTACCGGACGTCAACGCCGGGGAGCAGTTGCTGCAGCCGGAGCGCCACGGCCAGCGGCAATGCCATGAATTCCTCCGTGGCAAGCACCAGCAGCCGTTCCCCCGGCCCGGCGCCCGCGCCAAGGTCCGCTGCGAGGGCCGTTGCGATGTCGCCTGCCTGCCGGGCATCCGGCCTGCCGGCAACGCCGAAGCGTCCGCTCCTGACCGGCGGGACGACGTCGTTCAGGTCCAGTTGCCGGATCTTCCCGATGCTGCAGACGGCGGGTTCCGGGACCGGGGCCGTTCGGATCAGTTCAGCCGCGTCGGCCGCCAGTGTCGCCGGCAGCCGGATGCTGCCGTGAGCCAGGGCGACGGCGCTGACGGCGCAGCCCAATTCCCCGGCCAGCTCCGCAAGCCGCGTCCTGGCGGCCGCTGAACGCAGGTCAACCAGCGAGGCGACGACGTAGCGGCTGTGCGGGGCCTTGCGGTGCAGCTCCCGGATGGTGTTGATGATCGTCTCGCCGGTGCTGAGCTCGTCATCGACCAGGACCACCGTCCCGGCCAGGTCCAGGGCGGCGTGGCTGGTTGGCAGGAGCCGGTGCGAGGTGGCATGGGAATGCGATTCCTCGAAGACGCCGTAGGGCGCCGGGGCGAGGCTGTCCCCGGCGAGCCGGGTGGAGTGGATGTAATAGCTGTCCAGCTGCTCTGCCACCAGCTGCCCCAGCCCGGTGGCGGTCTCTGCGTAGCCGATCGTGGCCACGCCGGTAAACACCGCCCGTTCCGCTTCCAGCTGGTCGCAGAGATCCATGGCGGCAGCGGTCCTGGCCCGCCGCGTTTGCTGTTGCTGCCGGGCGTCCACGTCCGGGGACGGGGCCTCGCCGGAGGGCGCCGGGGCCGGGGCCAGGAGTCCTGCCAGCGCTGCGGCAGCGTGGTCGATGGCTGCCCGCAGCGGCCCGGCCGTCCCGGTGCCGCCGCCGCGGGCGCTGCCAGCTGCGCCCGGGGCGTCCGCCTGCAGTTCCGCCCGGACCAGGAGACCGAGCAGGCGGCCGGCCGCCGTCGTGATCCCGGGTTCGGTGGGCACGTGCTTGGCGAGCACACGGGATACGAGCAGGTGGGCACGTTTGGGGTTGCGCCGAAGAGCCAGCCCCACCAGGGTTGGCACCGGCAGCAGGCTGTCCGGTGCGGTTTCGATGTGGACGGCCAGTGCGTCGCGCACATAGCTTCCATGCCAGGAACCTTCGGTCCGCCGCGCGCTCATCGCATGCTCGCTTCGAGCAGGTCCACAAACGTGACACCGGGCCTGGCGACTCCGAACGCACGGGCGCGCAGCAACGTCCGCTCGGCCCAGGCCCGGTGCGGCTTCGCTTCGTTCATTTTGTTGCCGTACGACGAGGCCTTGGCGCCGCCGCCGGGGTCTCCGGCAATGTCCAGGGCGTCAAGGTACTCCTCATGGCTCACCACGGACAGGGAGTGGACCACTGGCACATGGCTCGGATGGATCACTGTCTTGCCCAGCAGCCCGTTGGCCTGGTCCAATTCGATCTCGCGGATGAGTCCGTCGAGGTTCTCCGTCAGGAGCCGCTTCCGGAGTTCTCCCTCGTTTGCGGCCTCAAAGGGGGTGGAGCGCAGCTGCGGCCGCAGCACCCGTTCCGTGTTGACGAAGTGCTCCCACACGGGACCGGAGATGACCCAGCCGTCCTCCGGCCGGCCGAAGATGTTAACGATGTCGCCGATGACGCTGGCCACGACCTTCACGTGATAGATCGTCAGGTCACGGGAGCGCCGCAGCCCGAAAGCACTGGACATGTCCGTTGCGCCGATACGGATGCAGAGGACCGACGCGCGGAACTCGTTGACGAGCGCCAGGTTGTCCGTCAGCACACGGACCCGCGATTCCAGGTGGGTGGTAGCCGGGTCCTCGATGATCGGCATGGCCAGCAGCGGGGGCCGCTGCGGATCCCCGGCGCGGCCGGAATCCCGGTTTAACTGCTGCAGCGCTTCCATAAAGGCCCTCGCCCGCCCGGTTTCGTTCTCAAATTTGGGCAGCACAAACCCGTAGACGGCGCACAGCGCCGCACCGGCCCGGCGTCCGACATCCAGCAGTTGCTCCGGTGTCCGGCAGCGGATGAAGATCAGCGGCAATTCGTCCGGCCGGTCCGTGGCAGCAAGCTCTGTCAGCGCGGCCAGGAGATTTTCCTCGGCCGCCGGCACCTCCCCGTCCGGCACGGCGTCCTCCAGGCAAATGACTGTACTCACGCAGCCTGCCGCTGTCTGCTTGCGGATTCCGCCGGCCAGGTCCTTCCGGGTGGCCGGCGTGTAGAGCGTGGCCCCCAGGGCCACGGCCAGCAGTCCGGGATCCGATGCCCGGTCCAGTGCCTCGGGCCGCACATGGAACAGCCGCTCCTTGACGGACTCTGCCAACGCTCTGAAATGCTGCATAATCCCCTTAGTGATAGCTGCGGGTGTGGTGCCGGTCCGGCGCCGCACTAATGTCGCAGAACGCGCTCATCCAACGGTAACGTCATGCTGAAGCCGAACCAGGTCCACACGGCCAGATCGGATGCATCGGCCGGAACGAACTCGGCACGCAGTTCAAGGACCGCGCCGATGCGGGCGAGGTAGAGCACCGTCCGGAGCCCGGCGTCGTTCCTCGGCGCAACCGCCGCAGCCGCCCCGTCGAAGACGCCGATGGTGAGCGGGGTCTCGCCCGCAATGAACAAGGCCCGGCGGAGCTGCCGCACGTGGCGCAGGGCCACCACCCCGGCCCCGTCCTGGAGACCGGCCAAGGGACGGTTCCCGGGCGTAGTAACCGAGGTTCCCGCCCGGTGCCCGCCACTGTGGTGCGCCCCGGTGGTGAAGTGTTCATCCTCCCACGCGACCGAGCGGGCCCCGGTCACCAGAAGCGAGCCGATCGCCGACTGCCGGGCATTCAGGCGCACGACCGGGTGTGCCTGGTCGAGTTGTCGGAGCTCACCGAAGGCGGGTGCAGGGAATGGCTGCCCCGGCTTCGGAACGCTGGACTGTGTCGCCGTCGCGGGGCGGTCCTTCGCCGGCGGGGCACCGCCGGGCCGGAGCTCGAGCCCTGCGCCCGCAGCCGGGGCGCCGGCACCTTGCCGGCCGCCACCGTGCGCGGCCGGAACAGCAGCCGGGGCCCTGGTCCCGCGGGTTCCGAGACTCAGGCTGGCCGCTGCCGCGGCCGGTTCAGCGGCCGGCGCCACCACCTGCTGCCCCGTGGCCTGGGGCGTGGCCTGGGGCCTTTGCCTGCGGCTGAGATAGTCAAGGTCCGCCCTGGGGGCGTTGCGGTCCCGGACCACGTTAGAGCTTCAGCCGGAAGTCGGCGGCAACTGCCGCAAGCCCGGTTTCGTAGCCCTGGCCCACGGCCCGGAATTTCCAGCCTCCGGCGTGCCGGTACAGCTCGCCAAGGATCATGGCGTTGATTTTGTCCAGGTTGACCGGCGGAACCTGGAAGCGGAGCAGCTCACGGTCCTTCTCGTCGGCGATCCGAAGATAGGTGTTCCTGACGGCGCCGAAGGTGCCGGGCCCGCGAACATCCGGGTCGATGTAGATCAGTACCGCAATTTTGCTGACGGCCTCGGGTACCCGGTTGAGGTCTACGTCGATCTGCTCCTGGTCCTCTGTGCCGGCAAACGCGATGCTGCCCTCGGGACTGGCGAGCTGGTTGAAGAACACAAGGTGCTCGTCCGAGACAGCATGCCCGTCCGGTCCACACATAATGATCATGGGGACCGGTTCGGGTTGCGGACCGCGGCTGGGCACCGTGTCCCAGCCGATCCCCAGCAGCACTGTCCCCAAGCCCGGGTTCTCTGCAGTGAGGGCGGCGTTGCTGCCCGCGACCATTGAAGCCACTAGTGTCCTTCCAAGCGAAGACCGTCGACGTTGAATTTGTCCCTGAGGAACTGGCCGTGAACGGCGAGTTCCGTGACGGCCCCCGTCCGGACCTGGTTGTCCAGGTTGCCGACGGTGGCGTACAGCGTGTCCAGCTGGTCGAGCAGCACACCGGTGTCGGCGGAACCAGTCTCCCTCGCCGACGCCGACAGCTTCAGGTAGGCGCGCAGCGGGGACGGCAGGTAATCGGTGATGATCGCGTTCAGCAGCACCCGTTGTTCGGTGGAGGCCCCGGAGCTGACAATGTAGCCGATCAGCGCGTTCAGGGTGTCCAGTAGCAGCAGGATTTGGGAGACCACCAAAGTGGGCAGTTCGGCGCCCTTGCCCAGCACCGTCCTGCGCAGATCGTGCAACGCCGCCTCCGTGACGGCCAGCTCGTCCGCCGCAGGATCAGGGGCTGCGGACTCCGCACCGGGCAAGCCGGCGTCGGCAGCGGAACGGGGACCCGATCCGCTGCCGAACAGTGAGCCTAAGAATTTTGCGACCATAGCCCGTAAGCCTATTGCTCAGGACTGGCGGCCGCTAATTCCCCTCCTGCTGGCGGACCCGGTCCAGGTACGGACGGGCGCGCTCCAGGCCCGATTCAAGGGCATGGACTGTGCCTTCCATACTCTTGTTGGCTTGGGACCGGAAGGTGTCGATCGCGTCCATGGTTTGGAATACGTTGTCGAACGCCTTCTGCAGGGTTTCGACGCTGACACCGGAACTCGCGGCCTGCTGGTGGATGCGGCCGGTCTGATCCTTGAGCATCTCGCTGGTCTTGAGGATCATGTTGTTAGTTGTGGTGTTGATCGCATCGATCTGGTCCAGGACCATCTTCTGGTTGGCCAGGGCCTGGGCCACAATAACTGCTGTCCGCAGCGCCGAGATGGTTGTGGTGCGGGCCCGTTCCACGCCCTTGATCAGCTCGGTGTTGTTTTTGCGGATCATGTCGATGGCCAGGTAGCCCTGGACCGATACCGCCAACTGCGTGAGGATGTCCTGGTGCCGCTGCCGGATGGGGAACAAAACATCCGAATCGAGCTTGCCGGCCTCGTCCAGCTGGCCCGACACTTTCATTTCATCGACCTTGGCAGCGGTGGCGGCGTCCAAAGCCTTCGCGAAAACGGCGTACTCGCTCAGGCCCTGCATGGTCTCCCAGAGCTGGGTTTTTTCCTGCGCCAGGGAGGCATTGTCCTTCAGCAGCGAGTCCTGCCCTGCCATCAGCGACTTGATGATCTTGTCCAGCTGGGTCTGGGCCGACTCATACTTCTGGAAGTATTTGGCCAGTTTGTTCCCGCCGGGAATGATGCCGAGAATTTTGCGGCCAACACTCAAATCGCTGTGGTTCGGTGTGAGATCCTCCACTGTGGAGCGGAGTTCGCCGAGTGTGGACGCCACCTGGACCTGGGCACTGCTGCCCGATTTCTTGGCGCCGGCCAGGGACGTGGACGACCGTTCCAGCAGGCGGCTGGAGGTATTTGCGGACGCCACCAGCTCCGCGCCGCCGAGCCGGTTGATGCCGTCGATCTTGCTGGTGTATTCGGGGCTGTGCGGGTTCATCGCCGCGATCTCGCCGATAAAAGCGCGCGCCTGGGCGTTGATCTCCTGCTGGCGTTCGGCGGGAACCGGCACCATCCCCGGCGCGTCGTCTTCCTTGACGATGCTCAGGGGTTCAGGGGCGTTCAGTACCAGCGCAGCGGACGTAGCTTCCGGGGGTGTGAGTTGCATGCGTATCGTTCTCCTTCTGTGGTCGCAGGTCAGCCGAGCTGGACGCCGAAATCGGCGGCAACACCTGCAAGGCCGGTGGCGTAGCCTTGGCCCACCGCTTTGAACTTCCATTCACCGTTGTTTCGGTAGAGCTCGGAGAAGATCATGCAGGTCTCCGGCGCTGCATCTTCGCTGAGGTCATAACGCACGACTTCCGCGTCGGTCTCCTGGTTCACGACCCGGCAATAGGCGGCGCGCACCTGGCCGAAGTTCTGGCGGCGGGTCTCTGCCTGGTCAATCGAGACCACAAAGACGATGCGCTCAACATCAGCGGCCACACCGGAGAGCTGGACCGCTATGACCTCGTCGTCGCCGTCGCCCTCGCCGGAACGGTTGTCCCCCTGGTGGACTACCGAGCCGTCGGCTGCTGCCGGCTGGTTGTAGAAGATGAAATCCGCGGAACTGCGGACCTTTCCGTCGGCGCCGAGCAGGAGCGCGGAGGCATCCAGGTCGAACGCATCGCCTGTGGTCGTCCGGGGATCCCAGCCCAGCCCGATCAGAACCTTGTTCAGCCCCGGATCGGTCTTGGTGAGCGAGAGGTTACTGCCTTTGGTAAGGGTCAAGCCAGCCATACTTTTTCTCCTCGTTCGGTCTGTGTGGTGGTGCTGACGGGCCCGGCTACGCGGGCCCCAGGTGCTAGTCCAGTACGATGCCGAAGTCCGTGGCGACACCGTGAAGGCCGGCAGCATAGCCCTGCCCCACGGCGCGGAACTTCCATTCACCGTTGTTGCGGTAGATCTCGGCGAAGACCATACACGTTTCGGCGGCAGCATCCTCGGTGAGGTCGTAGCGGACCACTTCGTTGTCGGTCTCCTGGTTCACGACCCGGCAGAAAGCGTCGCGCACCTGCCCGAAATTCTGGCGGCGGACCTCGGCCTGGTCGATTGAAACGACAATGACGATCTTCTGGATTTCCGGTGAAACGGCATCAAGATCGATCAGTACCTGCTCGTCGTCACCGTCGCCCTCACCGGTGCGGTTATCGCCCTGGTGAACGACCGATCCGTCGGCGGACGAGAGCTGGTTGTAGAAGATGAAATCGTCATTGGAACGGACCTTGCCGTCAGCCCGGACAAGCAGCGCCGAGGCGTCCAGGTCAAACTGTTCCCCGGCCGTTGTCCGCGGGTCCCAGCCGAGGCCGATCATGGCCTTGCGAAGCCCGGGGTCCGCTTTTGTCAATGAAAGATTGCTTCCCTTGCTCAGGGTCAGGCTAGCCACGTGGTGCTCCTTAGGTGCTCTGGTACTGAACGGGAATCAGAGGGCGGCGGCAGCGGCGCCGAGGACCTCGCCGGCGGTCCTGCCGTTGGCGGGGGCGCCGATGGCCGTGAAGTTCCAAACACTGCCGTTGCGCGAGAGCTTGGACATAACCATTGCCGTGTTCGGTCCCGACTCCGTGAGGGCGTAGCGGGCGACCTCCGGGCTACCGGCTACCGAGTCGTCGATCACGCGGCAGAACGCATTTTCGACCATATTGAAGGTCTGCTGGCTGTAGCTCGTGATGACAAAAACAATGTGCGCGACCGCCGGGGAGACCCCGGGCAGGTTCACCATCAGGGTCTCATCGTCGCCCTCGCCGGCGCCGGTGAGGTTGTCACCGGTGTGGCGGATGGCGCCGTCCTTGCTGGTGAGCTGGTTGAAAAACACCGTGTCGAGGTGAGTGCCCGCGGCGTCGAACATAAGGGCCGACGCGTCCAGGTCGATCTCGACGGTTTTGGTGCCGCCGAAGAAGCCCCGCTTCGCCGGAACCG
Organism: Arthrobacter sp. EM1; assembly: GCF_029964055.1. NCBI lineage: Bacteria > Bacillati > Actinomycetota > Actinomycetes > Micrococcales > Micrococcaceae > Arthrobacter > Arthrobacter sp. EM1. The sequence goes on along the minus strand of NZ_CP124836.1, from coordinate 3,865,153 downwards.
CGGAATCCCACCCGAGCCCCAACCGGACGTTGGTCAGGGATTCACCGTTCTGCTTCGTCAGGGACAGTGACTGGCCTTTTTTCAAACTCAAACCCATTGCCGTACTCGCTTTCCTTGGTGGTGGTTGTGGATCCTGAAGCGTGGACTAGCTGCCCGCGTCAGTTGGTTGCAGGCTGCCGTGCTCGCCGGCAGCGGTGGCGCGCCGATTGCGCCGGATCGAGCCTGCGAACGCGGCGCCGATGAAGACCACCCCGATCAGGCCGGTGACGACTTCGTTGATCGGGACCACGATGGTGACCAGCAGGATGACCGCCAGCGCACCAATGGCCCAGTGCGCGCCGTGGTCGAGGTATTCGAACTCATCAAGGGTGCCTTGCCGGACCAGGAAGACTGTGAGGGAACGGACGAACATCGCGCCGATGAAGCCGAGTCCGAGGGCAATGATGATCGGATCCGAGGTGATGGCGAAGGCGCCGATGACTCCGTCGAAGGAGAACGAGGCGTCAATGACTTCCAGGTAAAGGAAAAGCATAAAGGCGGCCTTGCCAGCCACTTTGGCGGCACCGGTGGGCCCGGAATGGACCACGGCGTTGGCGTCGTCCGCGTCTACATCGCCGTCCTGGTCGACGTCGAACAAGTTGCCGAGGCCGTTCACCAGGAAGTAGGTGATGAGGCCCAGCAGCCCGGACAGCAGCACAATTCCCTGCTTGTCTCCCGAGGCCGCGCCGGCGATTGCCAGGGCAACCAATCCGGTAATAAGGGACGCGCCTTCAAGCTTGCCCAGCCGGGCCAGCGGAATCTCCAGGAACTTGATCCACTTGATCTCACGATGAGCCATGATGAAGTCCAGGAACAGCATCAGCAGGAACATACCGCCGAAAGCCGCGATCTGCGGGTGCGCCTCGTGCAGCACGTAACCGTAGGTGCCGGGCACCGTGGGATCGCCCTTTTCCATCGCGAGGCTAACAGCCTCCACCGGGTTCAGTTGCGCGGTGACGCCCACGATTAGGAGCGGGAACAAGATCCGCATGCCAAAGACTGCGATGATGATGCCCACGCTGAGGAACATTTTCTGCCAGAACGGGTTCATCCGCTCGAGGATGCGGGCGTTGACAACTGCATTGTCAAAGCTCAGGCTGATCTCCAGGACACCCAGAATGAGGCAGAGAATCAGGGCTTGGGGGCCGCCATAGAGAAAGGCGACCACCAACGCAATGCTGGTGATCGCAAACGACCAACCGAAAGTCTTCAAAAACACGCTGGAACAACTCCTGGACCGATGGTCCCGTCGATCCGAGAACGACGGGAAGGCGAAAATGTCCCGGAAGCTATCCCCAAGACTTCGTGCCCCTATCTTAGCCGCCGGGTCTGCCCCTATCCAGCGTGTCCTCCCGCAGCGCAATGGCGCCGGCACTCAGCTTTCTGCGCGGACAAGCACGAGACGCGGCTAACTACGCCGGACCTGAACGCCGTCGGATTTTAAGAAGAGCTGGGCCTCGGACGGGTCCGCCGCGAGCAGCCAGAAAACACTGCCGCTTAATGAGACTTCCTCGATTTCACCGGCCGCCAAAATCTGCGCGTTTTTGATGACTTCGACCCGGTCACCGGCTTGCAGGCTCCGCCAATCGGAAACCGTACTGGCCGATGCCAGGCGCCTGGTCATAACCGTCCCGCGTGCTTTCATGAACGTCTACCCCTTTGTGTTGGTTCGTGCTCACAACTTCATTGTTGTGATTTCCCCTTTGTACTACACTTCCCGGGCCCCCGCCCGCCGTGTTGCCGTCTATTTCGGGGGCGCCGGAAAATGTCACCCGTCCTGCACTTTGTTTGCTTTCAGGCAAGATTCCCCACCGCGGATTCGGCGGCCGCCCGGACCTTGCCCGAGGCAACAAGGTGATCTGCCGCCTCCAGTTCCGGCGAGAGGAAACGGTCCGTACCCGGGCCGTCGACCACGTCGCGCACGGCCGCGATCACGGCCGCCGCCGCGGGGCCGGGACTCAGCTGGCCGCCGGAGAGCTGGCTGCGGATGTCCAGCGCCCGCGTTGACGTCACCAGCTCGATCGCCAGCACCCGGCGCAGGTTCTCCACCGCACGGCGGAGCTTGCGGGCCGCGTGCCAGCCCATCGACACGTGGTCCTCCTGCATCGCGGAGCTCGGGATCGAGTCCACCGACGCCGGTACGGCCAGCCGTTTGTTGTCCGAGACCAGCCCGGCCTGGGTGTACTGGGCGATCATCAGGCCGGAATCAACGCCGGGGTCAGCGGCCAGGAAAGCAGGCAGCCCGTGCGAGCGGGCCGGATCCAGCATCCGGTCCGTGCGGCGCTCGGCGATCGAACTCAGGTCCGCGACGACGATGGCCAGGAAGTCCAGTACGTAGGCCACCGGGGCGCCATGGAAGTTGCCGTTGGAGCTGACCCGGCCGTCGGGCAGCACCACCGGGTTGTCGATCGCCGCGGCCAGTTCACGGGAGGCGACAAGTGCGGCGTGGTCCACGGTGTCGCGGGCGGCGCCGGCCACCTGGGGTGCGCAGCGCAGCGAGTATGCGTCCTGGACCTTGGTGTCGTTGATCCGGTGCGAGGCCACGATCGGGGAATCGGACAGCACCCGGAGCATGTTGTCCGCGGCGGCGGCCTGGCCCGGATGCGGCCGCAGCGCGGCGTGCAGCTCGGGCAGGAACACCTGGTCCGTGCCCAGCAACGCCTCGACACTGAGTGCTGCCGTAATGTCCGCCGTCGTGAGCAATTGCCGGAGGTCCGCGATGGCCATCAGCAGCATGCCCAACATACCTTCGGTGCCGTTGACCAGGGCCAGGCCTTCCTTCTCGGCCAGGGTGACCGGTTCAATCCCGTGCGCGGCGAGGAGTTCAGCAACCGGACGGCCGCCCTTGGCTCCGTACAGCTCGCCGTCGGGACCCATCGCTTCGCCTTCACCCATCAGGACCAGGGCGCAGTGCGAGAGCGGCGCAAGGTCACCCGAGCAGCCAAGGGAGCCGAATTCGCGGACCACCGGGGTAATGCTGGCGTTCAGCACATCCACCATGGTCTGCAGCACCACGGGGCGAACGCCCGTCCGGCCGGAGGCGAGGGTCTTGGCGCGCAGGAACATAATGCCGCGCACCACCTCCCGCTCTACGGCCGGGCCCATACCGGCGGCGTGGCTGCGGATCAGCGACTTCTGCAGCTGGGTGCGCAGCTCGTTCGGGATGTGCCGGTTGGCCAGGGCGCCGAAGCCGGTAGAGATGCCATAGGCCGGAGTTCCGCTGTGCGCGAGGTTGTCGATGTGGGCGCGGACCTTGGCGACGGCGTCGAGGGCTTCCCGGGAGATCACCACGTGGGCGCCGTGGCGGGCGACGGCGACAACATCCTCGGGGGTGACACCGCTGGAGCCGAGGGTGACGGTGAGTGGTTCGTGGGTGGAGACTTGCGAGGTTCGGGAGTTCGTGGGGAGGATCGTCACTTTGTGGTTCCTTCGTTCATCGGGATGCGGACGCCGCGCTCGGCGGCAACCTCGACGGCGCGGTCGTAGCCGGCATCGACGTGGCGGATCACGCCCATCCCGGGGTCGTTGGTGAGCAGGCGTTCGAGCTTCTGCGCGGCGAGGTCCGTGCCGTCCGCGACGGAAACCTGCCCCGCGTGGATGGAGCGGCCGATGCCAACGCCGCCGCCGTGGTGGATGGAGACCCAGGTGGCACCGGAGGCGGTGTTGAGCAGGGCGTTCAGCAACGGCCAGTCGGCGATCGCGTCGGAGCCGTCGGCCATCGCCTCGGTCTCGCGGTACGGGGAGGCGACGGAGCCGGAGTCGAGGTGGTCGCGCCCGATCACAATCGGCGCCTTGACCTTGCCCTCTTTGACCAGTTGGTTGAACAGCAGCCCAGCCTTGGCGCGGTCGCCGTAGCCCAGCCAGCAAATGCGCGCCGGCAGGCCCTCGAATTCGACCCGTTCCTGCGCCGCGTCGATCCAGCGGTGCAGGTGCTTGTTCTCCGGGAAGAGTTCCTTGATGGCCGCATCCGTGACCGCAATGTCCTCGGGGTCGCCGGAGAGCGCCACCCAGCGGAAGGGGCCAAGGCCCTCGCAGAACAGCGGCCGGATGTAGGCCGGGACGAAGCCGGGGAATTCGAAGGCCCGGTTGTAGCCGCCCTTGCGGGCCTCGTCGCGGATGGAGTTGCCGTAGTCGAAGACCTCGGCGCCGGCGTCCTGGAATTCGACCATGGCCGCCACGTGCCTGGCCATCGAGACTTGGGCCTTTTTGGTGAAGCCTTCCGGGTCGGCCGCGGCCTCGCGGTGCCATTCCTCCACCGTGACACCCTCGGGCAGGTAGCTCAGGGGGTCATGGGCGGAGGTCTGGTCCGTGACGATGTCGACCGTGAGCTCGCCGGCACGTTGGCGGCGCAGGAGCTCCGGAAAGACCTCGGCGGCGTTGCCGACGTAGCCGACGGACCAGCCGCGGCGTTCCTCCTTGGCTTTGAGCACCTTGGCGATCGCGGCGTCGAGGTCGGTTTCCACCTCGTCGAGGTAGCGCCTGCCGGCCCGGCGTCGGAGGTGGCTTTCGTCGACGTCGACAATCAGGCAGGCGCCGTCGTTCAGGGTGACGGCGAGCGGCTGCGCGCCGCCCATGCCGCCGCAGCCGCCGGTGAGGGTCAGGGTGCCGGCGAGGGTGCCGTCCTCGTCCCCGGTGAGCTTGCGGGCGATCGCCGCGAAGGTCTCGAAGGTGCCCTGCAGGATGCCCTGGGTGCCGATGTAAATCCAGGATCCGGCGGTCATCTGGCCGTACATCATCAGGCCCTCGGCCTCGAGCCGGCGGAATTCGGGCCAGGTGGCCCAGTCACCGACGAGGTTGGAGTTGGCCAGCAGCACGCGCGGGGCCCATTCGTTGGTGCGGAAAACGCCGACCGGCTTGCCGGACTGGACCAGCAAAGTCTCGTCCTTTTCCATGGTTTCCAGGGTGCGGGTGATGGCGTCGAACGCGGCCCAGGAGCGGACGGCGCGGCCGGTACCGCCGTAAACTACGAGGTCGTCCGGGCGTTCGGCCACCTCGGGGTCCAGGTTGTTCATCAGCATGCGCAGCGGGGCTTCGGTCTGCCAGGACTTGGCGGTGAGCTCGGTGCCGCGGGCTGCTTTGACCGGGCGGGCACCGGTGGTGAAATCGGCGGGTGCCATCAGGGGCTCCTTTGTTCTGTTGCTGGTTTGGGGATGAGGTTCTGTATCAACTAAAGCTTGTCCGGAGCCCCGGAAACAGGGGGTATCAGCGGGAGCTGTCCGGGATCCCAGACCCAACTAGCTCGCAGTTATTGTCGTTTTGGGCGCTCAAAACGACACCTACTGCGAGCTAGTTGGGCCGGGGCGGCCGTGGATCCGGACTGAGAGCTCGTCCGCGACCTTCCGCACCCTGGCGGCCAGGGCCGGCCACTGGTCCGCCGGCAGTTTGTCCTCCAGGAACGTCACGGCAACGGCGGCCGTCGGCCAGCCCACGTGGTCGGTGACCGCGGCGGCGATCGAACCGAAGTCCGGTGTGACTTCCCCGTGCTCGGTGGCGTAGCCGCGCTGCCGGACCTGGTCCAGATGCGAGGACAGTGCCGAGTACTTCATGATGGGCGATTCCGTCTCGTGCCGGGCGCTGAAGGCCGCGGCGTTCGGGTACAGCGCCCGGACCTGGGACTTGGGCAGCGCTGCGAGAATGGCGCGCCCGCTCGCGGTGAGGTGGCTCGGCAGCCGGACCCCGACGTCGGTCACCAGCGACGGGCGGTTCTTCGCCCGTTCCTCGACGATGTAGAGCACATCGCGGCCGTGCAACACGGCCAGGTGCGCACTCTCGCCGATCACGTCCACCAGCGAGGCGAGCATCGGCCGGCCTAACCGGGACAGCGGCTCCTGCCGCGAATACGCCGAACTGAGTTCGAAGGCACTGATGCCCAGCCCGTAGCGCTGCTCCTCATGCAGATGCATCACAAAGCCATTGGCCTCCATCACACCCAGCAGGTGGTAGACGCTGGAGCGCGGCAGGCCCAACGCGGTGGCTATGTTTGAGGCCGCCATCGGCCCCCGCCTGGAGGCGAGCAGCTTGAGGATGCGGAGGGTGTTTTCCGCGGCCGGAACCTTGGAGACCGACTTCGAGGTGGTGTCGCTGGCCGGTGCGGCGCTGGCTGTTGTGGTGCTGGTGGGGGCTGGCATGGATCCTCATTTACGTTGCACGGTGTCCGGTATCCCGTACTTAAGCATGCCCCCGGGAGGGCGCCCCGCACAGCCCAAGCCCGCTGCAGTGTCTGGTATGCCGGACATCCAGTGAGCTGCCCGCCGGGATCCCGGGCCGGCTCCCGGCATTGCGGTTGACAAGTAGTCGGCGCTGCAACCCAAGTGGTGCCAGCTTCGGTAGGGGTAGAAGTTACTCGTGTGACGAAAGGGACTGAAGGTTACATTGGCTGCACGGCGGCACCGGACCGGCCGGAACGCTGGCTGGGGAGCCCTGCCGCGGCCGGCCCGGGCTCGCCGTATCTCCGAATGGCACGCCTACCGAGGGAGTGGTTCAGATGGTTTTCCCCGCATCTCCACACACACAACGCCAAAGACGCACCATGGCCGGTTTTCTCTCCGGAAAAGTGGGCCGGGCAGGAACTCCACGGATTCCGTTCCGGGTGGGACAGGTCCTGATTGGCGATGATCCCTTCAACGGCCGGCACCTGGGCAAAGTGGCTGTCATCGAGGCTCCCTACGTGGGCCTCCGGACAACCGGCAATTCCCCCGATGACGTGGTCTTCTACGATTACCGCCAACTCCAGAGCCCCGACTAGTGGACAGGCCAGAAGAAATGAGCGCAGCGAACGTGTCCTCGCACTTCCTGACCATCGCGGAAGTCGCGGCGGCCATGCGGGTCTCCAAAATGACCGTGTACCGGCTGGTGAAGTCACATGCCATCGCGGCGGTGCGGGTGGGCCGGTCCTTCCGGGTTCCCGAGGACGCCGTCAACGACTACATCCGCCGCTCCACAGAACCGGCCACGCCGCGACCGGACAGCGACACCGGCGAGGACCCGTCGGCTGCGCACTAGCTGTACTCAGCCAGGACGTTGGTTACACGGTGAAAGGGTGAAGACCTCTTAGGTTGGTGGTTACCACACTCACCGAACGACTAAGAGGTCTTCATGGTCCACCGTAATGCCCGTCTGACTCCTGCCGGTAGAAGCATCCTTGTCCAGCGTGTTCTTCAGGGCCGTCCCGTGGCCCACGTGGCGAAGGAAATGGGTGTTTCGCGGACCTGCGCCCACCGGTGGTTCCGGCGATATCTGGAGCACGGCTCGGACGGGATGGAGGATCGCTCGTCACGCCCGCGTTCCTGCCCGCACGCCACCCCCGCGGCGAAAATCGACGAGGTCCTCGAGGCGCGGGTAAAGCACCGCGAGGGTCCGGTCGAGCTGGGTGAACGGTGCCAGGTCCCGGCCCGCACGGTCTCCCGGATCATCGCCCGGGCCGGGCTGCCCCGGTTATGGGAACTGGACCCGATCAGCGGCGAACGCATCCGCGCCGGCCGGGCCACCGACCACCGCTACGAACGCGACACCGCCGGAGAACTGCTGCATATCGACGTGAAGAAGCTCGGGAAAATCCCGGACGGCGGCGGCTGGAGGGTCCACGGCCGATCCGAAGCCGTCAGAGGCCGCGGCCTGGGCTATGACTACGTCCACGTGGCCGTCGATGACCACTCCCGCCTGGCGTACGTCGAGGTTCTCCCGGATGAGAAGGGCCCCACCTGCGCGGCGTTCCTGGCCAACGCCGCAGCGTTCATGGCCGCCAACGGAGCCCCCGTGCAAGAGGTCATGACGGACAACGCCCTGGCCTACATCCGGTCCGCTGCCTTTGCCAAGGTAATGGCTGACCTCGGCGCCAAACACCGGCGCACCAAACCCCGCAGCCCCTGGCAAAACGGCAAAGCCGAACGGTTCAACCGCACCCTCCAGGAAGGCTGGGCCTACAAGGACGCCTTCGACTCCAGCAACCATCGCACCCAGGCCCTCACCGGCTGGCTAGACTTCTACAACCACCGCCGAAACCACGCAGCCCTCGGAGGACGACCACCCATCAGCAGATGTAACCAACCTGCTGGCTGAGTACAACTGATATGTAGGTAGTCCATGTCAAGAGGGCAAGGGTGAGCGGTCCAAGATTGGATGTCTTGGACCGCTCTTTTGTGTTCGTTCCCCTGCTTGGTCCGGCGGCCGGCGCGTCGTGGTCGACGGCGCTGTCAGACTGATATTCGCGGGTTGGCTACCGCAGGACGAGGTGTTCGGCTGGAGGGGTGCCGCTGGTCTAGCAATGTCGGGCGTCACCGTAATTTACCGGTTGCCCATAGGTGTATCGCGGGTCTCCTCCACGCTGCCGAGCCTCCGGACGGAGCCGGGAACGGCACACGTCTATTCATCCGTCCATGGCTGCTCCTGTTGGACCGCGGCCGCGAGAGACCAGCACCAGCCAGCCAGTTCCCGTGCGACAGCGACGTTGGCGATGACGCGCCGTTTGTGACGGGCTTCGAACTGGTCCCACTTGCGGTGCAGGCGGTGGTTGCCTTGATGTCCGCGGACCCGGGAGGCCTCATCGGCTGCGTCCCAGCGGGCACGCATGTCACGGCTTGCGTTGGCATATGGACGGCGGTGATGCCAAGCGGCCTCGACGAGCAGGCGGCGGGCATGGGTGTTTCCTGTTTTAGTGATGCCGCCTTGGGACCGTGAAGCACCAGAGGAATGTTCGGAGGGCACCAGGCCCAGATAGGCGCCGATGGTGCTGCCAGTGAAGCGGGTCCAATCACCGATCTCCACTGCCAGGCCGAAGGCGGTGAGCACCGAGATCCCGCGCAGACACATCAGCGCACGGACCACGGGTGCATAGCGGTCGGTGGCCGCGAGGGCCGTGATCTTCGCATCCAAACGGTTCCTGCGGTCCAGCGTCAGCTCCGCGGCCTCCAGGCTGGCCTCGTAAGCGGCCTGCAGGGACGGATCATCGAATCGTTGCCGGTGCAGCCAGGTGTGGTGGGCATCGGTCCAGGCATGGCCGCCGGAGTAGACCAGACCGTGGCGCAACAGGAGCTTCGAGATCCGGTGCCTGGCCCTCATCAGATCCGTACGGACGTCCTCGCGGGCCCGGACCAGGTCCCGCGCCGCTTCATCCGCACGGCCAGGAACCCGCACGGGCGTGATCTGTCCGAGCAGGGCCAACCGGGCCAGATGTTCGGCATCGCGGGCATCGGTCTTCACCCGGTCCCCGGACGGCCGCTGGAGCTTGGACGGCGCCGCGACCAGGCATTCGACCCCTGCACTGACCAGTAGCCGGGCCAACCCGAATCCGGTGGGGCCTGCCTCATAGACAACGAGGACCGGCTCCGGCAGCCCGGAAACCCACTCGGCGATCCCCGCATCGTTCGCGGCAAGGCTCTGCCTCAGGATCTCGCCCGTTTCACGGTCGATCGCGCAGCCTTTGACGCTGCGTGCATGGACATCCAAACCGACGTAAGTACGCTTATTCATGGTTGGAACCTCCAGACGTTCAAATGTGGCTCTGCCAGTCCACACCCCCCGCACCCACGTGCGGAAGGACCCGGACCGACAACCCACGAACCTCTTTGAACCCGAGGTTCCAGTCGCTACGTCCGGCGCGCCCCACCACACTTCATATCGTCTAGCGGGCCGACCAGCCGCCGTCCATCGTGTAGCTCGCTCCGGTGACCATACCGGCGCCGTCGGAGGACAGCCAAGCGACGAGGGAGGCGACCTCCTCCGGTTCCACCAGCCGCTTGATGGCGGCCTCGGTCAGCATGATGTTGGCGAGGACCTCGGACTCCGGGATCCCGTGCACCTTGGCCTGGTCTGCAATCTGGGACTCGACCAGCGGCGTCCGGACATAGCCGGGGTTGATGCAGTTGGAAGTGACGCCATGCTGGCCGCCTTCGAGCGCGGTGACCTTGCTCAGGCCTTCGAGACCGTGTTTGGCGGAGACGTAGGCACTCTTGAACGGCGAGGCGCGGAGCCCGTGCACTGACGACAGGTTGATGATCCGGCCGAAGTTGTTCGCGTACATGTGCGGCAGCGCTGCCCGGATCAGCAGGAAGGGCGCCTCCAGCATCAACGTGATGATGCGCCGGAAGTCTGCCGGGTCGAAGTCCTCAATCGGGCTGATCCGCTGGATGCCGGCGTTGTTGACAAGGATGTCGCAGTCCAGGCTGACGGTCTCAAGCGCCTCGACGTCGAGCAGATTGACCGCCCAGGAGGTGCCGCCCACCTCGTCGGCGAGCGCTGCTGCGCCGGCCTCATCCAGATCCGCGATCACCACTTTCGCACCGCGTGCTGCGAGGGCGCGGACGCTGGCGGCTCCGATTCCGCCGGCTCCGCCGGTCACCAGCGCTTTGCGCCCGTTCAAGCTGCTCTCCATGTCTGCACTCCTCAGTTTCGCGGTCGTCAACGGCCCAGAGGAGGCGCGAGGCACGTCACTGAGCAGCTTCACTGAGTATTGCCGCACAAAGTGGGCGATTCAATGGTCAAACAAGCACGTCTTATGTGCAGAATTGCAGATATGAATGCAAACCCTGACGACTTGCTGGTGCTCCTAGCCGTCTCCCGCTCCGCGAAGTTCACCACTGCAGCCCAAGCCCTCGGGCTGAACCATACGACGGTCTCGCGCCGGATCGCTGCCCTGGAGAAGGCTTTGGGCGGGCGGGTGCTCTCGCGTGCCTCCGGCGGCTGGGAGCTGACGGATCTGGGTGCGGAAGCAGTGCAGGTCGCCGAGCGGGTGGAGGCTGCGATCCGCACACTCGAACAGCCGGGACGGGCCCCGGACCCGATCACAGGCGTCGTCCGGATGACCGCGACTGACGGCTTCAGCGCTTACATTGCGGCCCCGGCCGTGGCGAGGCTGCGCCGGGACCATCCGGGACTCAGCGTCGAGATCATCACAGTGACCCGGCGGGCACTCCAGCAGCGTTCCGGGCTGGACATCGAAGTCGTGGTGGGCGAACCGCAGGTGCACCGGGCCGCGGCCGCCAGGCTGGGTGAGTACATGCTCGGCATGTACGCCTCCCGCGGCTACCTCGCTGAATACGGCACGCCCACAACTATCGAGGAACTGACCGCCCATTCACTGGTGTATTTCGTCGATTCCATGCTCCAGGTGGACGATCTTGACGCACCGCGGCGGCTGGTGCCGACCATGCGGGACGGGCTGAGCTCCACCAACGTCTTTGTCCACGTGGAGGCGACCCGTGCCGGTGCCGGCATCGGCTTCCTGCCCTGTTTTGCGGCCGACCTGCACCCGGACCTGGTCCGCCTGCTGCCGGCGCAGTTCGCCGAACTGCTGCCGTACTGGATGGTGCTGCGGCCTGACTCCATGCGCCGGCCCGCCGTCGCCGCCGTGGTGCAGGCGCTTCGGGAGCAGACGACAGCGCACCATGAGTCGCTGATGGGCCGGGGACGGATGTCGCCCGCGGCCCCGTAGGCGCCGCGCCGTCCCCGCCGCAGCAGGACCGCTAAGAAGCAGCCTGCGACGGCGGGTCCGCGGCCGGAGGGTCGTGACGGACTGACGCGCCGGCGGCAAACGCCCGAACCTTGGCGTCGTTCCAGATATGGGCAGGCACCCCGCCGCCCAGCAGGCGTCGAGCCAGCCCGGGATCGTCGTCGAACGGCACATCGCTTCCGGCCATGATCATATTCCCGAAGCGCCTGCCCTTAAGCATGGCCGGATCGGCGATGATCACTGTGTACTTAAAAGCGTCAGCGATCGTCGCCGCGTCCTCGCGGGCATTCCGAAGGTCCGGCGCGTCACCCGAGTTGACCACGTACATCCCACCGGGTGCCAGGACGCCCCGGGCGTACTCGTTGAACTCCCTGGTAGTAAGTGGGCGCGGCGTCAGCGAGCCGGCGAAAACGTCCCTGATGATCAGGTCCCGGGTCTGCGGCGTCAGGCTTTCGGTAACCGCGCGGGCCTCCCCCACCCGGAGTCGCATCAGCGGGGCCTTCGGCAGGTCGAACCAGCCCCGGACATACCCGGCCAGTTTGCCGTCGAGCTCCACCACCACCTGGCGCGCGTCCGGGTAGGCGGCGTGGAAGTAGCGCGCCAGCGAGCACGCTCCGCCGCCAAGGTGCAGGGCACGCAGTTTGGGCCGGGAATCCCGGGCCCAGCGGGATTCCACCAGGGCCGAGATCCAGCGCATGTACTCGAAGTCAAGGAACAAGGGATCGGCCAGATCGATGTGCGAGCTCATCACACCATTGATCCGCAACAGCCAGCCGTTGGAGTTGTCCTGGTCCGCGATCAGCTCGCAGTCACCGGTGTCGATGTAATAGACGCCTTCTACCGGCCCGTCGGGGCGGGTTCCCTTCGGGAGTTCCACCACCCCAGCCGTCCTTTCGGTGCTGCTTCGGCCAGCAGCCCGGCCCCGCTTCGCCATCAGCTGTGCACCGTTTTGCTCATGATTCAAGCGTAGTTCACCGCTCTGCGCGGCCGTCACCATGAGCCGGAGGCGGCGGGCGCACGCCGATCCGTCATCACAAAAGAAATAAAGCAAAGGGTACTTACTATTAGGTAGTAATCATGCTTAGTATTTACTCCCCAGCAATTGCTGGTTTGTGATCAGCAGCCGATCGTGAAAAGAGCGCGAAGATGACAGAGAACCACTGGCCCCAGGGCGGCAGCAACGGCACTCCTGCGGCTACCCAGCAGACGGCCCTCCGGCCGGAATCCACGTTCCCGCCGCCGTCCAACGGGTCCGCAAAGACCGACGCCGCCAAGGATGAGGCGGCGGATGTGAAGCGCCAGGCCGCGGATTCGGCCCGGAACGTGTCCGAGACGGCCAAGACGGAAGCAGCCACTGTTGCCGCCGAGGTGAAGACGAACGCCCGGGATCTCCTGCAGCAGGCGAAGTCGGACCTCACGGATCAGGCCGGCACGCAGCAGCAGAAGGTAGCCGCGGGCCTGCACTCCATTTCCACCGAACTGCACACCATGGCCGCAGCTTCCGAACAGCCCGGCGTCGCCACCGACCTGGTGCGCCAGGCCGCCGAACGCTCCTCGGCCGTCGCCGGGTGGCTCGATGGCCGCGATCCGGGCTCGCTGCTGACCGAGGTGAAGTCCTTTGCCCGCGAGCGGCCCGGCACCTTCCTGCTCCTGGCGGCCGGAGCCGGCGTGCTGGCCGGCCGGCTCAGCCGCAGCCTCAGCGCCGGCGCACCGGAACCGGCCGCCGCCGGTGCCACCGCAAACCCCGGCACCAGGGTCCCGGACACCGGCAGGGCAGTCCCGCCGCCGCCCGTGCAGCTGCCCGCCCCGGAAACCACGACGGCGGGCTTCGCGGACACGTACCCGCCGGCTCCCGCCGGGAATGACCCGTTCGGTGACACCGCCCGGCAGGACCGCTGGGCCTCCGAGCCTGTCGTGACTGAGCCGCTCCGGCAGGATCCGCTCCGCGATGACCCCTTTGACGGCGGCCGTCGATGACCAGCGACATGCCTCAGACCGCCGCGCACGCCAAAGCTGAATCCTCGTCCTTGGGTGACCTCCTGGGCGAGGTAACGCGGGACATGTCCACCCTGATGCGGCAGGAAGTGGAGCTGGCCAAGGTCGAGCTCAAACAGTCAGCGGCCCGCGCCGGCAAGGGCGGCGGGATGCTGGCCGGTGCCGGCGTCGCGGGCCACTTCGTCCTGCTATTCCTGTCCCTGGCGCTTTGGTGGGCGCTCGGGACGCTCCTGGGACTGGGCTGGTCCGGCGTCGTCGTCGCCGTCATCTGGGGAATCATCGCCGCAGCCCTGGCAGCCACGGGCCGCAAGGAACTCAACGCCATCAGGGGCTTGCCCCAGACCGTCGCTACGCTGCAGGAAATCCCTCCCACGCTCAAACCCACCCCCTAGATCCAGCGAGGAAACACGATGAGTGAAAACCCGGATGCCATCCGAGCAGATATTGAAGCAACCCGCGCACGGCTGGGCACGAACGTCGATGCCGTAGCGGACAAGGTCACACCGTCGCACATCGTCCAGCGGCAGACCGACAGGGTCAAAGCGAACGTCAAGGACGCCGTCTTCGGAGTGAAGGAAAAAGTCATGGGCGCTGCCGACCACACCGCCGGCAACGTCCACACCGCCGCCGGAAACACGGGTGCGCACCTCGGCAACGCCGGGGCAGCGATGGGGGGCGCCCCCGCGCAGGTCAAAACGAGGACCCGGGGCAACCCGCTCGCGGCGGGCCTGATTGCCTTCGGCGCGGGCCTGTTGGCCTCCGCCCTGATCCCGGCCAGCCAGAAGGAACGCGAAGCTGCTGATGCCCTCAAGACAGCGGCCGAGCCGTTCACCACCGAACTGACCGAGGCCGCCAAACACATGGCCGAGGGACTGAAAGAGCCCGCCCAGGCTGCGATGGAAAGCGTCAAGGCCAGCGCTGCAGATGCCACCGAGGCCGTCAAAGCCGAGGGCCAAGGCGCGGTCGCGGACGTCAAAGAGCGGACCGCAGAGGCCAAGGACACCGTCCAGCAGGCCTGATCCCGCGAGAACCCGGCCGGCCGACCTGCGCTCACGCGCCGGACGGCCGGCCGATGCGCTTAACCCGACAAAGGAAAAAATCCCATGACCCAAAACCCTGCCACGGCAGAAAATAGCAGCATAAACGACGCCGAAACCCAGGAGAGCAGCACAGCCAAGGCCCGCACGGCGCCCGCTCCGGACGATTCGCGCAAGCCGGACAGCCCCACGGACGTCACCAAACCGTCGTGGAAGTTCATCGCGAAGAAAACGCTGCGGGAATTCACCAAGGACCAGTGCCCCGACCTCGCCGCGGCCCTGACGTACTACTCGGTCCTCTCAGTTTTTCCGGCGCTCTTGGCGCTGGTGTCCTTGCTGGGGATTTTTGGGCAAGCCGAAAAGACCACCGCCGCGTTCCTGGAGATCGCCCGGGGATTCGCGCCTGCTGAAACCGTGGAAGCGATCCGCCAGCCAATCGAGCAGCTCAGCAGCTCCTCCGCCGCCGGACTCACCCTGGTGATCGGACTTCTTACCGCTCTCTGGTCCGCATCCGGGTATGTCGGGGCGTTCGGGCGGGCCATGAACCGGATCTACGAAATCGACGAGGGCCGGCCGTTTATCAAACTCCGGGGCACGATGCTCGCCGTCACGATCGCCACCGTGCTGATTGTTGTACTGCTGGCGGCCATGCTCGTCCTCAGCGGCCCCGTGGCCGAGTCCATCGGCAGCGCCATTGGTTTGGGCGGTGCCGTCCTGACAGCGTGGAACATCCTCAAATGGCCCGTCATTTTGTTGCTTGTGGTGCTTGCGATCGCCATCCTCTACTACGCGACCCCAAACGTAAAGCAGCCCAAATTCCGCTGGATGAGCCTGGGCTCGCTGATCGCCCTGGTGATCTTCCTGCTGGCATCCTTGGCCTTCGCGTTCTACGTTGCCAACTTCAGCAGCTACAACCGGACCTACGGCGCGATCGGCGGCGTCATCATCTCGCTGCTCTGGCTCTGGATCCTGAACCTGTCACTGCTCTTCGGCGCCGAATTCGACGCCGAAATGGAACGCGGCCGCCAACTGCAGGCCGGGATTGAGGCTGAGGAAACCATCCAGCTGCCACCCCGGGACACCAAGCAGAGTGACAAGCTGCAGGCGCGTGAAGAGGAGGACATCAAACGGGGCCGCGAACTCCGTGAACAGCACAGCACAGCGGGCGCGGGGGCCGTCCCGGGTCGCACTGCCGCTACCGAGGGGGATCGGCCCAACCCGCGGGACCAAAGCCCCTAGCCCGCTCCGACCCATTGAGTTCTACTGGGCGCAGTACCGACCGGAGGCGGACACGGCTGACCTGAACAAAGCGCGCGGCAATGCCTTGACTGTGCGCTGACCATGCTTCACCGGACCAATCCTTCAGAGGGGAGCTGGAGGTGACTTGGAGAGGAGGACGCCCGTGCGAGCATGGCGGGTAGGGCAGCCCGGGCCGATGAGGACAGGCCCCCTTGTGCAAGCCGAGTGCCCCGACCCCAAACCGGGCCCCGGGGAGGTATTGCTGCGGGTAAGGGTGTGTGGAGTCTGCCGCACGGACCTGCACCTGGCTGAGGGCGATCTCGCCCCGCGCCGGCCCGGTGTCATCCCCGGCCACGAGGTCGTTGGGGATGTCATTAAGTGCGGGGACGGCGCCACGCGGTTCTCACCGGGAAACCGGGTCGGCGTCCCTTGGCTTGGCGGGACCTGCGGCTCCTGCCGTTTTTGCCTGCGCGGAGATGAAAACCTCTGCCTCTCCCCCGTGTTCACCGGCTGGGACCGCGACGGCGGTTACGCCGAACTCATCACGGTGGCCGAAGACTTCGCCTACCGGCTCCCGTCGGGCTTCTCGGATGAGGAGGCCGCGCCGTTGCTGTGCGCGGGGATCATCGGCTACCGGGCGCTCTGCCGGGCCGATCTGCCCATCGGCGGTCGGCTGGGGATCTACGGTTTCGGCGGATCCGCGCATTTGGCGGCCCAGATTGCCCTTTTCCAGGGCGCGCGTGTGTATGTAATGACCCGATCCAAGGAGGCCCGGACCCTCGCCCTGGAGCTCGGCGCGACCTTCGCCGGCGGCGCCGATGAGCAGCCGCCGGATCCGCTGGACTCGGCGATCCTGTTCGCCCCGGCCGGCGGCCTGGTTCCGGTAGCACTGCGCGCCCTGGACCGTGGCGGCACCCTCGCTGTTGCCGGCATCCATCTAAGTGATATTCCGGCGCTGAACTATGCCACGGACTTGTTCCAGGAACGCCAGCTGCGCAGCGTCACAGCCAACACCCGGGCCGACGGCGAGGAGTTCCTGCGCGTCGCCGCGGAGATCCCGCTCCGGCCCACCACAGTGGCCTACCCGTTTGAGGCCGCGGACCGGGCGCTGCTGGATCTGTCCGAGGACCGGGTCACCGGAGCGGCGGTGCTCCGGATGGACTCAACGTAGCCGGCCAGTGGCGGGCAGGCCGGATCGGTCGTCCGCGCGCAGGAATTCGTGTTCCTGGCCCGGCTGGATCAGGACGCTGCGGGCGCCCACCCGCACCAGCACCGGGGCCGCGTCGCCAGGCGCTGCCGATACCCTGAGACGGTCGCGCTCCAGGTGAACGGCGAGCATCTGGTCCCGGTAGCGGACCTGGAAGTCCACGCGGCTGAGCTCGACGGGCAGCCGGGGGACGAAGTCGAGGGCATCGCGCGTAATCTGCAGCCCGGCAAAACTGCGCTGCACTACGTCGATCGTGCCGGCCATGGCGCCGAGATGGATGCCGCAGCGGGTAGTTCCGCCTTGGGTGTCATCCAGGTCCGCGTCCAGCGCCTCCCGGAACGTTTCCCACGCCCGCTCGGGATTCCGCTGCGCCAGCACCGAGGCGTGGGCCACCCGGCTGAGCGTTGATCCGTGCGCTGTCCTGGCCAGGTAGAAGTCCACAGTGGCTGCCATCTGCGCTGCGGTAACGGTATAGCCCATCCGGGCCAGGAACCGGATCAGCTGGTCCTCGCCCAGGACGTAAAGCAGCATCAGGACGTCGGCTTGTTTGGCCAGCCGGTAGTGGTTGGTGCTGTCCCCTTCCGCCTCCAGGATCAGGTCCAGCCGCTCGATGAGCCCGTAGCTTCGGCGGTAGTGGTCCCAGTCAAGTTCCCGGAGCGCGGCGTAGCCGTCGAACTGGCTGATGACGCCGTCGTCGTGGAACGGAACGAACATGCGGCGGCTGAGGTGTTCCCAGGCCGTCATCTCGGCGGCGGTGACCAGCAGCCTGGTCCGCAGTTCGTCCATGTCGAATCCACGCACGGAATGCATCATCCAGACGGCTTGGTCGAACACCCAGGCCGCCATCACGTTGGTGTACGCATTGTCGTTCAGCCCGCCGCCCGGGTCACCCGGGTTGCCGGTATGGTATTCATCCGGGCCCATAACTCCCCGGAGGTGGAAGCGGTCTTCGACCGGGTCGAATTCCGCCATGGACGCGAACAGCCGGGCGACTTCCACGATGATTTCCGCCCCATGCCCGGTGAGCCACCCGCGGTCCTGGGTGGCCTCGAAGTACTGCCAGGCGTTGTAGGCGACAGCGAGGCCGACATGGCGCTGGAGCCGCGAATAGTCCTTCATCCAGTGCCCGGACCGCAGGTTGAACAACAGCTTCGGCGTCTGTTCAGTGCCGTCACTGCCGCTTTGCCATGGGAACAGGGCCCCCTTAAGTCCCGCGTCCCGCGCCGCGTCCCGGGCCGCGCCGAGCCGCCTCCAGCGGTAATCGAGGAGCTCGCGGGCGAGGGCGGGCAGCCTCGAATTCAGCAGTGGGAGGACAAAAAGCTCATCCCAGAAGACGTGCCCCCGGTACCCTTCGCCGTGCAGCCCGCGGGCCGGTACACCGGCGTCGACTTCGGCGGTGTGGGTGGTGAGGGTCTGCAACAGGTGGAAGACGTGCAGGTTCAGGATCAGCTGGGCCTGCGAGCTGGCGTCGAACTCTATGACAAAGGGTTGGAGCAGGACGGCCCATGCGGCGTCGTGCTCGGCCTGCAGCGCCGTGAAACCGCCCGAGGCGCGGGCCAGGACGGCCCGGGCCGCCGTTCGGGGAGATGCGATGGCGTGATCGCGGGAGGAGGTCACGGCCACTGTCTTGAGGATCGTCAGCGGCGCACCCGCTGTCACGAAAACTTCGAAGCGGTGGGTGTGCAGCCCATTCAGCTGTTCGGGAATCCCTGCCCCGGGCGGCCCGTCGGACCCGGAGATTTCCGTCCGGAGCGCCAGGGCGATCCCGATTCCGCTGGTGACGGTCCGGACCTCCACTGTGAGTTCGGCGGCACCCGGGCCGTCCCCGGCCGCCGTAGCCCGGACGGAACCCAGGTGCCGCTTGGACAGCGCCGCGTCCTCGGGGACATTGGAGTTGGTGACCCCGGTGTCACAGCCGCTGCGAACGCTGACGCCGCCGTCCCAGCCGACGGCCGTGACGACCGTTTCCATCGCGGCGAGGTGCGGGACGGCCATGGACACCAAGCGGCGCTGCACCAGCAGAAGCTGCCGGCCGGTGTTGTCCTCCAAAAGCGCCTCCCGGGTCAGCACCGCCCGTTTCAGGTCCAGGGTGCGGCGCTCGCTGCGGAGCGAAAGTCCGCCCTCGGACCACCACGCCCCTTCGCCGATCCGGAGGTCCAGCGGCAGCCAGTCGGGAATGTTGACCATGTGTTCGTCGACAGTTTCCTGGTCCGCCACAACGCTGCGCAGGCTGTTGTAAACGCCGGCGAGATAGCTGCCGGGATAGTGCACGGCCCCGGCCCGGTGTTCGGGGGCGGCGCCCCGCGTGGCCAGGTAGCCGTTGCCCAGGGTGGTGAGGGCTTCGCGGTGGCCCTCATGCACCGGGTCGAAGCCTTCGTAGACCAGCAGCCACGGGTGCGTGATGACGAGTCCAATGTCCAGTTGGCTGACATCCTCGACGACGACGTCGGCGCCCGCCGCTTCCAGCGGTCCCCGGCGCCCGGACCGGTCGATGCCAACGACCAGCCCAAAGCCGCCGCGCCGGCCGGCTTCCACCCCGGCCGCTGATTCCTCGATGACCATGGCCCGGGCGGGCGGGATCCCGAGCCGCCGCACCGCTTCCAACTGCAGCGCGGGGGCCGGCTTGCCCGCAACGTCGCGGTCCAGGGCCGTCTGACCGTCGACGACGTGGTCGAAGAAGTCCCCGAGGCCGGCGGCGGCCAGCAGCGCGCCGGCGTTTCTGGCGCAGGTGGCAAGCACCACCGGAATTCGCCCCGCTTTCAGCCGGCCGAGGAGGTCCACTGTGCCCGGGAACGCCCGGACCGGTTGGTCACCGAGCAGCTTTTCGAACAGTTCGTTCTGGCGTGCGGCGAGCCCGAAGACGGTCCATTCCCCCGAGCCATCTGAGGGGTTGCCGTCCGGGACTGCCCCGCCGCGGGAGGCCAGGAAAGAGGTTACCGCGTCTTCCCACGTCCGGCCTGCCACGAGGTCCAGGTAGTCTTCGGTGCAGAACGGATCCCGGCGGGTCCCGGCTGGAAGCCGCGGGTCCTGGAGGACTGCGTCGAAGAGTTGCTTCCATGCCGCCGAGCGAAGACCGGCGGTGTCGGTGACCACCCCGTCCAGGTCAAGGATCACGGCATCGACGGGCGCCAGGGCTGCGGCTAGGGTGGGCGACTCCGTCATTCCTCAGTCGTATCAGGCCTGCGGCAACTGCGACAGTGGCGTTGTACCGCTATTCCGGCCCGCCGGCCTGATAGCCGTCAGCCAAGCAGCGAATCGAGGGTGGTAAAGCCATAGCCGGCCTGGCGGATCCGATCGATGATCCCGGGCAGGGCATCGGCGTCCAGGGTGGTCCCGTCGTCGGGATTGGAACCGATGTGCATCAGCACGATCTCCCCGGGCTGAAGGCCGGCGAATGTCCGGTCAGCCACGATGCGCGCCGAGATCCCGCCGCTGCTGCCCTTCCAGCCCAGGGTGTCCACGCTCCAGCGGACGGCCACGTAGCCGTAGGCGTTCACGGCAGCGATGGTCCGGGCGTCGCGTTCACCGAAGGGAAAGCGGAACAGGGGCCGGGGGTCACCTCCGCCCGCGAGGATGGCCTGCTGCGCCCGAACCAGCTGGTCCCCGATCGCGGCGTCGGGGAGCCCGGTAAAACCAGGGTGGGTCATCGAATGGTTCCCCACCCGGTGGCCGCCCGCGACGATCGCCGCGACACCCGCCGGGTTGCCGGCCGCCCAGTTGCCGGTCAGGAAAAACGTGCCGCGAACGCCAGTGGTGGCCAGTGTCTGCAGGATGCTGGGCAACCCTGCGGCGTTGGCTCCGGCGTCGAAGGTCAGCGCCACCACTGCACCCACACCCGGGACTACCTCCAGATCGCGGCCGGCGAGCGCGGCGGGGAACGGGGCCGGGGGCGGCTCCGGCGCCGGGGGCGGGGGCGGCTCGGGCGCCGGGATGGCAGGCAACGGTACCGGCCCGGCCGGAGCCGTTTCGCTGGGGGTGCGGACCGGAGCGTCCGACGGCGACGAACCCGGCGTCGGGCTGCCCGGCGGCTCCTCCGACGGGCCGGCGGTGTCCACAGGTGACGACGCCGGAGCTGACGACGCCGGAGCTGACGACGCCGGCGGCGGTGATGTCGGGGCAGCCGCCGGCGGGTTGGCTCTCAACACAACTGCAAGCACCACGGCGGCGGCCAGCAAGAGCACCGCAGCGGCGGCCACCAGCCACCGGCGTCGGCCGGAAAGGTTCGGCCACATGCTTGACTGTGGCACCGCCGGCGACAGCCGGACTAGGGCTGAAAGGCCCGGGCGGGCGGCGACGCTGCCGGTATCAGCCGGTCGGCCCGGTACCGGTCGAACAAGCGGATGAAAGAGTCTTCCGTGCGGCGGTAGCCGGTGAAACCCGCAAGCCGGCTCTTGCTCATATCCGTGACAACTTCGAGGTTACGGCCCAGGTCACCGTCTGTGTGCCACCAGGACGCGACCCGGGCGAGCTCGGGTTCGGCCAGCCCGTGGCGGGCGGCGATGCCTGCCCAGACGCCCTCCTGGCCGGACATCTGCTGTTCCAGCGGGCGTGGCCGGCCCTCGTACCCAACGGGTTCGACGCCGAAATAGGCGGCCAGCGCAGGCCACATGCGGCGCCAGCGGAAGAGGTCTCCGTTGACGATGTTGTACGCCTGGTCGGCTACCCCGTCGGCGGTGGCCGCCCAGACCATGTGTTCTGCCAGAAGCCCGCTGTCGGTCATGTCCGTCAGGGAGTTCCACTGCGTCTCGGAACCCGGGAAGATGAACGGCAGGCCGAGTTCCCGGCAGATGGACGCCTGGACCGCGAGCGTTAGACCCATGTTCATGGCGTTGCCGACCGCATGCCCGATGACCGTATGCGCCCGGTGCACGGACCAGCCAAAGCCCTGCCGGCCCGCGCCAGCCCATAACTCGTCTTCCTGGGCGTAGTAGAAGTTAGGCGTCGGCAACCTGGGCTCGCATTCGCGGAACGGCGTGTCCGGCATCTCCCCCGCCGCGTACGCTTCAAACGGACCCAGATAGTGCTTCAACCCGGTCATCAGGGCCACGTGTTTCACTGGCTGGCCGCTGAGGCTCGCGAGCAGGTTCCGCAGCATGGCAGCGTTGGTGTCGATGTTTTCCTGTTCCGTGTCCATCCGCGACCACGCGGTGTAGAACACGTGACTGAGCCGTTCACCCGCCAAGGCTTCACGCAGGCTCTCCACGGAGGTCAGGTCCGCGCTCACGTGCCGGACATCGCCGCGCCGGATCGGGTGCCGCGAGAGGGCCACAACGTCCCAGCCCTCATCGGCCAGCCGGTCAACCAGAGCCGATCCGGCAATGCCGCTGGCCCCGACCACCAAGGCGGTCCTCGTATCAATGGTGCCTGAACTGCTTGCCACGCTGTTCCTCCTCGTACTGTCCGCTGCGCCTCGCCGTCCCAACAGGGGGCACGGCGGGCCAGACCAAGGTCATTCTCCGCCCGCTCCAGCCTCTCACAGACCGAACGGGGCGGGCAGTAGGATAAAGGCAGTGGAGTGCGCCTCACCAACCAGCGAATGCTAAGGCAGGATATCCGTGAAAATCCTTCTCCGATATCCGCTCGTTGCAGGCACAGTCGCGGCCCTGCTCGCCGTGCTTATCCTGCTCCTGTCCGGGCAGGAGCCGATTGCGCAGATCACAGCCAGCAGCTACGCCCTGGCGGTAGCGGCCTATCTGGCCGTCGGCATGGTCCGCCGGCTGATGGGTGGCCAGTGGGGCATCGACATCCTGGCGGTCACCGCCATTGTCAGCACCGTCCTGGTGGGCGAATTCATCGCCGCCATGATCATTGTCCTGATGATGGCCGGCGGCACAGCCCTCGAGGACTTCGCCGCCGGCCGGGCCAAAAAGGAACTGACCTCCCTGCTGGAACGCGTCCCGCAGACTGCCCACCGGGAAGGGGACGGCAGCTCCGCCGCCGAAACCAGCACAGGCGGCCAGCTCGAGGATGTTGCCGCCACCGACGTCCGGATCGGAGACATCCTGCTGGTCAGACCCGGTGAAGTGGTGCCGCTGGACGGCATCCTGCTTTCTGAATCCGGCAGCTTCGACGAGTCCTCCCTCACCGGGGAAAGCCTTCCGGTGGAACGGGTTGCCGGGGACGGGCTGATGAGCGGCTCCCTCAACGGCGAAGCCGCGGTCCGGATGCGGGTCACGGCCCTGATGGCGGATTCGCAGTACAGCCGCATCGTCGCCCTGGTCAAGGAAGCCGCGGACAGCAAGGCACCCATGGTGCGGCTCGCGGACCGGTATGCCGTCCCGTTCACCGCCCTCGCGTACCTTCTCGGCGCGATCGGCTGGATCATCAGCGGCAGCCCGGCCCGGTTCGCGGAGGTGCTTGTGGTCGCCACCCCGTGCCCGCTGTTGATCGCCGCCCCCGTGGCGTTCCTGGGCGGCATGAGCCGTGCCGCGCGCGGCGGCATCATCGTCAAATACGCCGGCGTGCTGGAGCAGTTGAGCCGGATCAAAACGGTCGCCTTCGACAAGACCGGGACCCTGACCTACGGCCGCCCCTCCCTGGTCGGCGTCCGGACCTCCGGGTCCTTCACCAAGGACGACGTCCTGGCCCTGGCGGCCTCCGCCGAACAATATTCCTCCCACGTGCTCGCCGCCTCCGTAATGGAGGCTGCACGGAACCGCGGGCTCGTCTTCGAAACCGCAACGGAGGCCAACGAATTCGCCACGCACGGCGTCCGGGCACGCTTCGACGGCCGCGACGTGGTGGTTGGCAAGCCGAAGTTCGTGGCTGAATCGGCCGGCGGCGTCGAGGAAATCGAGCTGGCCAGCGGCGAACTCGCCATCTATGTCGGCGTCGCCGGGGAATTCGCCGGGGCCCTGGTGATGAGCGACCCCATCCGCGGGGAAACCCGCCGCACCTTGGCCGAGCTAACCGAACTCGGCGTTATCCAGACGGTGATGCTGACCGGCGATGCGCTTGCGAC
Source organism: Arthrobacter sp. EM1 (assembly GCF_029964055.1). Taxonomy (NCBI): domain Bacteria; kingdom Bacillati; phylum Actinomycetota; class Actinomycetes; order Micrococcales; family Micrococcaceae; genus Arthrobacter; species Arthrobacter sp. EM1. The sequence goes on along the minus strand of NZ_CP124836.1, from coordinate 3,841,229 downwards.
CGCCGAACACATCGCGGACGCGGCCGGGCTCACCGATGTCCGCGCCGAGTGCCTGCCGGCGGACAAGGTCGAAGCCGTCCGGGACCTGCCGCTGCGACCGGTCATGATGGTGGGGGACGGCGTCAACGATGCCCCCGTGCTGGCCGCCGCCGACGTCGGCATCGCGATGGGTGCCCGCGGCTCGACGGCGGCCGGCGAGTCGGCCGACGTCGTGATCATCCTGGACGACCTGTCCAAGGTAGCCGCGGCCGTGCGGATCGGCCAGCGCACCATCAAGGTGGCGCTGCAAAGCATCTGGATCGGCATAGCGCTGAGCGTGGCGCTGATGCTCGCCGCGGCTGCAGGCTTCGTCCCGGCCATCGCAGGTGCCTTGTCCCAGGAACTCGTGGACCTGGCGACAATCCTCAATGCGCTGCGCGCACTCAGTCCGGGCACCTCAGCGAAGGCCGGGAAGCAGGCGCCCGCCGCTACCGGGAAGCAGGCAGTTTCTCGGCTTCCGCGATCCGCGGAACGGTCCTGAGGTAGCTGTCCGGATTCAGCGAGATCGAATCGATGCCTTCACCGACCAGGAACGCCGCGAACTCCGGGTGGTTGCTGGGTCCCTGGCCGCAGATGCCGATCTTGATGCCGGCCGCATGCGCCTTTTGGATAGCCTCGCTGATCATGGCCATCACGGCCTCATCCCGCTCGTCAAAGAGTGCGGCCAGCTGCGCCGAATCCCGGTCCACGCCCAGGACAAGCTGGGTGAGGTCGTTGGAGCCGATGGAGAAGCCGTCGAAGCGGGTGGCGAACTTGTCGGCGAGGACGACGTTGGACGGGATCTCACACATCATGTAGACCTGCAGGCCGTTCTGGCCCCGAACCAGGCCGTGCTCCGCCATCACGGCCAGCACCTTGTCCGCTTCCCGGGGGGTGCGGCAGAACGGCACCATCACAATAATGTTGCTAAACCCGAGCTTCTCGCGGACCCGTTTGAGGGCGGCACACTCCAGGGCAAATCCCTCGCGGTACCGCTCGTCGTAGTAGCGGGAGGCGCCGCGGAAGCCGAGCATGGGGTTTTCCTCCGGTTCCTCGAAGGCGGAACCGCCGATCAGGTGCGCGTACTCGTTGGTTTTGAAGTCGCTGAGCCGGACGATCACGGGCCGGGGGAAGTGGGGTGCTGCGATCTTGGCGATGCCAAGAGCCAGGGCGTCCACGAAGTAGTCCTTCGGGTCGGCAAAGCCGCTGGTCAGGGCACGGATCTGCTCGGCCTCGTGGGGGTCGGTGACCCGCTCGGGGTGAACCAGCGCCATCGGGTGGACCCGGATCAGGGCGCTGATGATGAATTCCATCCGGGCGAGCCCGACGCCGTCGGCCGGCAGCCGCCACCACTGGAAGGCTGCCGCGGGGCTGGCGATGTTGACCATAACTTTGGTGTGCGTCTCGGGCAGTTCACCGAGGTCCACGTCCTCGGTCTCAAACGCGAGGCTGCCCTGGTAGACCCGGCCTTCGTCGCCTTTGGCGCAGGAAATCGTCACGGACTGGTCTTCCGCGAGGACAGTGGTGGCATTGCCTGTACCCACGACTGCGGGTACCCCGAGTTCCCGGCTCACGATCGCCGCGTGGCTGGTAGGGCCGCCGCGGTCGGTCACGATGCCTGCTGCCCGCTTCATAATCGGAACCCAGTCCGGGTCGGTCATCTCGGTGACCAGGATGGCGCCGTCGCGGAAGTTGTCAATGTCAGCGGCGCTGCGGATCACGCAGGCCGTGCCGTGGGCGATGGAATCGCCGATCGCGGCGCCGCGCACCAGTACGCTGCCCGCCTCCAGCAGGTGGTGGAGGGTGAACCGGGAGCCGGTTTTTTGCGACTGGACCGTTTCCGGCCGGGCCTGGACCATAAACAGTTCGCCGGTCACACCATCCCGGGCCCACTCCATGTCCATCGGCCGGGCATAGTGCTCTTCCACGCTCACGGCCCAGCGCGCCAGCGCGAGAATCTCGGCGTCGTCCAGGACAAAAGCGCGGCGTTCCGCGTCGGAGGTGTCCACCATTTTGGTGCGGGCGTGGCCGCCCCGGCTGTAGACCATTTTCCGGTCCTTGGAGCCCAGCGTCTTTTCGATAATCGGAGCGAACTCCGGCTGGGCCAGGAGCGGCTTGAAGACGACGTATTTGTCCGGATTGATGGTGCCTTGGACCACGGTTTCGCCAAGCCCCCAGGCGGCGCTGACCACTGCCACGCCCGGGAAGCCGGAATCAGTGTCGATGGAGAACATCACGCCGGAGGCGCCGACGTCGGAGCGCACCATCCGCTGCACACCGATCGAGAGCGCAACGTCGAGGTGGTCGAAGCCCTTGACCTCGCGGTAGCTGATGGCACGGTCGGTGAACAGTGAGGCGTAGCAGCGCCGGCAGGCGTCCAGGAGTTCGCGTTCCCCGGCGATGTTCAGGAAGGTCTCCTGCTGCCCGGCGAAGCTCGCATCCGGCAGGTCCTCGGCGGTGGCGCTGCTGCGGACAGCAACGGAGAGCCGGTCCACCCCGGCCCGCTCCCCGAGTTCCCGGTAGTGGGAGCGGATGGACGCGGCGGTGTCCTCGGGAAACTCACTGTCCAGGAAGAGCTCCCTGATGGCTTCCCCGGTGGCGCGCAGGGACGTTTCGCCGGCGCGGTAGGACTGGATCTGTGAGCGCATCGCCGATTCGATGCCGTTGGCCTCGATGAACCGGCGGTAGGCGTCCGCGGTGGTCGCAAAGCCGCCCGGCACGCGCACACCCTTGGTTTTGAGGGACTGGATGAGTTCGCCGAGGGAGGCGTTTTTGCCCCCCACCTGCGGGACGTCACCCATACCGATCTCTTCAAACCACAGCACCGGGGATTCAGCCATGTCGCAACTCCTGCTTTCGGCAATTGGGAAGGAAAACACTGGACACGATGGTGACCGCTGGCGTCCGGCGCCCCTGGAGCCATCCTGTGGCGGCGGACCATCCGATGTCAGAGGCTTTGGACCTTGAATGCCGCGGCGGCCCGAGCGACCCGGCGGTGACGGACCGTTTTGTAGAGCCAGTCCGCAAGCAGCACGGCTGGGATGGCGGCAAGGGCCACGGCCAGACCGCCGGGCGAGGGCGGGGCTTGGCCCAGCAGCGTTGCCAGCGGCCCGAGGAACAGGAAGACCGCCAACAGTCCCAGCTCCGCCAGCACCGCCCAGATCAGCAGCCGGTTGCTGAACCAGCCCAGCCGCCACGGCGGCACGCTGGCGCTGCGGCAGGCGAAGGCGTTAGCGAGCTGGGCCAAGACCACTGTGGTGAACGCGGCTCCGGAGGCGGCCATCAGCACATCCGCCGCGGGCAGTGCCGCCCCGGGGGTCCAGCCCGCACCGAACAGGACAGCGGTGTACGCCGTCATTTCGAAGACCGCCTCGACCGGCCCCAGCACTCCGAACACGCGGATCATCAGCCCCCGGTCCATCAGGTGCCGCCGCTCCGGGGGCCGTTTCAGTGTTCCCTTGCTCGGGGCCTCGCTGCCCAGCGCCAGCGCGGGCAGCAGGTCGGTGCCGATGTCGAGGGCCAGGACCTGCAGCACGCTCAGCGCCAGCGGAAACCGCCCGCCGGAGAGCGCCCAAATGACAAAGGGAGTAAGTTCGGCGACGTTGTCCGTCAGGTGGTAGGTCAGGAAGCGCCGGATGTTCGCGTAGGTGGCGCGTCCCTGCTCCACTGCGGCGATGATGGTGGCGAAGTCGTCATCGAGCAGCACCAGGTCCGCCGCCTCCCGGGCCACGTCCGTGCCGCTGCGCCCCATCGCCACACCGATATCCGCCTGCCGGAGTGCCGGGCCGTCGTTGACGCCGTCGCCGGTCATTGCCACGACGTGGCCGCGGCGTTGCAGCAGGCGGGCGACCCGGAGTTTCTGTTCCGGGGTAACCCGGCTGACCACCACCCCGTCGCGGTCCAGCAGCGCGGTCAGGACGGCGTCGTCCTCGGGCAGGTGGTGTCCCTCCAGCACAAGCTCCGGGGTTCCGATCAGCCCGGTCTCCCGGGCGATGGCGGCTGCCGTGAAGGCATGGTCTCCGGTAACCATGGCCACTTTGATTCCGGCCCCGCGGGCCGCCTCGAGCGCCACCCGGACCTCGGCGCGGGGTGGGTCGTGCAGGCCGATCAGCCCCAGCAGCGTCAGTCCGCGTTCAACGTCCTCAAGCTTGAAATCGGCGCCGGGCAGGCCAGGCAGGCTCCGCTCGGCGACGGCCAGTACCCGGAGCCCGTGCGAGGCCATCTGGTCGACCATTTGCACGGCGCGGTCGGCGCCGTCGGCACCGTCCCCGCCCGCCCCGCCACACAGCGGAATCACGGACTCCGGGGCGCCCTTGACGTACAAGGTGGTCCCAGCGATTGCGGATTCCCGCAGCCGCCGGGGATCGAAGGCGAAGCGGTGCGACACCGCGGGCTCAGCGGGGCGCTGTCCGGTTCCTGCCAGCCGGGCCGCCAGCGCATCGATGGCGGCCTCCATCGGATCGCCCTCGACGATCCACTGCCCCTCGTGGAGCACCGCACGGCCCACGGACGCGGCCAGCGCCGCGGTGCTGAGGTGCCCTGCCTCCCCGGTTCCCGTTCCGGTGACCTCGGCCTCCGGGCCGTACCCTGCGCCGATGATGCTGACCAATCCGGCAGGGGTCCAGACCTCGACGGCGTTCATCCGGTTCTGGGTCAGGGTCCCGGTCTTGTCCGTGCAGATAAAGGTGGTGGAGCCGAGGGTCTCCACCGCTTCCAGGTTCCGGACGAGTGCGTTGCGCCGCGCCATCCGCTGCGCCCCCACCGCCAAGGACAGCGTGACCGTCGGCAGCAGGCCCTCGGGCACAAGTGCCACGGCGACCCCGATGGCAAACAGGAAGGCGTCCCGCCAGGAGATTCCCACCAAAAGGGAGAGGACAAAAAACAGTACGCCGATGCCCAGTGCCATCGCGGCCGTGATGCGGACGATCCGTTGCAGTTCCCGGGCCAGGGGGCTGGGCGGCGCCTCGACCTTTCCGGTCAGGGCCGCGATTTCGGCGAGCCGGGTCTTCCCGCCGGTGCTCGCGACCACACCTTCAGCCTGGCCGTTAACCAAAAAAGTCCCGCCAAACACGGTGTCGCCGGGGATCTTGGCGAGCGCCTCGCTTTCACCTGTGAGCATCGATTCATCCACGGAACAGCCTGCCGCCAACGCCAGCCGGAGATCCGCCGGGACCCGGTCGCCGGCAACCAGTACGACGGCGTCGTCGGGCACCAGCTCGGTGGTGTGGACCTTGATGATGCGGTTATCCCGCCGGACCGAGACCATCGCCGGGAGCAGTTCGCGCAGCTTCGCTGCGGCATGCTGAGCGCGCTCCTGCTGGATGTAGGCGAACACTCCGTTCACCAGGATCACAACGACGATCGCGATGGCCAACTGCGGCATCCCTGCCAGGTAGGCCAGCACGGAGGCGCACCACAGCAGCACGGCGAAGAAATGCGTGAGTTCGGCCAGCAGCCTGCGCCAGCCGGGTACCGTGCCGGCCTCCGGGAGCTTGTTCGCCCCGAAGTGTTCCAGCCTCCGGGCGGCCTCCGCCGAACTCAGTCCCGCGACGCCCGGCACGGCTCCGGCGCTCGGGCCGCCGACGCCGCTCCGTCCGGAAGTGGCCCCCGGCGTCACGGCTCCCCGGAGCCGCTTAGGCGCAACATTGCGGACCAACCCGGATCAGGTAGCTCATGGCTTGAGGGTGCGCCTCCACGCCCGGCCCACGTTAGGGCCAAAGGTCACGGCGGGTGTGGACGAGGGACTGCCACGAGGAATCCCGCAGTCACCGAAACGGCTGCACCGGCTCATGGCAGCGGCAATTCGGTCAGGTGGTTGTGAGCCACAAAATGTCAGTTTCCGAAGTCGTCTGCACGGAATGTCCACACTCGTCTGCACTACCCACTAAATTTCCGTAGGGAACGTCCCACGGAACACTTCTCGACCAAGCGGTTTCACTGCCTGGTGGGCATCCGTCCGCCAGGTAATGCGTGGTGTCGACCCCGCCGTCGCAAATATCTCCGGCATGCACGCTTAGGCTTGTTGTCCAGCCATCCCGTCGACGCCTGCGACGGTGGACAGTAGCGGTGGCCCTGATCTGGCTCAACACGCACGCCCGGATGAGTTGCTCCTCTTTAACGTCCTGGCCATGGTCGCCGAATTCGAAGCCGACCTGATCCGCTCACGAACCCGTGAGGGAATGGCCGTCGCCAAGGCGAAGGGCCGCCTGCGGGGGAAGCAGCCCACGCTCTCAAAAAACAGGAAGCGCACCTGGTCTGCGTACACCGGGCAGCGACCCACACGACCGTGGAACTGGCCGAACTCTTCGCGGTCGCGCGTTCCACCGTCTACGGCACCATCAAACGCGCAGGCGACCCCACGGGACCGCTTAGCGTGGAATTTCGTCGGAGCCCCGAGCGAAGGCCTTAACGCAATAGCCGCAACCGTTCCGTGCAGACATCTTCGATGCAAAACGCCGAGTTGCGCAGGCGGGTTCAAGCAACTAAATGTTCAGAGTCGTCTGCACAACCCCGTACTTTAACGGGTGCTTGTGCAGACGACTCCGAAAAACGACACTCTTGAACGCGCCTGATTGCTTGTAGCGGAAACGGTCGTTTTTGACCTGCGTTTCCTGCCCTGACGCCCTGGCTGTGACTCACGGCGATAAATGGCGGCTTTTCGCATCGTTTTTTGTCACTTAGCCCGCTGGGGTCCGTCTCCATGCGATGGGGAGAGGTGCCGCACCTGCCCATACGATCGCGGGTATGAGTCGGGTGAATATGGCAGTTTGATTCAGTACCGGTGGGACGGCTTGAACCAAGACCACCAACTACTCGCCGGTATACGCCGGAACGAACGCTGCGACGGCGAACTCCATCGCGATCGCAAGCAACGAATGCTTCTCCGGCTGGACCAAGACCTTCACGGACCCTCGTCTCTGCGCCGCGATCGTGGACAGGCTAACCTTCAACGGCTCCATCATCGAATCCGGCGCCGACTCGCCCACACCATCGCCCACCAAACACGCAAACCAACCGTAGTGAGCCCCAGGGGCTCGGCGCATCAAGTCCGAAATGACCGCCGAGTAAAGCTCTAAGCGCCATGAGGCCGCGTCACCTTTCGAATACCGGTGAGAGCCGAGTTCAGAACATCGGCGGCCGAGGTAGTTCTTCCCCGTTCCTCACGCGGGCAGACGGCGTCCGCCTCATGAGCCGCAGGAAATCTTTGCAGGCGTCATTCTCGGTGAAGAATATCTGTTCCTCAAACCGGCACCCGCGTTCGGAATAGTAGACCGCCCATTCATGGCCGCGATCCTCTAGACAGTACGTATCGTCAGGGGTGCCACCCTCAAGTTCATAGGCATTTGTTTTGTAGCCTTCAGACTCCAGAACTGTTTTCAGTTCGCTACGGTTCACTACAAACCTCCTTGAAGAATCTCGTCCATCGTTGACCTTGAATCCACTGACAAGATCGCCAGTGAGCGATGGTGGGGTCGGACCGCACATCTTCATATGCGTCCGCCAAGAGGCACTTCCACCGCCCTGACAGCTGTCCCGGATAATCTACACGCGGCCCGGGGATCAGCTCAGATGCTGCCGACAGCTTCGGCCAGCAGTCGGTGGCCCTCGGTCGAGGGATGGATGCCGTCGCTGAACAGGGCCGGGCGGTCGGCCAGGACGTTCCAGGTGTCCAGGAAGTCCCGGAAGGTCCGCTGGCACCAGGACCGCATGCTCTCCCGCAGGTCTAGGATCTCGTCCAGATGGAGGCCGGGTATCACTGTGGTGTCTACCCAGTTCGGGCTCATCACCACCACGCGCCGTCCCTGGGACTCCATGGCATCACAGAAGGACTCCAGCCGGGCGATTACGTCCTGGCTCACTTTTGCCCCGCTTCGTCCCTCGACATGGAGAAGGTCATTGATGCCGGCCGCCACCAGGATCGTGTCGGCGCGGCGGGCGGACACCTCGGCCTCGGCGGCGTCCAGGACCTCGAGCATGGTGGCGCCCGGCCAGGCCAGGTTGAAGAACCGGTTGTTCTCCTCGTCGCGGGCGATGTGTCGCGAGGCGACCCGGGCGGCCCAGCCGCCTTCCGGGGTGCAGCGCCCGTAGGCAATGCTATCGCCGATCAGGGCAATGCGTTCGGCCACGGCCAGAGGCTCGGCGGAGACGTAACACCAGGCCTGCCCGTGGGCTCCGGTGGGCACGCGGCGGCGGGCGTAGGCGCCGACCTCGTAGGCGTCGGCCGTGGCCAGCTGGTCAGGGGTTAGAGCCAGCAGGCCGCCGGATACTGAGTTACCTTCACGCCGGACGAGGCCGAGGTGAACGTTCTTGCCGCTCTTGGCAATCACATCCAGGTCGGTGATGACGACCTCGGTGGTTCCGTGCCCGATCAGGGAGTCCTTGACCGTGTTGAGCCGGGTGCCGAACAGCGACTGCTGCACCTTCTCATCCAACAGGGTGCCGAACGAGAAGACCAGGTCGGCCGGGGCAGAGGTTGTAGTGCGTTCCGGGTGTACCAGAGGGGTGCTCCTTGGGCAGAATTTTCGTCACTCGGATGCCGTCCGAACGGAAGCCGCACCGATACGACAAACTTAGCAGCGCCGTCGTCCTCCGGGAGCGGCCCATCGGACGGGACCGACTCCGGGGCGTGGGCTCGTGGGTGGTCCTGAATCAAGCCGTCTCAGTGGTCCCCAATTAGGTTGGCATACTCAGATTTCGTTGATGATCCGGTCCAAGGCTGCCTGGGTTGTCGCGAGGTTTGTGATGGTGTCCGAGATCCGGTCGCGTTCCTGGAGCAACCGGCTCCGCAGCTTGGGTGTCCTCACGCCGGGATCACTCATGCACGGGAGCAGATCGACCATCGTTGCGCTGCATATGCCGGCTCCGAAGAGCTCCTGGATGAGCCCCACACGGGCCGCCGCATCCGGGCCGTAGACCCTTTGCCCTGATCCGGTGCGGTCCGCGCTTAGCAGGCCCTGGTCCTCGTAGTACCGCAGTGAACGCACACTGACCCCTGTCGCGGCCGAAAGTTCTCCGATACGCATCTATGCCTTGCCTCTCACATTGGTGTCAGGTTCTAGGGTACGAGCATGACTACAGAGAAGAGAACCACAGCCCCTGTGCGCCAGCTGCGCCTCATCGTCGAAGCCGAAGATTACGAGGCCGCGGTGACGTTCTACCGAGACGTGCTGGGCCTCACTGAACAAGCCGCCTTTGAAGGTGACGGCGATGCCAGAGTCACCATCCTCGAGGTCGGTCGCGCCACGCTCGAACTCTCCAACCCGGCCCAGATCCGGATGATCGACGATATCGAGGCCGACGGCCAACGGAGCGCAAAAATCCGGGTCGCCTTCGAAGTGGACGATTCGGCCACGGCAACGAAGGATCTCGTCGCGGGCGGCGCCACCCTCGTTGCCGAGCCGCGCGAAACGCCATGGAAGTCATTGAACTCCAGGTTGACCGGTCCCGGGGGGTTGCAGCTGACCTTGTTCCAGGAACTGGAAGACATCCAGACACGCAGCACCCGCCCAGGGTTCAAACACCCCTAAAGCAGCTGCCAACGATTCACGGCACTCCAGGATCAGCTCAGGCCGCACCAGGACAGCACGAGCATAAAAGATCAGCCGCGGACGTCCCGCCCCCGCGTCCCCATCCCAATCGAAAAAGAGAATTCAATGTTCCACGCAACAACGGCCGACCGTGACGCATGCGGCGCCGGCAAGGTCATATCCAAGGATCAGCAGTTCGGGTACGCGATACAGGAACTCGGCATCTCCACAACCGATGGCGAAAAACGGGTAGAAGCCGGGGAGGGAACGTCCCTCTATTGCATCGGCGGCCGCGGCTGGGCGTCCCTTCCTGGAGGACATGCCCGGTACGCCCTGGAGCCAGGGACCGTCTTCGCTGTCACTGAACCCGGATGTGGGGTCATCATCAACGCAGCCGAGGACCTTACGATGCTGCGGGTGGACCATACACGTAACAGTTGAGAGACCGTCTGGCCGAATGAAACAGTCCCCCATCGCTAACCAACACCCGACAGGAACATCCATGAGCCACGCGCGAAATCCCACCATTGACCCCCGTGCCGCACTGGTGATCATCGATGCGCAACGGGCCTTCGACGACGCCGCGTACTGGGGTCCTCGCGATAACCCCTCCTGCGAGGCGAACATCGCGGCCCTGCTGATGCGCTGGCGGGAAACCGGCCGTCCCATCGTTTTCGTCCGCCACGATTCGACCACGCCCTCCTCCCCCCTGCACCCGAACAACCCCGGCAACGCGTTCAAGGACATCATCACCGGCACACCGGATCTTCTGGTGCGCAAGAACGTCAACTCCAGCTTCCACGGCACCCCCGATCTACACGCGTGGCTTCAGGAAAACGACATCAAGGAGCTGGTCGTCTGCGGAATCACCACCAACCATTGCTGCGAAACCACGGCTCGAGTCGGGGGCAATCTGGGCTACCGGGTCTACTTCCCCCTCGACGCGACCCACACCTTCGACCGCACCGCCCCGGACAGACAAAACGTCACCGCGGCTGACCTGTCACGGATGACAGGGGTGAATCTCCACGAAGAGTTCGCCACAGTCGTGACCACATCGGATCTGCTAGAACGGGCAACGCAGATTACTGCCCGGTAGCCGGAGCTGACACGACTGTCCTTTCCGCGTCCCCTGGGGCCTCAGGCGCTCCCGCGGTCGGCGGCTCTCGCGCTTGGTCTAGATCCCAGCGATTGGTTCGGTGAGCTGCCCGGACCGGCTGATGAAGGGTGAGTGGCTCGACTCAAGACAGACCGCATTGGTGCACCGATGGGCCATTCGTTCCTGCGGGGCGGGGCTGATCCTTGTTCAACCACCCACCCCCGGCAAGCGTCCCCAGCTTCGTTGCCGGCTGGTGCCGCGTTCAGTCGAGGACTGCGGCTACCGCTTCGACTTCCACGAGCTGGTCGGGGTAGCCGAGAACAGTGACTCCCATCAGGGTGCTGGGAACATCGTGGTCACCGAACGAGGTGCGGACAACGTCCCACGCAGCCACCAGGTCGACCCTGTCGTTAGACGCGACGAGAACGCGAGTGCTGATCACATCCTCCAAGCCCGCACCGGCCGCCTCCAAAGCAAGGCGCATGTTCGCTATCGCCTTCTCCGCCTGGGCCGTGTAGTCACCTACCCCCGCCGTCGAACCATCCGCGTTCAGCGGACATGCGCCGGCCAGGAAGATAAGGCGGGCGCCGCTGGGGGCGGTTGCTGCGTATGCGTACTGCGCAACGTCTGCCAGAGAGTCCGAACGAATGAGACTGACCACTCGCGCCATGTTTGCCTCCATTGTGGTTGCCCCACTTTTCTGTCCATCGGGTCACGTCTGTCGGCTCGCGAAGCGAGCTTCTCTTGATCAGAGCGTCAAAACAGTTCGTTCGTCTGTGAGCCGGGCCAGTGCGCGGGCCTCGGCGCTGCCGGGTTCGGCCGTGTAGGTCAGGATCCGATGACCGGAATCGTCCGGCATGGTCAGGACCTCAAACCCGAGCTCCAGCGGTCCGAGCGCAGGGTGGTGCAGGGTTTTGCTACCGGACATGCAGTTCTCGACCGGGTGTTCGGCCCACATCACGGCGAATTCCGGGCTTTTGAGGGTCAGCTCACCGACCAGCGCGGCGAGCTCGGCGTCGTCGGCGAACCGGCCCGACAGGAGCCGCAGGGAGGCCACGGCGCGGCCGGCCTCGGTCCGCCAGTGCGCATACAGGTTCCGTGTGGCTTCGTCCAGGAAGAGCATCCGGGTCATGTTCGGCCGCTGTGTCGGCGTTTCCGGGGATTCGAAGTCCAGATGCGGGGCGACCAGGCCGTGGCCGGCGGCGTTCCAGGCCAGGACCTCCGTGCGTTTACCCAGCACCACCGCCGGGACCGGGTGCATGGACTCGATCAGCCGTTTCGTTCCGGGCCGGACATGGTCCGGGCGGCTGCGGGAAGGCTTCGCGTTCCGGCGCCGGATTCCGGAGAGGTCCGCGAGGTGCTTGCGTTCGACGTCGGTCAACGCCAGCGCCCTGGAAAGGGAGTTAATGACGGCGTCGGAGGCGTTCAGGTGCTGGCCCTGTTCCAGCCGGGCATAGTAGGTCACGCTCATCCCGGCCATCATCGCCACCTCCTCACGCCGCAGGCCAGGCACCCGCCGCGTCCCGTAGTCCATGAGCCCGACATCGCCCGGGCTCAGGGAGGCCCGTCGTTTGCGCAGGAACTCGCCCATGGCTACCGGTTGATTCATACCTGTGAGTATTCCCGAACATCACCAACTGTGGGTAGCACTGCCAGTGCTACCCACAGCACGGCGTGGCTGTCCGTGCCCGGGACCGGCAGGGTGGAAGGGAACCCATCCCAGACTTCAGCGATCGGACATCCCCGCCATGACAGCCCGCGACACCTCACCACTCCCCCAGCTCACCGCACCACCGGCCCCGCCAGCTCCCGCAGCGCCTCCCCGGATGACCGGCCGGCAGCGGCTCATCATGGTCCTGCTGCTGACCGCCAGCTTCACCCTCGCGGTGGACTTCTCCATCCTCAACGTCGCACTCCCCCGCATCGGGGCCGACGTCGGATTCTCCCTCGAACACCTGCAGTGGATCGCGACGTCCTTCGCGCTCTGCGCGGCAGGATTCACCCTGTTCTTCGGCCGGGTCGCTGACCTCTTCGGCCGCAAACGCCTCTTCATCGCCGGCATGGCTCTGCTCGGGATTGGTTCCCTTCTCGGCGGCCTCGCCACCGATCCCGGCCTGTTGCTGGCCGCACGTGTCGCCCAGGGCCTCGCCACCGCCGCCGTCACCCCGGCCGCCCTGTCCCTGCTCACGACGTCCTTCCCCGAGGGACCGCTGCGGGACAAAGCCCTGGGACTGAACGGCTCCCTAATGGCCGCCGGCTTCACCACCGGCGCGATCCTCGGCGGACTCCTGACCGACCTGCTCTCCTGGCGGTGGGCGTTCTTCATCAACATCCCCGTCGCGGCCTTCGTTCTGATCCTGGCACCGAAACTCCTGACCGAATCCGCCCGGGGGAACAGGACGAAGCTCGATGTCCCAGGCGCCGTCACCGTCACCATTGCCCTGCTCGCACTCGTCTTCGGCCTGACCACGGCCGGCGAGAAGGGCTGGGACGACCCACTGGCGTGGGGCACCCTGACCGCAGGCGCGGCATTGTTCATCGTGTTCTTCTTCATCGAAAAGAACACCGCCCATGCCCTCGTCCCCGTGAGTATCCTGCGCCGAAACAACATCGCCTGGGGCAACATCGCCGGAATCCTCGCGTTCGCCACCGAAACCTCCCTGGTCTTCGTCCTCACCCTCTACCTCCAGCAGGTCCTCGGCTACACCCCGCTCGGGGCCGGCCTGTCCTTCGCCGTGCTCGGCGCCGGCACCATCGTCGGGGGCCTGATCGCGCCGAAGCTCATCGGCAGGCTCGGCAACAAAAACACCATCATCCTCGGCCTCACCATCCAGGCCGCCGCCACCGGATCCCTGCTCCTCATCAACACCAGCCAAGGATCCCTGATCATCGTGCTGATCGGAACCTTCATCGGCGGCGTCGCCAACCTCGCCGCTATCGTCGGTTTCATGGTCACCGCCACCACCGGGCTGCCGGACACCGAACAGGGCCTCGCCACCGGGCTGACGACCATGAGCCAGCAGGTCGGCATCACCATGGGCATCCCGGTCATGAGCACCATCATCGCCGCGTCCCTACTCCGGCACGGCAGCGACAACGCCCCGCAGCAGGTCCTGGACGCCGTATTACCGGCCATCGGCATCAACGCCGGCCTCTGCCTCGCCACAGCACTACTCGTCGGACTCCTTCTGCGCATGCGTCCTGCAGTCCCGGCAGAAGCAAACTAGACCCAGTCCTCCGCCAAGAGACCCTCCCGGGCTGCCGGCCGGGCGGGGAAGCAAACGTCTTTTGGCGCTAGGCTTCGGTCCATGATTATCTGGCTCAACGGCACCCACGGGGCGGGTAAAACAACGACGAGCGCGCTCGTGCAGCAGTTGCTGCCCGGATCCCGCGTCTTCGACGCTGAAAAGGTCGGTGAGGTACTCATGGACATCAAACCCGGGCTTCCGGCGACGGATAACTTCCAGCACTGGGACCCGTGGCGGACGCTCGTTGTCGAAACCGCCAGGCGTGTGCTCGAGTACACCGGCGGAACGCTCGTGATGCCGATGACGGTCTTGGTGGAGACCTACTGGCGGGAGATCAGCGAGGGGCTGAGCGCTCACGGCATACCGATCCAGCATTTTGTTCTCCACGCCGACCAGGCAACGCTCCGCGACCGAATACAGAACGATAAGGACCTTGCCCCTTCGACGTTCCGCTTCGCGTACCTGGAACCGTACGCCGAGGCAGCTCATACTTGGCTGCACCATGAAGCCGAGGTCATCGACACCACGCACATCACGGCGGACCAAGCTGCGCAACGGATCGCGGATTCAGTCCTTAGCCGCCAACGGCACACACCACCCGGCAGCCTGCCCGACGACGGTCAGCTTCCGGAAACCCGCCTGTCGAAAACTAGTCTTTAGCTGTGACAGACGAGCAAATACTCAGCGGAGGCAACGCCAGCGGCGTCGTCGTGCGTGTGGGGTCAACCGTCCGTAAACCGTGGACCGAGGCGACCCCTCATGTCCTGGCCTTCATGACAGCAGTCCGGGCGGCCGGGGTCGATGTCCCCGCTGCCCTCGGCCAAGATGCCCAAGGCAGGCAGGTCACGGAATTCATTCCAGGCCGGCTTGCCCTCGATTCGGATCCACTCACCCATGCAGAACTCGGCAGGGTCGGAGCGATGGTGCGGGCCATCCACGACGCAAGCGAAGCATTCACCCCAGACCCTGGCGCGTCGTGGATCACGGCGATTCCCAGTCCCGGCGAAGAGCTAATCTGCCACAACGACCTCGCGCCGTGGAACCTCATCATCGGTGAACGATGGGCATTTATCGACTGGGACGCTGCCGCGCCGAGCACCCGGCTATGGGACCTTGCCTACGCCGCCCAAGCCTTCACGCTCTCCAACACCCAGCAGGCTCCCAAGGAAGCGGCACAAAATCTCGCAGCATTCGTCGATGGCTATGCAGCAGACCCTGGCCTGCGCGCCGGCCTCCCCGCCGCAATGTATCGCCGCGCCGCAGCCATGCACAACCTTCTCAGGTCTTCTCACGAGACAGGTCAGGAACCGTGGGGGACCATGTATGCCAATGGGCACGGCGACCACTGGAGAACCGCAACTCAATACGCAAAACAGCACCAACGCATCTGGGTCGAAGCGCTCCTCCCATCAACACGTTAACGGATCGGCGTACCGGAGGGCTTCTTCGCGCCTTGCGCGTGGCACGAGACCCGGCGACCGCCCTCCGGTTGACCGCGGGAGACAGAGACGAAGTGCTGATGGCACTGGCCTTGCGCCGCAACTCCGACGAGTCTGGGAACTAACAGGTTCGATCGACTGAACTTCATCACGGCAGGCCTTCGTCGCCGAGCATATGGACGAGCCCATCTGGTGATGTACAGTCCGGGCTATGGAACCAATAGTCAGGGAGAGCGCCCGAGTCAGCACCGCCGCCGGCGACCTCAACGCCCTGATTCACTACCGTCCTTCACCCCTCCCCCAGCCGGGACTGGTCCTGGTGGACGGCTCCGGAGACGGCACAGCCGATGGCTGGGGTGGTGCCGTTGATCTGCTCGTCTCGTGCGGAACAGTGGTCCTCACACACGACAAACCCGGGTGCGGCAATTCCTCCGGTGACTGGAGGACACAATCCCTGACTGCCCGGGCGGACGAATCCCTTGCGGCAGCGGCGCTGCTGAGGTCCCACCCAGCGGTAGCAGGCGTCGGGTGCGGCTTCTACGGAGTGAGCCAGGGCGGGTGGGTGGCGCTGATCGCAGCGGCCCTCGATGCCCGGATCCAGTTCGTCATCTCCAACTCCGGGCCCGGTGTCTCGCCCGCGTTCCAGGACCGCTTCCGAATCCTGAACAACCTCCGCCAGGACGGACAGGATGACATCTCCTTAGCGGAAGCCGGACGGTGGCTCGATGACCGGGCAGACCGGCTGCTTTCCGGGCAGGCCCCCGGGGAGGTCCTGACCCGTCAAGAAACCTTCAGCGGCAGAACCTGGTACGAAATCGCGACGCGTTACTTCGACACTGTTGAGATGCTGGGATTCCTCCGGCAGGTTCTCGACTTTGACCCCGCACAGATCCTGCCCAGGGTCCAGTGCCCGGTGCTGGCACTGCTGGGAGCATCCGACGCAATGGTTCCAGTCCCCGAAAGCCTGGCAGCCTTCTCGTCACTGCTCCGGCCACTGCCAGGCAATCCCCACGGCATAGCCGTGTTCCCTGGCGCCGGACACGGCCTGTTCATAGAAGACCCCGATCCGACAAAAGACAGAGCGTCGCAACTGGCACCGGGCTTCATCCCCATGGTTCACGCCTTCATTCACAAAAACACGTCCGCCGCAGTCGACAACAACAGCAACTGACTCACGCCCAGCGGATTCCGATCCTGTGGATCCTCATGCCTTCTCGTGAAAGGCGAGTCTTTGTCCCAGAGACGCCTGGAACCGAATCAAGTACCCGTCGGGATCTGCCACCAGAAACTGTGTGACGCCGGCTTCGTGCTCGCCGGTTCTGTACCACTTGGTCTCCGGTGCCATGAAGAGCGGCCATCCTCCGGCATCGAGGGCCTTCACAATCGGCTCGATCGACGGAACCGAAACCTGAAAGTTGACCCCGCGCCCCAGCGGACGTTCAAGAGGCCCGGTGATCCAGTTTCGACCCATTCCGACCTGCTCCAGCATGACGTGCGCCGAGCCTATGGCGATATAGGCAAAACCCTCGTTCATCCGGTGATAGAGCACCGCGAACCCGCATAGCCCGCACCAGAAATCCAGGCTCTTGTCGAGATCCGTGATGAGAAGTTCCGGCACCAGGACGGGGTCGGGTGCAGCGGTTGCCGTGGTCATACGCGGCTACTCTCGGAACGGTTCGCGCGCCAGACCGTGGCGTGCGCGAGGATTTGCGAGATGACGTCGGTCTTCGCATCCGCGTAGTCATTCATATCGGACCATCGTTGTCGTGCCAGCAACTTCTTCGTATAGGCATACAGGGTACGGTCGGTTTCATCGACCCGAAGCCAATCGCGCAGGTCTCTGTACTTCGAGACGGCCTCGTCCTCAGGGTTAAATACATGGACGTGAACATCTTTGGCAGGCGTCCTGAGCATGCGGTGCCCTTCCTCGCGGACTCGGAGAACAAAACCGGCGTCTTCCAGAGCCGGAATATATCCTGACTCGTCCTCAACGTCCATGACGGTCAGGAGGACGTCGATGATGGGCTTGGCCGATAAGCCCGGAACCGCTGTAGAGCCAATATGTTCTACGGACACCGCCTTCTCCCCGGCAGCATCCCGGATGGTTTGGGCGAGAGCTTCGAAGCGTTCGGGCCAGGAAGGGTCGTAGTCCACGATGACGATGGCTCGCGCTTCGCGGCCACCTATCAAGACGGCGTCCAGGCGCGCATCTGCTTCAGATTTCATCGATCAATCCTCGCACTCCGCGGCAGCTCCCGCTCCCCCACAATTGTGAAAACGACAACCCAATCTCGCTCCGGTTTCGACCCACATCAGTCAAAACTCATCAGCCACCAGTTTTGCAGCACCAGAATTTCGATAACGGTCCTTTTTGACCGGCGACTGTTCTGGCGCATGGGCGCAGTGAGACCGACGACGCACCTGCTTCCGATGCATCTAGGGTGGAACTATGGGGGAAACGACACGCGAGCCAATTTCCAATTTGATACCGGGCAGCCGCAGGAGGAATGTCCTCGCGGGGGCGGCCGTGGCAGCGATCCTCGTCCTCGGTTGGGGCGCCTACGCTGGCACCTTCCTATCGATCGCCGGAGCGCAGAGCTGGTCCGGAATTGCCTGCGATGGCGAATACCGGTCGGCCTCCTGCGCCTCTACGTCGGTGTGGCGGCAGTTTGAAATGACTATCACCCTCGCCCAGCTTGTAGCCCTGCCCATCCTGGTCTTCAACGGGATCAGACTGGCTTCGGGGGCCTGGTTCGACCGCGGCTGGATGCTATGGCTCGCTGCGGTCCTGCTGATCTGTATCGCCGTGGCTCCTCTGAACAACCCACAGCTCAGCTACCTCCCGTAGCCTTACCGTTCCCACCCGGTTCTGCCGGCCTGCCGGGAACAGCCTCAAAAATCGGTCGTTTTGACCGTGGCGCATAGGGCACGCGGGGTTCTGTTGATCGAAGCAACGCCATATGAGTTCCGAGCGCCTGGCCTACGGATCCGCTCGAGGTATTGGAGGGGCCAACTAGACTCGCTTGAACAACGAGGTTTGGGGAACCGATATGAGTACGCCAATAGTGCCGGCCAAAACGTCGACTACTCGACTGAACCGGCTGTCCGTCGCAGCCATCATCTTCGCCGTAATCGCTGCCTCCGGCGTCTGGATCTTTGGCGCCGCAGTTGTTGCTGTCTTTGCGGTGGGGTCCGGACACATGGCCCTCAGCCAGATTAGGTTGAAGGGAGAACGCGGCCGTGGTCTGGCCATTGTTGCCCTGGCCATCGGTTACGGCATCGCCACGTTCGCGTTGATCAATACGTTAATGTTCATTCCCGGCGCGCTCCAGCAGCTCGTTAGCTAGCGTCCATCCCGACAAAAGTCCGGCCTGATGAGTGCACGGTAAAGGATCCTTGAGCGGGCGGATAATCCGATGCACTGCAGCACCGTGGACGCCCAATTTCTGCCTTCCAGTTCGGCTCTCTGACGAAGCACCGGCCACGGGCGCGCGTTCTCCATGGCCTCGAGATCCCGTTGGATGGCGGGAGTGACTGACTGCATGACCGGGGACTCCAGGGATGCTTTTTCCTCGGAGCGCCAGGGTCGGTCTGCTAAGAACCCTCGAAATGGGCACCCGTTGCGAAAGTGGAAAGCCACCGGACGGGGATTACCTGGAGGTCGACGAGGACATGGCCGGCACCGTCGACCTCGGCGGCGGCGGCGACGGCCGCTCCCTCGTCGTGGTGCTGTGGGTGCTTGCCGGGTTCGAGTAACGCCCGGCTTTCGCGCTTGCACCGTTCGAGGTACAGGCGTCGCGGATGCTCAAGTCTGTCCCGAAGAAGGCCCGGATGCACGCCCAGCGGACAAGGGGCGCTAGACCGTGGGTGGCACCCGCCCCCACGTCTTTCAGCCTGGGAGACCGCCGCCGCCATTGTAGCCACCGTTGACCCGGGTGGCGTTCGGGTAATTGCGGCCGTCATTGCCCAGCTCGCGATCTCGGGTGGCACGTGGCTCGAAGTGAGGGTGCTTGTTACCAGCGCCCGCCTTCTTGCGTTTGATGACGAGGAAGTAGATGGCCGTTGCGATCAAAGCCGTGATAACGAAGGCCGCGATTGCTGTCTGAGTTGTGTCCATGGCTTGATTGTCCTCTCTATCCCGCGCGACTGGTGGATCCTTACGAGCCAATCATTACCCACTGGTCATTTTCCCGATGCTACCGCCCCCGGCCGGTGGGGTCGGATCGGACCCTGTGTGACCACGGTCTTGCCGCGGCATGGACGGAACCGGTGATCGATGCCGGAAAGGTAGAAATTAAGCCGCCCGCGAAGGAGGGCAAAGCCTGGACCGTGACCCAGGCTGACGCGGTCGCGGTCGACCCTGCCACCGTGATGGTGAGCGGGCGACTCGTCTTCAACGATTTCAACGTCGCAGCGAAACTCACGCGCTGGGGCATCGACGCGCACACGGGCGTTCTCTTCGGTCTCGCCAACCCGATCGTTCTTCCTGCGATTGCGCTCGGTCTCGCCGGAAGCGCCATCGGCGGATACTTCATGTGGTGGAAGCGCCGTCCCATCCGCGGTACGTCCTGGGCCATCGGACCGCCCCGGGCCCGCCGCTTCCTTCGCACCGCCTCGGGGCCGCTGACCGCAGCCGTAGCCGTCTTCGAGTCGGGTGACGCACGATGCGAACCGTCTGCGGCACTGTCCAAAAGGGATCCCTCCACGGGACGCCTGCGTGACGAGAGATGGTGCCTTCGATGCTCGGGCGGCGCCGGCTTATTGCTGCTTACGCGCAAGAAATCAGATCAATCCTGTCGTCTGGCGGGGAACCTTAGCTGTGACTTGCGTTCGATGCCCACGTGGGTAGGCTCGCGGCATGTCACAAGGTCGGTCTGACTCCGCAAAGCCCGGTCCGGGCTCCGCACCGAGGGAGAAATCAATGAGCAGTTCCGCACTGCCGGCGCTCATTGCTGGAGTGTTTTTCCTGCTCTGGGCGGCAATCCTTCTGACGTGGGCGCCGGTGGACACTCTCCGCCTGGTCACGGGCATCATCTTCGTGCCGATCGGCCTGGCACTGATCCTCAAGCACTTCATCGGCAGCCGACCCGCGAAACGCGAGCACTCCATGGCCTCAGCCGATGACCACTAGGACCCGAGCGCTCCGTAACTTGGCCGTCTACACGGCCGGGTTCCTGCCGTTCGCTCTCTTTTGGCGTTCCATCGGCTTCGTGCCGTCCGTGCTGATCGGCGTCGTAGCAATGCTGGTGGTCGCTCTGATCTTTCGCAGGCACGATGCGAAGTCCCGCACACCCCGCACGCTCCACCAATCCACCGAACAGGGGAAATGATGGCCGCAGGACGATGGGCACTTCTCATAGTTGCCGTAGTACTCATGATCGTCTCGGTAACTCTCGCCCTTCAGGGATCGGAGGGTCTGTGGTTCACCGCAGTGGCCATGGGCATCGCGATCTTCACCACCCTGCGGTCAGGACTCAAGGAACGTCGCCAGAACCAAGGCAACTCGGCGTCCGAAAGCTAGTACGCAGGGGCTGTGTGAGTTTCTGGCGGCCCAGCCAGACTGGCGGTGAAGTCAGCCACGAGATGCTGTCCGCGGTTGCTACGTCAGGAGGATGGCGCACCGCAGCGACGACGCCGCAGGCGGGTCCGGCCAGTCTCAAGTGGGGATTCTTCTTAGGCTTTCGGAGGCGCGGTTCTTGAATTCTTTCCCCTATAGCGCCGCCACAGGTAAAGACCCCAGAACCCGAGTGCAACGGCGAATACGGATGCAACTCCACGCCACCAGACAAAGGGCTGCCACAGTGCGAACAGGACCGCCCAGGCGAAGAATGAGGCACTTATCCAAGGGCTTGGAATCTTGTTGGCCATGCGGCCACCTTTCGAGTAATGCGTGCGGGGAAGGGAACGCCACCGCCACCGGGCACAACTGGCAAGGTCCGCCCTGGCCGCCGGACATCGATGAGCGGGTGCAGGTCGGCTATTCAGGGGTGTCCTAGGCTTCCTTGTCCGGACCCGGCAGGGCTGCCCTCCGGAGCTCCTTG
Source organism: Arthrobacter sp. EM1 (assembly GCF_029964055.1). Classification (NCBI taxonomy): domain Bacteria; kingdom Bacillati; phylum Actinomycetota; class Actinomycetes; order Micrococcales; family Micrococcaceae; genus Arthrobacter; species Arthrobacter sp. EM1. The sequence continues at coordinate 3,819,857 of NZ_CP124836.1, read as the reverse complement.
ATACGGAGGCGGAGGAAGATGATGCCGAGCACCAAGGCGTAAACAGCCAGCACTACGATTGCCACCATCACCACGGAGTAGAGAATTCCCAGTATTCCAATCGAAACCACGCTAAGCCCCCAGTTTTTTGATGCGACGAACCTACGGCGCAAGTCTCAGAGGCTAGCACTGTCCACCCTTTGACGGGGAGTCAACACCGCCCCCCGGTTCTTCCCCCGGAATAAGTGAAGGCCAAACCTAGGGACGGCATGTGCCCATGCCCAGCCACTCCGACGTGTGCCCATAAGACGATCGGCCTACGGGCGCGCATCTCGTAGCCACCCAATAACTAAGTTGCGTGTTTGGATGAAGCATGACCACCATCAAAGTAGTGAAGGCCAAAGACCTGCCACTCAGCGAAGTCCTAGAGCTATACCGTGCGGTGGAATGGCTTGCCTACACGAAGGACCCTGACAATCTAATACGAGCCTTGGAAGGATCTTCCACACTCGTGGCCGCTCATGATGGCCACACGCTGGTTGGACTAGCTCGCGTCATTTCCGATGGTGCTTCGATTTGCTACCTCCAGGACATCCTCGTGCGGCCGTCCCATCACAGAAGAGGTATAGGACGAGCCCTCGCTGAACGAGCGCTCGAACAGTACCCGCACGTGCGTCAGAAAGTCCTAATCACCGACGACCAGCTGAAGCAGAAAGCGTTCTATGAAGCGCTCGGCTACACCCAGACCGAGGAATTCCAAGGAGGATCGGTCAGGGCCTTCATCAGATTCGACTGAGTACCTACGTCCGTTAAAGGACCCCCATCTGGATGCCTTACGGCGATTCTGCGCTGCCCAGAAGACGAGGGAGAGACCGCTCGTGGTTCCAAACTTCCACTTCCTCCGCGTTCCAGACATCAAACAACGCATCTACGCCGTTGCTACGCGCATGCTCAATCTCTTGAGCAAAGAGCGGAGCGGCGTCGAGGAATTTGATATGGCTTCCGTTGCTGAGAGCAAGATCGGGTAACAGCTCAGGAGAGCGGTCAAAGAAGATCCATCCAGGGACTAACTGGTCGGGCTCACCCCGAAGCGCCCTAGGTCCCCGTCAGTCATCCGCAGGTAGCTGATGCCTGCCCAGCGTCCGCAGATATGCGGCAAAACCGTGCGGCGCCCTCGCCTGGATCCGGCCTGAGGTTAGCACTCGCATACTGTCGGTGGCAGTCACGGTGAAAGCGCGGCTCCGAAGGCTTTGCACCAGGGTCCGGTCCTCGTGCGAGACGAGTTTCGGGAATCCTCCGGCGGCCAGGTAGGCAGAGGCCCTGACACCGAAGTTGGCGCCGTAGATGTGCGGGTGGTCCTCCTCGAAGGGGTGGCGTTGCAGCCAGCGCCGCAGCAGCTCCGGGTCCATCCCTGCGGGGTCCGGTTCCACCGAACCCAATACGGCGTCGGCTCCGGCCTCGGCGAACTCCAGCTGGCGGACCAGCCAATGTTCCGGAACCCGCGAGTCGGCATCAGTGTTGGCCAGCCACGTCCGGCCCGCCCACGGCGGCGGGGTCCACCGCTTGCCGGGCGGCCGCCGCCGGGGTGAGCCGATGCCGGCGGCCCGGGCCCCGGCCGCCCGGCTGGCTCCGGCGCTGTGGAAGTCCACTTCGAGGGCACTAAAACGCCCGTCCGTGGCAGTGTAGCGTGCCGTGATGCCGGCAGACCCGTCGGTGCAGCCGTCCAGCACAACTGTCACGCCAACTTCCACGTCGGGCCGGATCCGGTGCAGCGCGTCGGCGGCGCACTGCACCGCCAACAGGGCATCGTCGAGGTGCTGGTCTTCGTTGTGGGCAGGAATCACCACAGCGATCCGGTCGATGCCGCATCCGCGGGGCAGCGGCAGCGCATGGGCGGCCATTCCGCCTAACCCTCCGGGCCCGGAACGACGGCGGTTTCCAGCGGAGCGGTCAGGACCTCCAGGATGAAGTCACGTTCGCGATACAGTCCGGCGTCGCTCCAGCCGAGTTGGCGGCGTGCTGCGGCGTGCACTGCGTCGCCGTCGAGCTCCCAGCCGGAGATCGGATGACGCCAGTGGCACAGGACCAGGGAGCCGCCGGGCAGGAGCGCGGCCTCGACCCGGGCGAACAGCCCGGCCAGCTCACCGGCTGCGAGGTAGTAGCCCACCTCGGAGACCACAATCAGGTCGAACCGGCCGTCCGGCCACTCCCGCGGGACAGTGAGCTGGCGGGTCCGGGCAGCGGGCAGGTGGTCGAGGCGCCGGGCGGCGTGGGCCAACGCGGCGCTGCTCGCGTCGACAGCCAGGAACGTGGTGCAGCGTTGTGCGAGTTCCGCGCTGAGCGTCCCGATCGAGCAGCCGACCTCCAGCCCTGCGGTATATACCTCGCCGGGCAGGGCGGCGAGGGTAAGCGAGCGTTTTCGCTGTTCGTACCAGCTGGTGGTGTACTCCCAGGGGTCGTCGGTTTCGGTGTGGACAGCATCAAAAACGCCTTCGGCGTCGGCGGCGGCGTAGGCGCCGGTGGCTCCAGTGGGGCGCTGCCAGGCGAACGTCTCAAATGGCCGTTCGAAGTGGCCCAGGAAGGCCGGCGAAAGCAGCGCCTCGTCCCCTGGCTGACCGGAGAGTGCCTGGACCTGCGACGAGTGGGCAGCCATCGCCGCGGCCTTGGCCCGTTGTTCCGCGGGATCCAGCGGCAGGCGCAGCCACGACTGCCATGCGGGGTCCGTGGCGTCCGCCCAGAGCCAGTACCAGATGGGGTATTCCAGCAGCCCGTGGCCGCCGGCATTGGCGGCCTCGGCCGCGGCGGCGCCCAATTCTTCGTGGTCTGTGTGGCCGTCGTGCCGGTACGGGGCCACGAGCGTAATGCCGGCCGGGGGCAGCCCCGAGGCGGCAGTTGCCTCGGCGATCGCGCGCTGGAGTGCCGCGCGCAGCTCTTCCCGGTGGTCGGCGAGCCTGCCGTCCGGTAGCCCGAGGAAACGCCACTCCGGTTCCGGCAGCAGGCGCTCGAGAGCACCGCCGAATTCTTTGAGCCGCACGCCGGCGAGCTGTTCCGGCGTCGTGCTGGGAGAGTCCGGGTGGGAGGACTCCCCGGCCGTGCACAACAGGACAGTGACGCGTGCGCCGAGCCGTTCGAGCCGAGCCATCAGACCGCCGGCACCAAGGGATTCGTCGTCCGGATGCGCGGCCAGGACAATAACCACCCGGCCGGCACCCTCCCCCGGCTCAAGCAGCAGCTCCGGCCGGGCAACCAGCCCGCTGGCCGCCCAGGCGGCCTCGCTGGTCCCGGCGTCCTGATGGGTGAAGCTCACCATGGGTGGTCCCCTTTGAGCGTGCGGGCACCGAGTTGCGCGTCGTCGCGCATGGTGTGGTGCTGGCGGATGTACAGCGAGAGGTCAGCCATACGCTTCCCATAGACGGGATCGAACGCGAGCGGGGCGGGCCCGAGATTCTGGCTGACAAGGGCCTGGATGTGTTCGACGGCGGTGGCCACCTGTCCGCGGACGCGCAGGGCCTCGCTCCAGGCGCCGCTGCCCGAGAGTTCCCCGGCATCAATTGCCTCCGCCGTCCGGGCCAGGTAACCGGTCAGGGCCGTCAGGGTACGGTCAATCTCGCCGAGGTGGGCGAGCGCGAGCTGGTCCGGTTTGCGGCCGCCGTCGGACGCCGCAACCAAAGCCTCCTTGAACCCGCGGGCCACCGCGACGGCGCCGCCCAGCCAGCAGGCCGCAACGCCCATGCCGCCCCAAGCGAAGCCGGGCCGGCGGTAATACCAGCCGGCGGCGCCCAGTGGCACGGCCGGAACGGCGTCGAAGCGCACTGTGCCGCTGGGGATTTCCCGGAGCCCCAGGCTGCTCCACCGCGGGTCTTCGAAGCTGACGCCCTGGGCATGGAGGTCCACTGCGAAAGCCGCCCTGCCGCCGTCGTCCAGGTGGGCGGTCACGACGGCGTGGTCCAGCTGGGCAGCCAGCGAGCACCATGGTTTGGCGCCGTGCAGCAGGAAACTGCCGTCAGTGGCTTTGGCCTCGAGCCGCAGGCCTGCCGCTTCGGCGGCAAACACACCCCAGGCGCCGGCGTCCGGGCCGTTCCGGTCCGGCAGCGCCGCGTGGCGGGCCGCTTGGCTGCCTGCGGCCAGGGCGGCGGACTGGGCGAGGATTGCCGCCGCGTCCAGATGCGGTTCAATGGCCCGTCCAGCCGCAACGTCGACGGCCGTGACGGAAGCCAACATTTCCCAGAGGAACGCCGTCCCTCCCTCGCCGGGGTTCGGTGCGGTTTCGGCTGCGGATTTGGCCAGCTCCAGCAGGGCCGGGACGTCGCCGACGGCGGACCGGGCTTCCGCCAGCAGGGGGCCGAGGCCGGCCAGGCGCTCCGGCCCGGAGCTTATCCGCACGGCCAGGGGCTGCTGGGAGGGTGGCTTCCGGTTCATTCGGGCCTGTTCTCCTTCGAATGGTGTCTGGTGCTTTGTCGTCCGCGCCTGCCGGCCGGACAACTGTTCGGCATAGGGCGACTCGCTCAGTAAATCTAAGCACACTTAGCACTTTTCGGATTCCGGCGTCAGTTCCGGCGCCGGCGGGAGGCCCCCCGCTGCTACAACACCCGCGCGAGGGCGAAGCCGTCCCAGCCTTTGGTGCCCACCGTCTGGATCACGGTGCCGTCCAGCCTCGGATCCTGGCCCAGCATGTCCAGGGCGCTGATGATCCCCCGGGCAGTGACGGGGTCCAGGGCGGGGTCCAGCACGGCACCCTCCCACACCATGTTGTCCATCACGATGGCCGTGCCGGGCCTGCCGAGGCGGATGGCCCAGTCGAGGTAGTGCGGGTTGTTTTCCTTGTCCGCGTCGATGAAAACGAAATCAAAGGGCTCAACGTCCTCGTCGGCGAGACCTCGCAGCGTCGCAAGCGCGAGCCCGGTCCGGATCTCCACCAGGTGGCCCAGGCCGGCGGCGTCCACATTGGCGCGGGCCACGCGGGCATGTTCGGGCAGGTATTCACAGCTGAGCAGCCGCCCGCCGTCGGGCAGTCCCTGTGCCATCCAGATGGTACTGAACCCCGCCAGGGTCCCGATTTCCAGCACGCGCCGGGCGCCGGAGAGCTGAACGAGGAGTTTGAGCAGTTTCCCGGCGTTGGGGGCCACCTCGATGGGCGGCATCCCCGCCTCAAGCGCCGTGGTGAGGGCGCGTTTGAGGGAGTTGTCCGCCCGGACCACAACGGCGGACAGGAAGTCTTCGACGGCGGACCAGCGGGCGGTGGGCTGATGCTCGAACATTGCCCCAGTCTTTCAGCTGCCCCGCCCCGGCGGTAGGCCCGACAGGGCCGATTCCTAGCCGGCCGCGGGGCTTGAGGCGCCCCCGATGGCTTCTTCCAACCGGTCAAGCTTTCCGGTCAGTTCGCCCGTAAAGCCCGGGCGAATGTCCGCTTTGATGACCAGCGAGACCCTGCTGCCGTAGCGGCCGACAGCCTCGGTGGCGCGCTTGACGACGTCGAAAACTTCATCCCACTCGCCCTCGATTGTGGTGAACATCGAGTCCGTGTGGTTCGGCAGACCAGACTCCCGCACGATCCGGACCGCTTCGGCGACGGCGTCGTGCACCGATGCCTCGTCCGAAGCGATGGCCCGGGAACCGGCTTCCGGGCCATCGGCCGTTCGCGCGGGACGGCCGGAGGGTGCGACGGAGAATGCAAGCAACATGGGCCCAGTCTTTCACGTACGCCGCCGCCCCGCGGCATGGCTGGCGGGCGGGGGCGTCAGGGGCCCGGACCGGAACCCGGACCGGGCCCCGGAACCCGCACCCCGGCCGCTGCCGCTGCCGCTGCCGCGCATACCGTCACATTCCCGCCTACCCGGGAGTAACCTCCCCGCCCCGGGTGCGCGTTGCTACCCTAAGCAAATGAACCGGGCAGCAGACCGCAAACCGCTCCGCGCTGATGCCGCGCGGAACGTGGACAAGATCATCACGGCCGCCCGCCTGTGCTTCCGTGAGCACGGCCCGGAAGTCCCGCTGCAGACCATCGCCGTGACCGCAGGAGTCGGCCCGGCGACGCTCTTCCGGAACTTCGCCGACAAGGAAGAACTGGTCCTCGCCGCACTGCACCGCCAGCTCGGTTTGCTGGTGGACCCGGTCATCGAGGAGGCCCTGGCCGGTCCCGACGCCGCCGACGGCCTCTTCCGTGTTATTGACGCGCTGATGGGCGTCGCTAGCGAAGAAGCCAACCTGCTTGGTGCCGTCGCTGGCCGGCGCGGGCTGCTGACCGGCATTACGGGGGACTTGATTGAGTCCGTCGCCGTGCTCCTGGGCCGCGGACAGGGCCAGGGTACGCTGCGCAGCGACATTTCGATGACCGACCTGATCCGGCTGCTGGCCATGCTGATTGGCGTGGTGGACACCATGGAGGCGGGTTCGGATGCCTGGCGCCGTGCGGCCGCCCTCGTCGAGGACGCGATCCGTTCGGAACGCCCCCACCGGCCGCTGCCGCCGCAGGCGCCCCTGCCGGGAACAGCCTTCGACTCCGTCCTTGGCTAGGGCCCGGCCTTGGCCTTGGCCCGGAATGCCTCAGGGCTGCGGGGCGGGTTCCAGCTGGCGCCGGCTAACGAGCCAGCCGTCCAGTTCCGCGGCGCTGACCGGGAGCGAGACATAGTGTCCTTGGGCGTTGTTGCAGCCGAGCTCCTTGAGTTCGTTCTGTGTCTGCCTGGTTTCCACGCCCTCGGCGACGATCCGCAGTCCCAGGCTGTGTGCCAGGGCGATGGTGGACGCCACAAGGGCCGAGGCCCGGGGGTCCGTGCCCATCGGCTGCACGAACGACTGGTCGAGCTTCAGTTCGTCGATGGGCAGCTCGCGCAGATAAGCCAGGGAACTGTAGCCCGTGCCAAAGTCATCGACGGCAATCTGAATACCGTTGCCCCTGAGTTCGGTCAGAATTCCCCGCGCGCGGTCACGGTCGGCCATCAGGAAGTCCTCGGTTATTTCCAGGATCAAGGCACTGGCCGGGAGCTGCCGCTCATGCAGCATGGCACTGATCCGGCGGGGAAGCCCGACGTCGACCAGCGAACTCGCGGAGATGTTGACCGCAACCGTGAGCTTCGCCTGTCGAGAAGACCACTGAGCGGCTTGATCCAGCGCCTTCTGCAGCACGACCAGCGTGAGGTCATGCATCAGGCCGCATTCTTCCGCGAGGTCCAGGAAGTCAGCGGGCATCAGCAGCCCCCGGGCGGGATGGTCCCAGCGCACCAGGGCCTCGACCCCGTGGATCTCGTTCGTGGCGAGATCGATTTGGGGCTGGTAATGCAATACCAGCTGATCGAGGACCAATGCGGTGCGTAGTTCCTGGATGGTGCGCAGCCGCAACTCGCCCTGCCGGTCATCGTCCTGATGGTAAAACTGGTGCCCGCTTCGGGCCGTCTTGGCCCGGTACATGGCAAGGTCTGCCTTGCGAAGGAGTGAGTTGGCGTCGGCCCCATGGTCCGGGAAGAGCGCAACGCCGATGCTGACGCTGGTCCGCAGTTCAATCCCGGCTACCGGGAACCCCCCGGCCAGCGCATCGCGGATCTTGCGGGCCACAGCGTCGGCTTCGTCGGCGCTGCTGCCATTCAGAAGCACCGCGAACTCATCACCGCCCAGCCGGGCCAACAGGTCACCGGTGCGAAGCGACCGCGACAACCGTTCCCCGACCTGGACCAGCAGGCGGTCGCCGGCCTCGTGGCCCAGACTGTCATTGATTTCCTTGAAGCGGTCCAGGTCAAGCAACAGCAGCGCACCGCTGCGCTTGCCGGCGCCGGCACCGGCGGCGGCGGCGGCGGCGGCCAATCGTTGCACACAATCATCGTGGAACGCCCGCCGGTTAAGCAGCCCGGTCAAATCATCCGTCCGGGCCAATCTGCGCAACAGTCGGTGGCGGAATGCCATCGGCACGGCCGCGAGGACCAGGGTGGCGCTGGCTAACACCAGCGCGTAGACCGGCACGTGTTGCTCGCTCCCCAGCAGCAGAACCGCCAACGCCGCCGCTGTCGCCGCTCCGGGCAGCAAAAGCGCCTGATGGGCCGTTCGCCGGCGCCGGCGCGGTTGCCCGGCACGGGAGGCCCGGTCAACCCACACGGCTATCAGTGCGATCCCGACGGCCCAGGCCATGTCCAGAGCTGACCCCACCGAATATGCTCCCGATGCTTCCCCCAGCGCAAACACAACATCCGCTGCAGCGAAGATGAGCAAACCAACCACGAGCGGAGCCCAGTGTCCGTCCGTTTCACCCCGGGCCGCGAAAATGGCCGCAACCACGGCAATAAGCATCAGGTCAAAGAGCGGATACGCGACGGCAATCACGGTCCGGGCAGAGAGGCCAGCTTCGCCTGAGGACCCCACCACGGGTTCAAGGACTACCGCCAACACCGTGGCTGCCCCGCAGGCGGCAACAGCGCTGTCGAGGAAAACGGGCCACGCAGCTCCATGCAGCCTCTTTCCCACAACAACGATCAAAGCCAGCAGCATCAGGGCATAAAAGAGCATGTATCCAAGGTCTGCCAGCGAAGGCGAAGGCAAAACACCGGATTCGTCCTGCGCCAAGGTGTAATACGTATCCCCCGCCACAGTCGCCGTCACCGCAACCGTAGCCAGTGCGTACTCGATCCGCACTCCGGCGGACCGGTGCAGTGCCAGCCAGCACACTGCAGCCGTTGTCCACCCCGTAGCCGCCGCCAGCCAGCCATCAACTACGGCGTCGAAGCCCTCGCCATGCAGAAGCCGGCCCGCGAGATAACCGGCCAAGGCCAGTGTCATCACAACGACGGGCAGTCCGGTCCTCCGGAAAACCATGCCGGCAGCCGGCCAGTCAGCTCGTTTCAAAATTCTCCCAAAGGTCCGGGTCACCTTACCAACCCCAGCCCCATCGACCATTCGTTCGCAGGCGGCATTTTGGTAACAGCTGCCAGCCGGTACGGCTAGTTCCAGCCCAGCAGCCTCAGTATTGCTGCTGCGCCGGCTCCGGCCAGGACGACCACGAGAAAGGGTGCCCGGAGCACCAGGGCGAGGCCCGCCGCAGCCAATGCCCCCAGCCGTGCATCCAGCGCCAGCGTCTGGCCCGAGGCCACGGTATTTACAATGGCCAGGGAGGCCAGCAGCCCGATCGTTATGGTGCCGGCGATCCGGGACATCCGGGGGTCACGGAGCACGCTGGCCGGGACCAGATATCCCAGCAGTTTCCACGCGTAGGCCAGCAGACAGGAAAGCAGCAGCCACATCCACAGGCTCATGCGGTATCCCCTGCCGGGCGCACCCGTGCGTCCGGGTGGTCCGCATAAGGGTCCACGTCCGGTTCCAGTCCTTCGTCGCTGCGGCCATTACTGAACCAGCCGATTGCCGCCGCAACCACGGCGGCCACCAGGATCGGCACCCCGGCGGGCACCAATGGTACCGCCAGCACAGTGGCCAGGGCACAGACGACGGCGATCGCCACAGGTTCGCGGCCCTTGAGCCGGGGCCACAACAGGCCCAGGAACGCCGCCACGGCAGCGCCGTCGAGGCCCCACTGTTTGGGATCGCCGAGCGCCCCGCCTGCCAGGGCGCCCACGGCGGTGAACAGGTTCCAGAGAACGAAGATGCCAACGCCCGCGGTCCAGAAGCCACGCTTGCGCTCCAGCGGATCAGTTTGACCGGTGCTGGTGGCGGTCGACTCGTCGATGGTGACGTGGGCGGCCGCAAACCGCAGCCAGCCCCGCGGCGCCAGCAGTGCGTTGATCTGCATGCCGTAAATCCCGTTACGCATGCCCAACAGGGTGGCCGCCCCCATCGCGGCGACCCCGGAGCCGCCCCCGGCTACCACACCGATAAACGCGAATTGTGAGCCGCCGCTGAACAGCAGCAGGCTCAGGGCCATAGTCTGCCAAAAGTCAAGGCCTGATGTAACGGACAGCGCTCCGAAAGAGACGCCGTAGAGTCCGGTGGCGATGCTGATGGAGAGCCCCACCCGCACGGCCGGGGACTGCAGAAGCCTCACCGCCGGGCCTGTTGCTGCCGGGCCCGTTGCGCCGGTGCGGTTTTCCGCAAGCTCCAGGCCCAGGCAATCAGCGGCGCCTGCAGCGGCAACCGCAGGGTGTGCGTGCGGCGCCGGGCGGGGGTCCCGCCCGGGCCGTAGGCCTTTCGCAGGGCGTCGAGGTGTCCGGCGAGGAAAAGGGTGAACATGGCCGTCACACATCCGGCCGCGGCGCGACGTGTCACCGGGACCAGGAGCCCCACGGCGGCGGCCACTTCAAGCAGGCCGCTGAATGCGACCCATTCCTCCCGGGACAGGACCGCGAGGGGGCTGTTTGGCTTCCCGCCGCTGTCATCCCGGCACAGCGCATCGGGAACCACTGGCGCGAAGAAATCCGGATCATCAAAGTGCTTCGACGCGCTGGCCAGCAGCAGGACGCTCATCGCGACCGCGGAAAGTGTCTGGGTGTCCCGGCCGGACCAGCGAGATGGCATGGATTAACTCAATCACAGCCGCGGTCCCCCCGCTAACCGTGACTGGCTGCCTCAAAACAGGACTTTCTGCAGGGTGTCACGAGGGTCAATCGGGGTACGTTGTTGCGTATGGGCGCTGCGGTGGAAATGAAGGGCGTTGTGAAGCGGTTCGGGACCGTGCAGGCGCTGGACGGCTTGGACTTCGACGTGGCTGCCGGTGAGGTGCACGGTTTCCTCGGGCCCAACGGATCAGGCAAATCCACCACCTTGCGGCTGCTGCTGGGTCTGCTGCGCTCCAATGCCGGTTCCATCCGGGTGCTGGGACTCGACCCCTGGCGTGAGGTATCGACCTTGCACCGCCGGTTGGCCTACGTCCCCGGGGACGTAGCACTGTGGCCGAACTTGACAGGCGGGGAGATCATCGACCTGCTGGGCCGGCTTCAGGGCGGGCAGGACCGCGCACGCCGGGATCAGCTCCTGGACCTGTTCGAACTGGACCCCAGCAAGAGGGCCCGGGCGTACTCCAAGGGAAACCGCCAGAAAGTGGCCCTTGTTGCTGCCCTGGCCACCGATGCTGAACTTTTCCTGCTGGACGAGCCGACGAGCGGGCTGGACCCGCTGATGGCGGACGTATTCCGCAGCTGCGTCCGCGAACTGCGCACGCAGGGGAGAACAGTGGTGCTGAGCAGCCATATCCTCAGTGAGGCCGAGGCACTTTCGGACCGGGTCAGCATTATCCGGTCCGGGCGGCTGGTGGAGACCGGCCCGCTGGAGCAGCTGCGGCATCTCACCCGAACTTCGGTCACCGCCGACGTCGCCACGGTGCCGCCCGGACTCGAACTCCTGCCCGGTGTCCACGACGTCGTCGTAACGGACCACCGGGTCAACGCCCAAGTCGAGCCGGCCGGCCTGAACCACCTGATGCAGGCACTGACGACGGCGGGACTGAGGTCCCTCACAAGCCAGCCGCCAACGCTCGAGGACCTGTTCCTGCGCCACTATGGTGCCGGCACTGCCGGGGATTCGGCGGCGGCGTCCGGCGCCCCGCCCGGACAGCCCGGCTCCGGTGCCCCTGCCAGGCCGGGCCGACGGCGGGCCGGCGATGCCTGAGACCCTGGCCGGAACCGGCGTCCTGATCCGGCTCGGGCTGCGGCGGGACCGCTGGATGCTGCCTGCGTGGATCGTCGGTTTCGCCTTGACCGCCTACTCGACCGCGCGTGCCGGAGTCGAGCTCTACCCCGATGCCACGAGCCGCATCGAGGCCTCCACCGCCCTGAACGCGACCGCCTCCATGGTGGCCATGTTCGGGCGGATCTACGACCCCGGCTCGATCGGTGCGCTGTCGCTCATCAAATACACCGCGTTTATGGCCGCCATCCTGGCCGTCCTGATGATCGTCCTCGCCGTCCGTCACACCCGCGGGGACGAGGAGAGCGGACGCCTGGAACTGCTCGGCGGCGGGCGGCTGGGGCGAGACGCACCGCTGGCGGCGGCCCTCACGATCAGCCTGGGGGCCAACGTGCTGCTCGGGTTGCTCTCGGCAGCCGCGCTGGCCGCCGGCGGACTGCCGGCGGCCGGTTCCTTCGCCTTCGGCCTGGGCTGGGCCGCCACCGGGATGGTATTCAGCGCCGTGGCCGGCGTGGCGGCACAGCTCACCGCCAGCGCCCGGGCCGCGACCGGGATCAGTGTCAGTATCGTCGCAGTGACCTATGCTTTGCGAGCTGTCGGAGACCTCGCCGAGCCGGGACCATCGGCGCTCTCCTGGCTCTCGCCCATCGGGTGGAACCAGCAGATCCGGGCGTTCGCCGGAGACCGCTGGTGGGTGCTGGCGCTGCCTGTTGCCCTCTCTCTCGTGCTGGTTCCGGCGGCATTCGCGCTTCGGGCACGGCGGGACCTGGGAGCCGGGATCGCTGCCGGGCGTCCCGGACCTGCCGTAGGCTCGCTCTCCGGCGTCTGGGGCCTGGCCGTAAGGCTGCAGTACCGCGTACTTTTAGGCTGGGCCGTGGCGTTCGTGATTTTCGGCGTTGTCATCGGTTCCCTGGTCTCCAATGTGGCAGAGCTGCTGAGTTCACCAAACGCCCAGGACCTTATCAAGCTGCTGGGCGGCCCCCGCGCTTTGACGGAGGCCTTCCTGGCCGCGGAAATCAGCATCATGGGTCTACTGGCGGCCGCCTACGGGGTATCGGCGGCGAACCATCTGCGCAGCGAGGAAGCCGCGGGCCATACCGAAGTCCTGCTGGGCACGGCCACTACCCGGTTCCGGTGGGCGGGCAGCCACTTCACCTTTGCGTTGGCCGGCATCGTTTTGCTGCTCTTTCTGGCGGGCCTGTCGATTGGTGCCGGAGCCGCCTTCGCCGTCAACGATGCCTCCCTGCTGGGCCGCAGCACCGTTGCCGCTTTGGCCCAGGTGCCGGCCGCATGGGTTGTTACCAGCCTCGCTCTGGCGGTGTTCGGCTGGGCGCCTCGGCTGACCGGGGCGGCCTGGGGCCTCCTGCTGGCGTTCGTCGCCTTGGGAGAGTTCGGGGTGCTGTGGAACGCCCCGAACTGGCTGATGGACCTCTCCCCGTTCAGGCATTCCCCGCTGCTCCCGGTGGGATCCGGGGATGGTGCGGCGCTGGGTGTCCTGACCGTGGCAGCGGCCGTGCTTGCTGCGTTCGGGTTCGCCGGCTGGCGGCGCCGGGACCTTGCAGCGTAGCCTCCCCCTGTTCCCCTGGGCTTGAGGCGCAAAGACCAGCGGGAGCTACCCGTGCAAGCCGAGGCTCCGCGACCCGGCCGAGAGCTGCGCCAGGACCTGCCCGGGCCGGTTGGTGGTGACCTCGTGGATCCCAAGCTCCTGGCACAAGGCGACGTCGGCTTCCGAATCCACCGTCCACACCCGGAACCGCCGGCCGGAGTTGAGCCAGCGCCGGATGGTCCGGGAATGGCCCCGGACATAGTCGATGCCCGGGCCGGCCAGCCCGGTCTCGCAGTCATCCAGGATCCGTTCGGCTTCCGTTTGCGCGGCCTTCATCACATTGGCAAGCGCTCCGCCGGTGAGCGCCCCGAGGCCCAGCTCCTCGCGGAGCTCCTCGACGTCGACGTCGTCCACAAGCTGGCACACGGCGGCGGACGGGACGGTTCCCAGCAGGTGCTTCACGGAGTCCGGGCTGAAGCTCATAAAAGACACCACGATGTTCCCGAGCCGGGACGTCGCCGGATCCCAGCCTTCGGCCGTGAGGATTTCCAGGACACGGTCTTCGAGCTTGAGCTGAAAGGGACTCGGGTGTTTGAGTTCAATTGCCAGCCCGATCTCCCGGCCTGCTGTCCGCAGGAGGGCCAGCAACTCCGGGAGCGTCAGCAGCTGGGCTGATCTACTGCCGTATTCTTCCGGGATCCTGGCGCCCTTCCAGGAGGAAAAGTCCAGCGCCCGGAGCTCCTCGAGGGTCCTGTCCGCCACGGCTCCGGTGCCATCCGAGGTGCGGTCCAGGGTTGAGTCGTGCAGCAGTACAGCGTGCTGGTCCCTGGTGAGGTGGATATCGCACTCCACACCGTCGGCGCCGTCGGCAATTGCCTGCAGGTAGGCCGCCCGGGTGTGCTCAGCGAACGCCGCACTGGAACCACGGTGGGCGTAGACCAGCGGACGGGTTGCGGTGGACTCGGCAGTCGTCATGCTGACACGTTAGCGGACGGCCACCGCCCAAGCCGGGCTAGGCTGGGCACATGCAGGTGAAATCTAAGCCAACTACCCGCGCGGAGGGCCCCGCCGGCGCCAACGCGCCCGCAGTCGGCCGCCCCAGCCGCCGCCAATCCATGGCAGGGAGCGACGCCGCGAAAGAATCCGCGCTCCGGCGGATGAAGCTGCTGGCGCTCTCACTGTTGGTTTTGATGGCCATCATCTTTGTGGTCGCCTTCGCCCTGCAGAAGCAGTACCCCTGGCTCGAATACGTCCGGGCTGCGGCCGAGGGCGGTATGGTGGGCGCCCTCGCCGACTGGTTCGCGGTGACGGCCCTGTTCAAGTACCCGATGGGCTTGAAAATCCCGCACACCGCCATCATTCCGCAGCGCAAGGACCAGATTGGCGCCTCGCTGGGTGAATTCGTGGAAACCAACTTCCTTTCCGAGCAGGTGGTCCAGGAGAAACTGGCCTCGGTGGACATCGCCCGCAAAGCCGGAGCTTGGCTCTCCGGGCCCGGCGGCGCGGAGCGGGTGGCCAAGGAAGGTGCCGCCGTCATCCGCGGGGCCTTTACCGTGCTCAACGACGACGACGTCCAGGCCGTGATCGAGGGCATGGTCCGCCGGCATCTGCTCGCTCCGCCGTGGGGTCCCCCGGTGGGCCGGGTCGCCGAGCGGATCTTCGACGACGGCCATCACCACGCCTTGGTGGACGTGCTCGTGGACCGAACCGTGGACTGGGTGCGGGACAACCAGGAGACGGTCAACCGGGTGGTGACTGACCGGTCCCCGACGTGGGTGCCGTCGTTCGTCGACGGACTCGTAGGCGACAAGGTCTACGTCGAGATCCTCAAATTCACCCGCGCTGTGCAGACCGACCCGCAGCACCAGGTCCGCCGGTCGATCGACACGTACCTCAAGGATCTGGCACAGGACCTGCAGCACGATCCGGTTATGATTGCCCGGGCCGAAGGCATCAAGGCCCAAGTCCTGGGAGATCCGGAAATTCGGGAACTCGCCTCCCGAACCTGGGGCACCATCAAGGCCGCGCTGCTCTCCGCCGTCGACGATCCGCACAGCGAACTGACCGTCAGGTTCAAAGCCGCCGTGCATGACTTCGGCACCCGGCTCGTTGTCGACGGCGAACTGGCCGGCAAGGTGAACAGGTGGATCGGGGACGCCGCCGGGTATCTCGTCAAGACGTACCGCTCGGACATCGCAGGTGTGATCACCGATACCGTATCCCGCTGGGATGCCGAGGAAACCTCGCAAAAGATCGAGCTTCAGATCGGCAAGGACCTGCAGTTCATCCGAATTAACGGCACCGTGGTGGGCGCCCTTGCCGGCCTCGCGATTTTTGCTGTGGCCCACCTGGTCTTCGGCTAAGCGAAGCTTTCCAGCTCCACGCCTGCGCTTTCGAGGGCCGCGCGGATCGCGGCGGCGGTTTCGACCGACCCGGGCGTGTCACCGTGGATGCACAGCGAGTGCGGTTCGATCCTGAGCACCGTCCCGTCCACAGCTTCGACCTCGCCTTCGACGGCAAGGCGCACGGCCCGTTCCTGGATCCGGCCGAGGTCCTCCAGCAGTGCACCATCCTGCGAGCGCGGCAGCAGGGTGCCGTCGGGCAGGTAGGCGCGGTCGGCGAAGGCCTCGGTAAAGACCGGGTGGCCGGCTTCTTGGGCGATCCCGAGCAGGGCGGAGCCCGGGAAGCCCAGCACGGCAAGCCCCGGATCGTAGGCCTGGATGGCCGCGACGACTGCCGAAGCCTGCTCGGCGTCGCGCACTGTCCGGTCGTAGAGTGCCCCGTGCAGCTTGATGTAGTCCACCGAGGCGCCGACGGCGTGCGCCACCCCGTCCAAGGCGCCGAGCTGGTACAGCACGGCGCCGAAGAGATCATCGAACGTCATGTCCAGGGCCCGGAGCCCGAATCCGGCCATGTCCGGGTAGCCCAGGTGAGCGCCCACCCGCACGTCGGACTCGTAGGCCGCCCGGCAGGTGTCCAGCATGGTCACGGGGTCCCCGGCGTGCAGCCCGCAGGCCACGCTGGCGCTCGTCAGAAGCGGAAACATCGCGGCGTCGTCGCCCATGGTCCACGTCCCGAAGGACTCCCCCAAGTCAGCGTTCAAATCCAAAACGTGCCGCCTTTCTGCGCTGAATCGTCCTTGCTGTCCTTTGTGTCAGCCGGGGCTGCTGCCGGGCCGTCCAGCTCCGCGGTCGCTCCCAGTTCGCCGGGGATCACGAGGGGCAGCGGTCCGAACGCTTCCTTGGCATTGGCCACCACGGCCCGTCCCATCATCCGGTTGCCGACCCCGCCCACGACGGCCCCGACGCCGAACGGCAGGGCCCGGCCCAGCAAGGCACCGCCTTGGCGCCTGAGCAGGCTCCGGAGGAAAGCCCGCTGGATCCGTTCACGAACCTGGCCGAAGCCAACAAGCGGTGCCCGGCGTGCGAACAGTGTGCCCCACGCCTGGGTGGGCCCGCCGCCCTGCCCGGTGGCTTGGCCGCTCAGGGAACTCAACAGCGCGGTGCCTTCCTCGCCGAGCATTACGGCCATGACCAGTGTGCTGGCCTTTTCCGGATCCACCATCCGCACGCCGTGAAGTTCGGCGAGCGAGGTGGCAAAAAGTGCTGTGGCCTCCAGGAAACCGGCGGTCGCGGCGGCCGAGAGGCCCAGTGCGGCCACAGTCCCGACGCCGGGAATCACGGCCGCCCCGCCCACAAGCGCGCCGCCGCCGGTGACGGCAATGAGGTAGTCCCGTTCCAGGGTTGCGGCCAGCTGGGCCGCCGTGGCCCGCGGGTGCTTTCGCTGGAGCCGGCGAAGGTTCGCCAGGATCAAGGGGCGCTGGATTTCAACGGCCCGCAGGAGCACGTTGTGCACACCTGCCCGGGGTTTGCCCTCGGCGTCGAACATCGCGTTGTGTGCTGACTGCTGGGCAATTTTCATTGCCGGGTTGCCTCGCTTGGCCATCATCGCCTCTCATCGGAACCGTCACTGCTGTGGATTCAAGCCTTAACACTAGGCCACAGCGGCGCCGCCGGTAGAGGCGGACGATGGCCCGGGCGGGCAGTTGAGGGCGGATCGGCGGCGCCTGTCCGCCCTCAACTGCCGTGAAGAACTGCCCGGTTTAGCGCGGTGTCCGGATGAGCTTCTTATTGACGAACTCATTCATGCCGAACCGTGCCAGCTCGCGCCCGACGCCCGAACGCTTCACACCACCGAAGGGCAGATCCGCCTGGGTTTCGGCCACGGAATTGATAAAGACCATGCCGGTGTCCAGCCGATCGGCCACCGCCTTGGCCTTCTCGGCGTCGGCACTGAAGACCGCACCGCCGAGCCCGTACGGGGACCCGTTGGCCAGTTCAATGGCCTCCTCAACGCTGGCGACCTTGTAGACGACGGCCGCCGGGCCGAAGAGTTCTTCGGAGAACGCCCGCATCCCGGGGGTCACATCCGTCAGCACCGTGGGCTCCACGAAGGCGCCGGGGCCATCGATGTGGTGTCCGCCGGTCCGCAGGGTAGCGCCCTTGTCCACGGCGTCCTGGATCTGCTCGATGAGGCCGTCCGCGGCGCTCTGTGAGGAGAGCGGCCCGAAGCGGGTGTCGGCGAGCAAGGGATCACCGTGCTTGACCGCGGACATCCGCGCAGTGAACTTCTCCACAAAAGCCTCGTACAGGTCCTCAAGGATGATAAAACGCTTCGAAGCCGTGCAGGCCTGGCCGGCGTTCCCGATCCGTCCGCTGACCGCTGCCTTTACCGTGGCGTCCAGGTCGTCTGAGTCGAGGACGATAAACGGATCACTGCCACCGAGTTCGAGCACATACTTCTTCAGGTTGCGGCCGGCCACCTCGGCGACTGCCGAGCCGGCCCGCTCGCTTCCGGTCAGGGAGACACCCTGGACCCGGTCATCGGCGACGACTTCGGCAACCTGTTCGTTGCTCAGGAAAACGTTGAGGTAGACACCCTCCGGGAGCCCGGCATCCTTGAAAATCTGTTCAATGGCAAGGGCGGACTGGGGGCAGCTGCCGGCATGCTTGAGCAGGATGGTGTTGCCGAGGACCAGGTTGGGGGCGGCGAACCGGGCCACTTGGTAGTACGGGTAGTTCCACGGCATGATGCCCAGGAGCGGCCCGACCGGTGCTGAGCGGACGATTGCTTCGCCGCCGCCTTTAACATCAAGCAGTTCGTCTTCGAGGAAGGCCGGGCCCTCTTCGGCGTAGTACGAGTAGATGTCGGCCACCAGGCCCACTTCGCCCCGGGACTGGGCCAAGGGCTTGCCCATCTCCGTGGCGATCAGACGGGCCAGTTCGTCCTGTCGTTCCCGGTACAGTTCGGCCACGCGGGCAATGACCGCGGCGCGGTCCGCTACGGGCGCAGCCTGCCAGGCCTGGAAGGCCTGCTTCGACGCCGCGAGGGCATTCTCCACCTCATCCGCGGTAGCAAGCGGAAATTCCTTCAGCGTCTCTCCGGTCGCGGGGTTCACTGTCTTGTAAGCAGTCATTAATCCACCATCTCCGATTCTGGGTAGTCCGGCTCAATCGGGCCTGTGGCCGCCGCAGCAGAACTGCGTAGCGGCTTTCCGGCCCCGTGCGTCGGAACGGGGTGTCCTGGTTGGATTGCCCGTCCCGTTAGGCGACAACCCGGACACCGGCCCGCCTATTCCATCGGATTTTCCCGCCTGGAAACCGCCGCCCTCACGCGAAGTCGCAGCCTAAACTGGGACCATGCGCTCACCGAGGGCCCTGCGGCCCTTCGCACACCGGGAATACCGTGTGCTGATTACAGCACTGGCCATCTCCATTTTCGGCTCCGGAATGTGGGCCGTGGCGATGGTCTACGAGGTGATCGAGCTCGGCGGGGGGCCGTTGGAGCTCTCCCTCGTTGCGGCCGCCGGCAGCGCCGGACTCGTCGCGTTTTTGCTGATGGGCGGCATCGCCGCGGACCGGTTCCCGCAGCGGCTGCTCATCATCGCGGTGGAGGGGGCCAACCTGGCCGTCATCGCCACCATCAGCGGACTGGCCATGCTGGGCTGGCTGGAACTCTGGCATCTGGCGCTCGGCGGGTTTGTGCTCGGCGCCGGCGCAGCATTCTTCTTCCCCGCCTACTCCGCCATCCTCCCCCGGATCCTGCCGCCGGAGGACCTGCTCGCGGCTAACGGTTTGGAAGGGACCATGCGGCCGCTCCTGCAGCAGGCCACCGGCCCGGCCGTCGCGGGCATCCTGGTCGCAGCCCTCTCCCCCGCGCATGCAGTGACCGGGGTGGCGGTGTGCCACCTGCTGGCCCTCGCCGTCCTCAGCCTGCTCCGCCGCCAGCCCCGTCCGGATATGGACGGCGCTGGCGGCGGGGCAGGTTCCGGGACCGGCGAACGCGCCCCAACGTCCCTGCTGCAGGACCTCCGCGAAGGAGTCAGCTACACGGTCCGCACACCCTGGCTAATGTGGACCCTGCTGTGGGCCTGCATCTCCGTACTTTTCCTGATCGGCCCCATCGAGGTGCTCCTGCCGTTTGTGGTCCGCGACCAGCTCGGCGGCGACTCGCGCCAGTTCGGATTCCTGCTCGCGGTGATGGGCGTCGGCGGCGCCGCCGCGTCGCTGGCAACTGCTTCGTTCCCGCTGCCGCGCCGCTACCTGAGCGCGATGATGGTGAGCTGGGGCGCCGGGAGCCTGCCACTTGCCGCCGTCGGCATCATCGACAGCTTTTGGGCGCTGGCTGCCGCGCTCTTCGTCTTCGGTGCCACCGGCGGGATGGGCATGGTCATTTGGGGCACCCTGCTGCAGCGCCGGGTTCCCCCGCACCTGCTGGGCCGCGTCTCAAGCCTGGACTTCTTCGTCTCGCTGGCCCTGATGCCGGTCTCCATGGCCCTCGCCGGCCCGGCCGCCGAGGTGCTGCCGGTCGGGCTCATCTTCCTGGTGGCCGGGACCGTGTGTCCGGTTGTGGCGGTCATCGCACTGGCCGTCGCGAAGATGCCGGCCGACGAGATCGCCAACCCGCTCGACGACGGCCCGGAGCGCCTGGCTGGCGACGGGCACCCCGGCAGCAGCGGCGCCGCCGAACGGCAGCAGCAGGCCTAGCCGGCTGCGCGCACCATCGGCAGGGACGCCGTCGGCAGTCCGCTC
The DNA here is from genome assembly GCF_029964055.1 of Arthrobacter sp. EM1. Taxonomy (NCBI): domain Bacteria; kingdom Bacillati; phylum Actinomycetota; class Actinomycetes; order Micrococcales; family Micrococcaceae; genus Arthrobacter; species Arthrobacter sp. EM1. The sequence continues at coordinate 3,799,688 of NZ_CP124836.1, read as the reverse complement.
GGGAAGATCGTGGGCTCCGGGACCGCCACCGGGGCCAGCGGCACCCGGACCGGATCACCGTCGACCGTAAACAGCTCGCCGCGGACGTCGATCTCGAGCGGTGGGCCCCCGCGCACCGTCAGGCTGATGGCACCCTGCTCCAGTTCAAGCTGCAGCAGCCGGCCCTGGATCTTCAGGTGGAACGAGAGCCCTTCCCAGCCAGCGGGCAGCCGCGGGTCGAAGTAGGGCACCGCACCCTGGTCCCGGAGGCCGGCGAAGCCGCTGACCAGCGAGCTCCACACGCCGCCGGTGGACGCGATGTGCACGCCGTCGATCGTGTTGCCGTGTGTGTCGTCCAGGTCGATGAACAACGCGTGCGTGAAGTGGTCCAGCGCGGCGTCGCCGTAGCCGACCTCGGCCGCCATAATGCCCTGCACACAGGCGGACAGGGTGGAGTCGCCGGTGGTGATCGGGTCGTAGAAATCGAAGGCGCGGCGCTTTTCCTCGGCCGTGAAGTCCTGCCACTGCAGGAACATGGCCAGCACGGTATCGGCCTGCTTCAGCACCTGGTGGCGGTAGATCACCAGCGGGTGGAAGTGCAGCAGCAGCGGGTACTTGGAACGCGGTGTCGTCCAGTCCCACGGCTCCAGGGTCATAAAGTCGTTGTCCTGAGCGTGGACCTGGAGGTCCTCGTCATAGGGCAGCTGCATCCGGTTGGCGGCCTGCTCCCACACCTGGCGTTCGGCATCGTCAATCCCGGGGTGATCCAGCGCCGCCGCCGCCCGCAGGTTAAAGCGCGCCATCACGTTGGTATAGACGTTGTCGTTGACAACGGCGGTGTACTCATCCGGGCCGGTGACGCCGTGAATATGGAACTGCCCGTCCTTGCCAAAGAAACCCAGGGACACCCACATCCGGGCGGTCTCGATCAGCAGCTCGGCGCCGAGGGTTTCCTGGAACTCCTGGTCGCCGCTGGCCCAGATGTAGCGGTTGGTCGCGAAGGCGATCGCGGCGGCGATGTGGAACTGGGCCGTGCCGGCGGCGTAGTAGGCGCTGGCCTCCAGCCCGTTAATGGTGCGCCAAGGGAACAGGGCGCCGTCCACGCTGAGTTCCTTGGCCCGGATCTTGGCTTCGGGCAGCATCTCATGGCGGAACTGCAGGACCTGGCGGGCGTTGCCGGGGCTGGTGTACGTCAGGTAGGGCATCAGGTACACCTCCTGGTCCCAGAAGTAGTGCCCGTCATAGCCGGAACCGGACACACCCTTCGCCGGGATGCCGGCGACGTCGGCGCAGGCGGTGGCCTGGGCCAACTGGAAGAGGTTCCAGCGGACGGCCTGCTGCAGCTCGGTCTGGCCGGCGAGGATGATGTCGCTGGTGGTCCAGTAGTTTCGGTAATGCTCCGCGCTTTCGGCGAAAATCTCCGACAGCGGCCTCAGACCCGCTTCCGCGTCGTCGGCAAGGTCTTCGGAGGCTTGCCCGACGGCGTAGCTGACACTCTTTTCCAGCACAAACGGCTCGTCGGCGCTTACGGCCAGAACGTAGCGGACACTGCTGTCGTCCTCATGCACCTGGGTGTCGAAAGGCTGCACGCCGGCGTTGGTCCAGTGGTCGACAGCCAGGCCAATGCGCTGTTTGGATTCGGCGGTCTCCCAGGACAGCCGCAGCGAGCCGTCGCCGCCGTCGAGCCGCACCGGCAGCAGCACCCGCCCGGCGTGCCGGCCGGCACGCCGGGGGTCGTGGGCCGAGTGATCATCCACCGGCTGGTCCTGGCGGTTTATCACCGAGGAGGTCACGTCCGCGGAGATATCCCGGTCCGCGCCGAGTTCCAGCGAGATGCCAAGCGCACCGCGGGACTGGTAGCCGACAGCGCGTAGTTCGATGGTGGTCACGGTGGCGCCCGAGCGGCACTGCCACACGATCCGGCATTCGTACACGCCGGTGGCGAAGTCGACACTGCGGCGGTAGTCGAGCACTGTGGATTCGTCCAGGCTCAAGGTTTCGCCGTCGATGATCACGGTGAAGTTGTTGGCGTCGGGGATGTAGAGGATCCGCTGGCCGGTGCGGGCGAAGCCGTAGGCGTTCTCCGCGTGCTTGATGTCCCAGGTCTCGTGGAAGCCGTTGACGAAGCTGCCCGGCAGCTCGGCGTCGGCGGCGGCCCAGTGGGCGCCGCGGATACCGAGGTGGCCGTTGCCGAGGCTGAAGAGGGTCTCCAGCGTGCCGGCGTTGCCGGGGAGGTGCACAGTCTCGACCAGCTGCCAGGGGTCATTGGGGAACCGCGCGCGGTCAGAGGTGATAAGGGCCATGGTTTATCCTTCAGGCGGTAAAAAGGCTGCTGATGAGAGGTTTTTTGTGCGGTCTTGCAGGGCCTTGCAGCGTCCTGGTCGGGACGGAAGGGTGACGGGCTAGAGCAGCTCGTCGAGGTCGTTGACGACGAGCGTGGCTCCGGCGGCCAGCAGGGTCTGCCGGCCTGCCCCGCGGTCCACGCCGATCACCGAATGGAAGTTCCCGGCCCGGCCGGATTGGACGCCGGACACGGCATCCTCGACCACAACGCACTCGTCGCTGGGCAGGCCCAGCAACCGGGCGGCATATTCGTAGGTCGCCGGGCTGGGCTTGCCGGGCAGGCCCTCGGCCACGGCGACGACCCCGTCGACCACTACCGGGAAGTAATCCGAAAGTCCGGCGGCCTTGAGCACCGCCGGGGCGTTGCGGGAGGAGGAGACGACGGCGAGCTTCAGCCCGCGGGCCAGTGCCGCGTCGACGAACCGCACGGAGCCTGCGTAGGGCCGAACCCCGCCGGCGGCGACGATGTCGTTAAAGACCTGGTTTTTGCGGTTACCCAGGCCGTGGACGGTGTTGTGCTCCGGCTCGTCCTCCAGCGGGCCTTCCGGCAGGACGATGTCGCGGGAGGCGAGGAAGTCCCGGACGCCATCGAAACGGGGTTTGCCGTCGATGTGGTCGAAATAGTCGCTTGCGCGGTAGGCGGCGGCCCCGGGAACGGACTGGAGGTAGCCGTCAAAAAGTTCGCGCCAGGCGCGCTCGTGCACAATCGCGGTTGGGGTCAGGACGCCGTCGAGGTCAAAGAGGATGGCAGACGCCCCGGCCCAGCTCGACGGGGTGCTGTTGGAAAGCTCAGTCATGGTTCGGTTGTCCTTTCAGACGGCATTTTTCAGACGGTGGACCGGCAGGCCGGGGCCGGCGTTTTAAGGGGGCGGGCCGGAACGGGGCCCCGGCGCTGTAGATCGCGGGGCTTCCCGGTCGCAACCGGGCGCCGTTCAACGCCGGCGGGTGCGCTGGCCCGCCGTCAGTTTGGTCTCCAGCAGCTGGCGTGACGGGGTTTTGGAACTCCAGGGCGGTGGAGCCCTTCAATTGCTGCACGGCCGTGGGGCGCCGGGATCGGATACCTCCCGAAGGGCGCCCGGCGGTTTTCGAAGCTGCGGGAGTCGGTGCAGATGGAAAATCCGGAGAGTGCGCCGACGTCCTCGACGGTGACGCGGCGCCTTAGCCTGCAACACAGGGCTCAGCCCTTTCTTCCCCCTGAAGTCAGTTGACGGCCAGAAATACGGCCCACGTTGAGTGTAAGCGCTTACAAAATTGGCGCGCAATTGGATAAAAGGACCTTTGGCACTATCGCCACCCCACGCGGGGTTCCGCCGCGGGCGGAGTCAGCTTCCCGGGTTCAGCACATAGTGGCGGAGGAACGCGCTGACGTCCACCAGTTCCGCGGCCGAAATGGCGTGGCCCGTTCCCGGGTAGGTCCTCGCCGTGAGCTGTGTGTGCTCGTGGAGCCACTCCTCGGTGTGCTCCGCGGCGGCGGCGTTTATCACCAGGTCATCCCGGTCCCGGCCCCAGAAGAAGGGCGGCCGGGACTCGAACGATTCGCTCATCGCCAGGAGTTCGTTGTCCAGCACAAATCCTGACAGCCCGACGGCGGCGCGGAACTCCGCCGGCCGCAACCGGAGCAGCGTCGTGGCCATGGCCATGCCCTGCGAGTAGCCGAGCAGGCTGACGCTGGTGTGTTGGGACCTGACTGATTCGATCCAGCTGAACACGGCATTGGCGGCAGCGATGACGTCAGCGAAGTCATGGGTCAGGAAGTAGTCCAGCAGGAACCAGCCGTACCCGTCGCCGATCTCCTTGGGGCCACGGAGCGCCGCGCAACTGAACCCGGACGGCAGGCTGCCAAAGAGTTTCACCATCCGGGATTCATCCCGGCCGTAGCCGTGCATCATGACCAGCAACGGGGTCCCGTCGCGTTCGTGTTCCGGTTTGGACCAGAGGACGCGCTCCATCGCAACAGCCTAGCTTTCGGTGATCACCAAGGCGGTGCTGTGACCGCCGAATCCGAAGGCGTTGGCGATGCCCGCCCTGGCTCCCTGGCCTGCCACCGTTTTCCGCAGAAGGTTCAGGTCGATCCCGTCGTCGGGTTGGTCAAGGTTGCCGGACCCCGGAAAGTCCCCGGTTTTCAGCGCCTGGATCAGGACGACGGCGCCGAGGGCGCCTGCGCCGCCAAGGAGGTGCCCGGTGAGGGATTTTGTGGAGGTAACGGGCACCTGGTTTCCAAGTACGGCCCTGATCGCGTCGGCTTCCAGGCGATCGCCGACCGGGGTGGAGGTCGCGTGGGCATGGACCAGCCCGATGTCTCCGGCACCAAGGCCGGCGGCGGCGATGGCCTTTTCCATCACCCGCCGCTGCATGACCGGATCGGCGGCGACGATGTCGACGGCGTCGGATGTCACAGCAGTTCCGGCCACGACACCGAGCACTTCCGCTCCCCGGGCGCGGGCGTGGTCTTCGCGTTCCAGGACCAGGATCGCGGCGCCCTCCGCCAGTACGAATCCGTCCCGGTCCCGGTCGAACGGCCGCGAAGCGGACTCCGGGTCTCCGTTGCGGGTGGACAGGGCCCGAATTTGGGCGAAGCCGCTGATGATGAGGCCGTTGATGCAGGAATCCACGCCGCCGGCAATCACAACATCCGCTGTCCCGGCACGGATCATGTCTGCCGCCTGGGAGATGGCTTCCGCCCCGGAGGCACAGGCGCTCACCGGGGTGCGCGCCCCGCCTTTGGCGCCGACATCCATGGACACCCAGGCCGCGGGCGCGTTGGTCATGATCCGGGTCAGCGTGTGCGGGGAGACGCGCCGCGGCCCGCGGGCATCAAGGGCCCGGGCCTGCTCCAGGGTTGTGTCCAGGCCGCCATAGCCGGATCCGATCACCACGGCCAGGCGTTCCGGGTCGGCTGCGGGACGGCCTGCCTGCGCCCACGCTTCCCGGGCCGCAATCAGCGCGAGGTGCCCGCACCGGTCCATCCTCTTATATTCCGGGGTGGAGAGCAGCGCGGGAACATCAACGTCCGCCCGGCCCGCCATCCGGACCGGAAGCTCCTGCGCCCAGTCATCCTCAAGTGCCGCGATTCCTGAGCGCCCGGCCAGCAACGCGGCCCGGGTCTCGGCCGCCGTCGCACCGACGGGAGTCACTGCTCCCAGTCCGGTGACGACGACTCTGGGGAAAGCTGTAAGCATGGGCACCGGATTTCTGTGAGGCACGTTGCGTAACCCGCCGGGGTGCGGGGCTGGTGCGGCAGTGCGGTAAACGGCGGCACGTATCTGGCCGGCCGCAGCGGACGCTTCAAGACTACGTGCGAAAACTGGCCGGAGTGGCGTCAATGAGATCGTTGAAACAACACGCACCGGGCTGTAGCCTGACGCTGGACAGCATGCTTAGCAATACTTAACCGTCCGACCGGACACAAGGAGCAAGTCATGAGAATCGGTTCCGCCATTTTCCTCATCGCCCTCGGCGCCATCCTCGCCTGGGCCATCACCCCCGGCCTGATCCCCAATGTGGACCAGACCATGATCGGCTACATCCTGATGGCGGTCGGTGTCATCGGGCTGATCGCTTCCCTGGTCCTGGCCTCACCAGGGCGCAGCCGCACCCGCCGGGTCAGCGAGACACGCTCCGTTGTGGACCCCAATACCGGCGAGACCATCACCCGGAACGAAAGCCGCGACGCCGGCATCTAGTCCGAGCGCGCCGCCGCGCACCGCATAAGCCACCCGACGCCGGGCCGAACCCTTTACCGGGCCCGGCCCGGCGTCGGCCGTTGTATGGCCCTTCCCGCCCTTCCAGCACGCGCACCGTCCCGTGCGTGAACACCGGCCGAACCCGTCTCCACCCCTACCCGCTACCTCTACCCCTACCCCTACCCCTGCGCATGCCCCGCGCCCGGGCCCGGCGGCGGACATGCCCTGCGCCCGGCCCCACGGATGGACATAGTCCAGATATGCCCACTCCTCGATCCGAAAACTGGGCATGCCCATCGGCCGCGTACGGGACATTTCTGTGTTCATGTTGTTTTTCATTGACAAAGCCACATATTCACAGATAAAGTCAATCAACTCCACTTCATTGTGATGGTAATCACGGAAGTGCGGGGGAGGTCCGCAGTACTGACGCAAGGGAGAGCCAGTGTTCGCCGAGGAACGCCAACAGCTGATCGTGGGGCTCATTGTTGCCAGCGGCCGTGCCAGCGTCACGGACCTCGCCGAGCGTTTCAGCATCACCACCGAAACCGTCCGCCGGGACCTGGCCGCCCTCGAATCCGCCGGCAGTGTGCGCCGGGTACACGGCGGCGCCGTCTCCCCGGACCGCTTCAGCACCAGCGAAGAAAGCATCCTGGTCCGCGCCGACCAGCGGCAACCGGAAAAGACCCGGATCGCCGAAGCGGCCCTCGCACTGATCCCGGAAAACCGAACCGGCAGCATCCTGATCGACGCCGGCTCCACCACCGAGACCCTCGCCGACCGCCTGGCCGCGCGGACTGCAGCGACGTCAGCCGCTGCAGCACCCGGCGCGGAACTCGTGGTCATCACCCACTCGCTGCCCGTCGCGGCAAAGCTCTCCGGTGAGGCCGGCATCGCCTTGCACCTGCTTGGCGGCAGGGTCCGCGGAATCACCCAGGCCGCCGTCGGCCAGTCCACGGTGGAAGCCGCCCGCAGGATCCGCCCGGATATCGCTTTCATCGGCACCAACGGCATCCACGCAGCCTTCGGGCTGAGCACCCCCGATCCTGAAGAAGCCGCTGTCAAAGCCGCCTTCGTCCATTCAGCCCGCCGCATAGTGGTGCTCGCTGATTCCTCCAAGCTGGATGCCGAAACCCTGGTCCAGTTCGCCTCGTTGAAAGATCTGGACACTTTGATCACTGACACGAAACCCGGCCAGGACCTGGCCGACGCCCTCGCGGATGCCGGAGTGGAGGTAGTGGTCGCATGATTGTCACCCTGACCGCCAACCCAAGCCTGGACCGCACCGTGGCACTGCCGGGACCCCTGGTCCGCGGCGAAGTCCAGCGCGCCGTCTCCGTCCGGCAGGAATCCGGCGGCAAGGGCGTAAACGTCTCCCGCGCCCTGGTCGCCTCCGGGCTGAAGACCGTCGCAGTGCTCCCGGGCGCCGAGGCGGACCCCGTCCTCGCCGGTCTCCGCGAAGTCGACGTCCCATTCGCCGCCCTCCCCATCGGAGAGCCGCTGCGCAGCAACGTGGCGCTCACCGAACCCGGCGGCGTGACCACCAAGATCAACGAACCCGGACCGGCGCTGAGTGCGGACCAGCAGGAAGCCCTGATCGGGCTGCTCCTGGACCACTCCCGGGGAGCCAGCTGGGTTGTCCTGGCAGGATCGCTCCCACCCGGGGTCCCGGCCAACTTCTACGCCACCGTCACCCGGCGGCTGCGCAGCATGGATCACGGCAAAGAGGCTCCCCTTGTCGCCGTGGACTCCTCCGGCGAACCGCTCGCCGCCGCGATCTGCGGCGATGCGCTGGGGAAACCGGATCTCATCAAACCCAATGCCGAGGAACTGGTGGAACTGGCTGCCGCAGCCGGGTTCGCCACGCACAAGTCCGCCGAGGAACTCGAAGCGGATCCGGGGGCGGCCGCGGCGGCCGCTTCCGCCGTCGTGCGATCCGGAGTCGGTGCCGTGCTGGCAACACTCGGCTCCAAGGGTGCGGTGCTCGTCACGGCCGACGGCGCGTGGCTGGCCACGCATCCGCCGGTCACCGCGGTGAGCACGGTAGGCGCCGGCGATTCGTCACTGGCCGGTTACCTGCTCGCTTCCAGCCAGGGCGCCGCCCCGGCCGATTGTCTCCGCCAGGCTGTGGCACACGGTGCCGCCGCCGCTTCGCTGCCGGGCTCCACAGTCCCGGCAGTCCACCAAACCACCCCCAACGCCGTAACCATCACGGCCCTGACGAAGGATTGACAGTGACTGCGCTCATTACTACCGAACTGGTCGAGCTCGACCAGAACCTGGGCGACTCGCCCGAAGCCGTGATCCGGCACCTGGCAGGCAAAGTCGCCGCCAACGGTCGCGCCACCGAGGTGGAAGGCCTCTTCGCCGACGCCTTCGCCCGGGAACAGAAGACCGCCACCGGGGTTCCGGGCGGCATCGCCATCCCGCATTGCCGTTCGACGGCGGTGACCGAACCCACCCTGGTGATGGCTCGGCTCTCCCAGTCCGTCGACTTCGGCGCCAAGGACGGCCCCGCGGACCTCATCTTCTTCATTGCGGCCCCCGATGGTGCGGACCAGGAACACCTCAAGCTGCTCTCCAAGCTGGCCCGCTCCCTGATCAAAAAGGACTTCACCCAGGCCCTGCGCGACGCCGGTTCGGCGGCCGAGGTCGTCGGGCTCGTCGAAGGCGCCCTTGCCGATAAGCCTGCCGCCCACTCCGCACCGGCACCGGCCGTAAGCGGCGCCCCGACCGGGACCGGAGCTTCCCGCCCCAAGCGCCTTGTCGCTGTCACTGCCTGCCCCACCGGCATCGCCCACACCTACATGGCCGCCGATTCGCTTGTGGCCGCGGCCAAGGAAATCGGCGTGGACCTGCAGGTGGAGACCCAAGGATCTTCAGGGGCAAAGCCGCTGGATCCGGCAGTGATCGCCGCAGCCGACGCCGTCATCTTCGCCGTCGACGTGGATGTCCGAGGCAAGGAGCGCTTCGCCGGCCTGCCGGTTATCAACGCCCCCGTCAAACGCGGCATCGACGAGCCGGAAAAGATGGTCCATGAGGCCCTCGCGGCCGCAGAGAACCCCAACGCCCGCCGGGTCCCGCACTTCGGCGCGGAGGAACAGGCACAGAACGAGGCCGAGGAAAAAGGTGAGCACATTGGGCAGAAGCTGAAGAAAGCGCTGCTGACCGGCGTCAGCTACATGATCCCGTTTGTGGCCGGCGGCGGCCTGCTGATCGCGCTTGGCTTCCTAATGGGCGGGTACCTCATCACCCAGTATGCCGATGCCATCGTTGTGGACAACAGCATCTTCAACCTGCCCACGGAATTCCCGGACAACGCATGGGGCCCGCTTGGCGCCTACCTCGGCGCCGTCCTGTTCAAGATCGGCGCCCTCTCACTGGGCTTCCTGGTACCGGCCCTGGCCGGCTACATCGCTTACGCCATCGCTGACCGGCCCGGTATCGCCCCGGGCTTCGTTGCCGGTGCAGTCGCCGGATTTATGGGTGCCGGCTTCCTTGGCGGCATCGTCGGCGGCCTGCTCGCAGGCTACATCGCCCATGTGATCGGCCAAATCCAGGTCGCCCGCTGGCTGCGCGGCCTGATGCCTGTTGTGATTATCCCGCTGGTTGCGTCCCTCGTGGCATCGGGGCTAATGTTCCTGGTCCTGGGCGGCCCGATAGCCGGCATCACCGCCGGCCTTAATGACTGGCTTTCCGGCCTGACCGGTGCCAGCGCTGTTGTCCTCGGCATCATCCTCGGTCTGATGATGTGCTTCGACCTGGGCGGACCGGTAAACAAGGTTGCTTACTCCTTCGCCGTCGCCGGTCTCGGTGCCGCCACGATCACCAACCAGGCCCCGTGGCAGATCATGGCAGCCGTGATGGCCTCGGGCATGGTTCCGCCGCTGGCAATGGCACTCGCCACCGTCCTGGACAAGCAGCGCTTCAGCCTGGCTGAGCGCGAAAACGGCAAGGCCGCGTGGTTGCTGGGCGCCTCCTTCATCTCCGAAGGCGCCATCCCCTTCGCCGCCGCCGACCCGCTGCGCGTGATCCCGGCGAGCATGCTCGGCGGTGCCGTCACCGGCGCCATCTCCATGGCCGCCGGCGTCGGATCCAAGGCCCCGCACGGCGGACTCTTTGTCTTCTTCGCGATCGACAACTTCCTGATGTTTGTTGTGGCAATCATCGTCGGCACCATTATTACGGCGCTGTCCGTCCTGGCACTCAAGCGCTGGGCCGTCAGGAAGACCGTTGATACGGTAGAACTGGTCCCCGCAACCGTCTGATTGAAGCGGCCGGGAAGATTTTCCACGCTGACATCCCCATGCTGAATCCAAGGAGCAGAAATGACCGAACGTAACGCCACCATTGCCAGCCGTGTAGGGCTGCACGCCCGCCCGGCCGCCATCTTTGCGGAGGCAGCCGGCGAGTTCGATCTCGAGATCACCATCGCCCGGCTGGGTGAGCCTGTCGACGAGGCCATGGATGCTGCCAGCATCCTGTCCCTGATGAGCCTTGGCGCATCCCACGGCGACGTGGTAGTCCTGCGCGCCGAAGGCGACGGCGCCGACGCCGCCCTCGAACGGCTGGTCCAGATCCTGGAAACGGACCACGACGCCGAATAGCAGCACCGCCCGCCGACTGTAACGCGACAGCCCGGCCGCACCCACCGAGGGTGTGGCCGGGCTCCTGCGTTAAGGGTCGGCAACCGGCAGCCCCGCAGGTTCCTGGGCCGTCCCGCTCAGGTCCGCTACATACCCTTAGCCAAGGCTTGTCAGGTGCCTGCCGCACCGATAGTTTGGAATCCGCGGCAGCGGAACACCGCCGCCGGCGGAGGTCCCGGTCCGCCGCCGGCCAGATTCGGGAGGCGGTGGGTGATGCCGCCGGCACCGACAACCAGCCAGGGAGGCAGGCCATGCCGAAGACGAAGACTGAGCCCTCCGCGCTCGGGAACGCCTGATCCAGATGGCCACGGGCCGGACGCCCGGCCGCTCAGGCCTCTTTCCGCGCGGACGGCGCGGCCGCTTTTGTCCCGGCGGCCTTGGTCCCGGCCTTCGGCGCGGCCCTGGCTGCAGTCTTCGGTACAGTCTTGGCTGCAGTCTTGGGCGCTGTCTTGGGTGCGGCGCGGGAAGTCCGGGTGGGAGCAGCCTTCGCGGCCGTCGACTTCGAAGCGGGCGCCGCGGCCCCGGGCCCGGCGGAGTCGTCCGACGTGGCCGCCCGTCCCCCGCGTTTCTTCTCCAGGCTCCGCTTGAGCGCCTCCATCAGGTCGATCACCTCGCCGGAGCCGGAGCCGGCGGCCGGGACGCCAAAGGTTTCCTCGGTGTCCAGGGACTCCCCCTTCTCCAGCTTCGCCTCGATGAGCAGGCGCAGCTGCGCCTGATAGTCGTCGGTGAACTGCCCGGGTTCGAAGTCCGCCGCCATCGAATCGACCAGCGCGGCGGACATTTCACGTTCCTGGGCGGAGATGCGGATAGTGGTTTCGAGCGAGGAAAAGCTGGCCTCCCGCACCTCATCGGCCCAGAGCAGCGCCTGCAGCACCAGCACGTCCCCGCGGATCCGCAGCGCCCCCAGCCGGGTCTTGTCGCGCAGCGCAAACTGGACGATGGCCACCCGGTCGGTGTCTTCAAGCGCACGGCGCAGCAGGACGTAGGCCTTGGGCGATTTGGAGTCCGGCTCCAGGTAATAACTCTTTTCGAACATCATCGGGTCCAGCTGCTCCGCCGGCACAAACTGCACCACGTCGATCTCGTGGCTGTTTTCCGCCGGAATGGACTTGAGCTCCTCGCGGCTGAGGACCACGGTCTGTCCGTCGTCCTCGTAAGCCTTGTCGATGTCCTCGTAGTCCACGATCTTGCTGCAGATTTCGCAGCGTCGCTGGTAGCGGATCCGCCCGCCGTCGGCGTTGTGGACCTGGTGCAGGCTGATGTCGTGGTCTTCGGTGGCGCTGTAAACCTTGACCGGCACGTTGACCAGCCCAAATGCTATCGCGCCTTTCCAGATGGCTCTCATGGATCAAGTGAACCGCACAGCGGCGTGGAGGTGAAGCCCCTTGGCTGAAAGGGCGACGGCGAACGGCAAGGAGCGGGTCCGGGTCGGCGGCCGGGAGCTGGTGGTCACCAATCTGGATAAGGTGATGTACCCGCAGACCGGTACCACCAAGGCCGAAGTCATGGCTTACTACGCGGCCGTGGCGCCGGTGCTGATCCCCGCCGCCGCGGACCGTCCGGCTACCCGGAAGCGCTGGGTGCACGGCGTCGGGACGGCCGATGCCCCGGGCGAGATGTTCTTCCAGAAGAACCTGGACCATTCGACACCGGGCTGGGTTCCGCGGGCCGCCATCACCCACAAGCAGCGCACCATCCAGTACCCGCTGGTCAACGACCCGGCCACACTGGCCTGGCTGGCACAGACAGCAGCCCTGGAGATACACGTGCCGCAGTGGTGCGTGGATTCCCACGGCGAGCAGATGCCGCCGGACCGGCTGGTGCTGGATCTGGATCCCGGTGAGGGTGCAGGACTGGCCGAATGCGTCGCGGTCGCCTGGCTCGCCCGGAGTATCCTGCAGGACGTGGGCCTGGATCCCGTACCCGTGACGAGCGGCAGCAAAGGCATCCACCTGTACGCGGCCCTCGACGGCAGCCAGAGCTCCGAACAGATTTCGGGTTTCGCCCACGAGTTGGCCCGCGCCCTGGAAGCCGACCATCCGGAGTTGGCCGTCAGTGACATGAAAAGGACCCTGCGCGCCGGCAAGGTCCTGGTGGACTGGAGCCAGAACAGCGCCGCAAAGACCACCATCGTTCCCTACTCACTGCGCGGGCGGCTCCGGCCCACGGTGGCGGCTCCGCGGACCTGGCGTGAACTCAACTCACCGTCACTGCACCAACTGGACTACCGGGAGGTCCTTGCGCGCGTGAAGTCGGGCAAGGATCCTTTCTCCGTCATCTCCGGCGGGCGCAAGGCAACGGCGCAGCCCGGTGGCCGCCCGAACGGCAGCAACACCACCGGCGACGGCGGCGCCACCGACCCGCGGCTGGAGAAGTACCGCGCCAATCGTGACGCTGGCTCCACCCCTGAGCCCTTCACTGCCGAGCAGTACCGGGCAGCTTCAGAAGGCGGCACCCTCCGGGAGAAGTTCGTCATCCAGGAACACCATGCCAGCCGGCTGCACTATGACCTCCGGCTGGAGCGTGACGGCGTCCTGGTCTCCTGGGCGCTGCCCAAGGGCGTTCCTACGAGCCGGACCACAAACCACCTGGCGGTCCAGACCGAGGATCACCCGATGGACTATGCGGGCTTCGAAGGCACCATCCCCAAGGGCCAATACGGCGCCGGTACCGTCAGTATCTGGGACCACGGCTACTACGATTGCGAGAAGTGGATCGCGGGCAAAGAAGTCATTGCCACCCTCAGCGGCCAGGACGACGGCGGGCTGGCCGGCGCCCGCAGGTTCGCGTTGATCCATACCGGCAGGGGCGAGGAGCAGTGGCTCATCCACCTGATGGACGCGCCGGGCGCGAAGAATGAGCATGCTCCCCCGCCGCAGGAGGAACCTCCGCTGCCCGCCGCCCCGGATCCGGCGGACGTTTCACCGATGCTGGCCAGCCCCGGCAGCGCCGCCGACCTGCCCGGCAAGGACTGGCAGTTCGAACTCAAATGGGACGGGGTGCGGGCCCTGATCGTCGGGGGTGCGGGCAAGATCCGCCTGATCAGCCGCAACGGCAACGACATGTCCGCCGCGTATCCGGAACTGACCAATCGTTCCAGCTGGCCGGAGCAGGACTTCATCGCCGACGGCGAGATAATCGCCGTCGGCCCTTCGGGGCGGCCCGACTTTGGGCTGCTGCAGGGGCGGATGAACCTCGGCAGTGCCTCCGACGTCGCGCAGGCGCGGGCATCTACGCCGGTCCGGCTGATGCTTTTTGACCTCCTGGCCGAGAGCGGCTCGGACCTGCGCCGCCTGCCGCTCGGCCGGCGGCGGGCACGGCTGGAAGCATTTTTCACCCTTGCCGGCGGCCCGGTGGACCTCTCCCAACTAATCCACGGCGATGCCGGGCACATCCTGGAAAGCGTTGAGGAACTGGGGCTGGAGGGCGTCATGGCCAAGCGCACGGACGGCCGCTACGTCGGTCAGCGGAGCCGGTCCTGGCTCAAGCTAAAGTTCGAAAAGACCCAGGAAGTGGTGGTCGGCGGCTGGCGCCCCGGCAACGGCGAGCGCCGCGACACCGTCGGTTCGCTGTTGCTGGGCATTCCGGACGGGCCGACGCTGCGCTACGTGGGCCGTGTGGGCAGCGGCTTCAGCACCCGCGAACTCGGCGGCTTGCGCCGGCAGCTGGAGGCTTTGCCGCGCAAGACCTCACCGTTTGCGGATGTTCCCGCGGAAGACGCCGCCGGCGCCCGGTGGGTGTCGGCCAAGCTGGTCGGCGAGGTTAAGTTCGGTGAGTGGACGGGATCCGGCAAGCTTCGGCACCCGGTCTGGCGTGGCTGGCGTCCGGACAAAAACCCGGACGACGTCGTCGTCGAACACAGCTGAGGGCCCGCCGCGGCGGGCCCTCGCAGTGCTTAGTCGTGATGCGGGACCTGGGGACGACTCTGCCGGTGGATGGCTGCGTCCGCCACCTGCTGTCCTTGTTGTCCCCGGACAACGTCGCGGTCCTTGGGATGGCGGTGCTTCCCGCTGCCGTCCGGCCACTCATGGCCGTCGTCGGGCGACGGGGGTTCCGGGCGTTTACTCTCCGGCCCGGGAACCTCGTCCATGGACTCCGCAAGGTGACCGGCAACCTCGGGCTCGATCTCGTCTTTCGAGTGATGATCCGCCATGGCTCGTCCTTTCCACGATGAAATGAAACGTCCCACCATCCTAGGTCCGCCGGGCGGTGATGTCTCTAGGGTTACCAGCGGACCTTTTTCTCCGCCGGGCCCTGTTTGCCGCTGACGTGCGTTGGCTTGTGGCTGTGGCCGACACTCTGCGAGCCAGCCCCGCCCCGGGACTTGCTCGCGAGCATCTCCTTTTGGGCGTCCGTCAGACGGGACTTGATGCCCTTCCCCTGCTCCGGGCCGGCCTGCGGCCTGCCGTCCGGCTCCGCGCCGCTGTTGCTGCTCTTTGTGGTTTCATTGCCAGTCATGGACTGTTCTCCTTGTGTGGCGTTCGATCGGCGGTGCTGATCAGCAGTGTGTTGCAGTCAACCCTAGGCGCTTTCCGGAAGCCTTGGATACCCCTCCTGCGCGGTGCTTCCCGGAGCCGGAACCCGCCCCGTCGCGGATGAGCCCGTTGTGTTCCGGGAGGCGTGATTCGGGCCCTAAAACCGGCGGCAGACCGCCCGGCCGTGAAATATTTGCGCGGTCCACGGTGCAGACGCGAGTTTCCCAGTAACGACGCGGCGAAACGGCGGAAAGAAATTTCCCGCAACCGGCCCCCTGCGGGGTCGAAATAGCGGATGGTACGGCACCAAACTCGGAAATACCATCGAAATCACGTAAAATTGAAAGCCTGCCCAGAGCGGGGCAGCTACAAGTCGCAAGCAAATGACCTCCATAGGAGTGCACCAAATGCCCAAAGACCGAAGCATGACCGACTCTTCGGCTGGCGTGATCGACGCCGGCCGAACCAACCAAGCTGCCCCCCCGGGTGCGAAGAAATCAAAGCTGCGGACGCGGCGCCGGCTCAAGGAGTCCGACGTCAACGTCGTTAATCGGCCGATGCTCAAAAAGGCACTCGGCGGCACCATCGTAGGTAACACCATGGAGTGGTACGACGTCGGTGTGTTCGGTTACCTGATCACCACGATGGGACCGGTGTTCCTCCCGGAAGCGGACAAGTCTGTTCAGACTCTGTTCCTGCTGGGAACCTTCGCCGCCACCTTTATTGCCCGCCCCCTCGGCGGAGTCGTGTTCGGCTGGCTCGGCGACAAGATCGGCCGCCAGAAGGTCCTCGCCGCAACTCTTATGATCATGGCGGCCAGCACTTTCGCCGTCGGCCTCCTGCCGGGTTACGCCCAGATCGGGATCTGGGCAGCGGTGCTGCTGGTCCTGTTCAAGGTCATCCAGGGTTTCTCCACCGGCGGCGAATACGCCGGAGCCACCACGTTCGTGAGCGAGTACGCCCCGGATAAGCGGCGCGGCTTCTTCGCCAGCTTCCTGGACCTCGGGAGCTACCTCGGCTTCGCGATCGGCGCCGCCCTCGTCTCCGTGCTGCAGCTGACCCTTGGTCAGGACACGATGGAGCAGTGGGGCTGGCGGATCCCGTTCCTGGTGGCGGGCCCCCTGGGTCTGATCGCCGTTTACTTCCGGAGCAGGATCGAGGAGTCCCCGCAGTTCCAAGCCACCCTGGACGCCCAGGCGAACCTGGCCAAGGACGCAACCGCCGGTGACGCCGCGGTAGCCAAGGGCCCGGTAGGCATTGTGAAGGCGTACTGGCGCTCCATCATCGTCGCGATGATCCTGGTGGCCGCCGCAAATACTGCCGGTTACGCCCTGACGTCATACATGCCGACCTACCTCACCGAGTCCAAGGGGTACGACCCGGTTCACGGCACCCTGCTGACGATCCCCGTGCTGGTCATCATGAGTCTCTGCATCCCGCTGACCGGCAAGCTCTCCGACCGGATCGGCCGCCGTCCCGTACTGTGGATCGGCGCCGTGAGCACCGTCGTCCTGGCCGCCCCGGCGTTCCTGCTGATCGGCGTCGGCGAAATCTGGTCCACTTTGCTGGGCCTTGGCCTGGTCGCCTTCCCGGTCACTTTCTATGTGGCCAACCTGGCGTCGTCCCTGCCCGCGCAGTTCCCGACGTCGAGCCGCTACGGAGCGATGGGCATCGCGTACAACTTCTCGGTGGCCATCTTCGGCGGTACCACACCGTTTATCGTTGCGGCCCTGATTAACGCCACCGGCGATGACATGATGCCTGCTTACTACCTGATGGCTACTTCGGCCGTCGGTGCCGTGGCGATCTACTTCCTGAAGGAATCGGCCCGGATGCCCCTGCCGGGTTCCATGCCCAGCGTGGACACCCCCGAGGAGGCCAAGGAACTCGTCGCCAACCAGGACGAGAACCCGCTGATCGACCTGGTGGAAATGGATATGCCGTTTGCCGGCGCTTCGGCCGATGCAGCTGCTGATTCCGTGAACCGCGAGGATGCCGGGACCGTACCCGCCAAAGTCTAAGTCAGCCCCTGGCACCAAGGCCGGGTTTGTCCTGAACCCGGCCTGCTAAACCGTATTCTGTAGCAAGTCCCGCCCATCGAGGCCTGTCTTCCGGTGTTTCCCCTGGGGAACCACCGGAAGGCGGGCCTTAGGCACGTCCGGCACTAAGCCGCGCCGCTAACCGTCCGGCCCCAGCATGGAACAGGAGGCACCGTGCCATCCTTCGGCGCCCATCTCCGCAGCCTCCACCGCCTGGCGCCAGCCAACAAAGACCACGTCTCGGCCTTCCGCGTGGCGGTCAGCGTGGCAGCGCCGTCCCTTGCGCTGCTTGCCGCAGGCCGCCCGGAACTGATGATCTACGCGGTGTTCGGCGCCCTGACCGGCATGTATGGCCGCAACGAACCTCATCAACTGCGGCTCAGGCACCAGGGCCACGCGGCCCTCCTGCTCGTGGGCGGGCTGGCCGTCGGCGTGTTCCTTTCGGTACACCAGCTGCATTCTTGGGCGCTGGTCGTTATCGAAACGGGGCTGGCCGCGGCGGGATCCCTTTTCGCGGACAAGGTGGCACTGAAGCCGAACGGCCCGTTCTTCGGCATTCTGGCATTGGGCGCCTGCGCCTCCATCCCCACAACTGTGCACTGGCACACGGCGGTCCTCATCGGGGCACTGTCGGCAGGCTTTTCCATGGCCGTGGGATTCGGCGGATGGGTGCGGGGCAGAGCCTGGCAACGCGGTGCAGCCCGGGAGATCCCGGCACTGCGCGGGGCCAGACGCCGGGCCGCATGGATTCATGCGGCGCGGTACTTCACGGCCGTCGGGGCAGCTGGCTCCGTCGGTGTGCTCAGCGGCAGCGGGCACCCGCACTGGGCCATGGCCGCCGCCGCGGTACCGCTGGCGGGGGCCGATATGCCCAGCAGCGTTTATCGTGGCCTGCACCGGATTGTTGGCACCCTGGCGGGTCTGGTGGTGGTCGCGGTGGTGCTGTTCCCCTGGACGCTCTCACCCCTGAGGGCGTTTCCCGGACATGAGGCAGCCGTCCTGGCCGTGCTGGTGATTGTCCTGCAGTTCACCACGGAGCTTTTTATGACCAGGCACTACGGGCTGGCGATGGTGTCCTTCACTCCCGTGATCCTGCTGATGACACAGCTCGCCGCCCCCGCCGACCCGCACGTGTTGGTGACCGAACGCGCCGTCGAGACCCTGCTGGGCGCCGGGCTCGGCATCGTTGTTGTGGTTTTGATCCGGCGGCGCCGGTCGCCGGGCGGTCCGCCCTGACCCGTTATTTCGCGCGGCGCGGCGGGCCGGCAACGAGCCTGTCCGGAAGGATGCGGGCGGCCGCGGTCAGCACCTTGTACCGCTTGCTCGGGATGGAAACAGCCTTGCCCGTGGCATTATCGGCGAGGCCTTCGCGCACCACACGCTCGGCCGTCAGCCACATCCAGCGCGGCGTTGCCGCCTTATCCATGCCCATCCGGTCGTGGAACTCGGTGTGTGTGAAGCCGGGGCAGACCGCGGTGACGGTGACGCCCTGCCTGGAGTAGGCGAGGCTGGCCCAGCGGCAGAAGCTGACAAGCCACGATTTCGCGGCCGAATAGCTGCCCCGGGGAAGAAACGCAGCGACGCTTGCGACGTTGATGATCCGGCCCGAGTGCTGGCCGAGCATACCCTGCAGGGCGGCGTGGGTCAGCTGCATGGCGGTCTCGACGTGCAGTTTCAGATGCCTGGTCTCGTCCGCGATGTCGTTCTCCGCGAAGGAACGCAGCAGCCCAATGCCTGCGTTGTTGACCAGGATTTCCACTGGTCTCGCCGGATCCGTGAGCCTGGCGACGACGGCTGCCACGCCGGCGTCGTCCGTGAGGTCGGCGGAGAGAACTTCGGCACGGACGCCGTACCGCTCCGAAAGTTCCGATGCCCCGGCCTGCAGCCTTGCCCTGTTGCGGGCCACGAGGACCACGTTGTGGCCCTGGCCGGCGAGCTGGCGGGCGAATTCGGCCCCGATCCCGGCGGTGGCGCCGGTGATCAGGGCAGTGGAACCGGCAGGCGTCACGGCACGGGAAGTCATGGCCACAGCCTAACCGGTGCCGGCCGCCGCCTCAGGCCAGGGCCTGCCCGGCAGGCAGTTCCACGTCCTCGGGATCGCCTGCAGCGCCGTGGTGGCGCTGCTGCAACTCTTCGGTGGCCAGCTCGTACCAGGTGTGGGCCCCGAAGGACGGGCTGTTGGTGTCGAGGTGCCGGTACAGGGCATCGGCCAGCTGCCCCAGCGCCATGTCGGAGAGTGCCCGGACGGTTGCGGCGGGGTCCAGCGTCCCCTCGAAGTACTCGGTCAGCTGCGGGTCGCTGACGGCGTTGAGCTCGGCCGCTGCCGGGCCGCAGGCCTCGTCCACTCCTGCGGGCAACCCCGGCCCGGAGGGAAGGGCGGCGGGGGACGCGCCCGGCCCCGCAGCAAGGTCAAGTGGCTGCCCCGCCGCGAGTTCCGCCTCGAGTCCGGCGAGGACTTCACCGTCGGAGCCGACGTGCAGGAGGCAGATCGGCAGCTCGGCGGGTTCCGCCAGCGTCATGCGGAACGGCTCTGCGGTCTGCCCGGCACCCCCCGCGAAGGCCACCGTGCCGGTATCGGCCATGGACCGCAGCTGCAGGAGGATCTCGGGGTCCAGGTGGGATGACTTGTGGAGGTCGATGATGACATCGGTGCCCGCACCCAGGCGCCCCGCACGCCGGATGATATGCAGCAGGGAGGGGAAATCAGCTTGGGTAAGGCAACCCGTGACTTCGAGGGTCACGGTTCCGGCGTCGGCCTCCACACGGACAAGCACACGCAGTTTATGGTTCACGGGGTTCTCCAAAGGGACACGTCCAAGAGCCGACTGCGTAACTCTGCTAAAACCTTACGAGGTTATTGCCCCCGGCCACAAGCGGGCGGCGCCGCCAAATTGGGGCCTTCCGGGGTTCAGGCGCCGGCCGGCGGCCGTTCCGGCCAGTCGATGTACTGGGTATAGGAAGCGTGCTTGCGCAGGTAGCGGTAGATAAAGGGGCAGTTGGGGATGATCCGTTTGCCGGCTGCGACGACGTCGTCCAGGGCGAAGTGGGCCAGCACCTTGCCGAGCCCCTTGCCCTGGAATTGCTCGGCCGTATCAGTGTGAATAAAGTCCACATGGCCGGGCTCATCGATGAAGCGGATTTGAACGGCCAGCTGGCCGCCTACGTGGAGCTCATAGCGGTGCAGCTCATCATTACGGGTCGTGGACACGTCCGGGCGAAACGTGTCTTCGCGGGCTGCAGAGTTCTCCGTCATGGTTCGACATTGGCACTTAAAGGCGGGTGTGGCAATGGCAGGCAAGATGCTGCAGGGCGGCGAGGCGGCCCAGTTCCGCCGGCCGGCGGCACCGCTATCCGATCAGGCCCAGTTTCTCCAGCATCTGCCGGTCGGTCTCGGGCGTTGTTGCCGGGGGGAGGTACAACGTAGAAATCCCGGACAGGTCGGATGCTTTGATGGTGTCAAGATGGTTCAGTTGGATTACGGGTGGAAGGTGCCCAAAAGTCGAGGCGTCATAGATGATCACCGGATGGTCCTTGGGATAGAACTCCCCTATTCGTTCAATCAGCACCGGAAAGTTGTGCCTGCGGTAGCCCGAAAAATTGAAGCCGTCGTCACCGGCGCACTCCGCCTGCCACAACAGAACGTGCATGGATGTATCCAGCGTCCGGTTCCTGATCAGGAAGTCAGTGGCGTCCAGGGTCATCAGCCCGAAGGTTGAAGGGTCCAGGCCGAGATCGGCGAAGAGGCTGTCCTGGGCGGAAACGGCCGAGCCCATCTCGGCCCGGTAGCCTTCGCTGCGCGCCCTGCGGATGGCCTCGTGGGTGGACCACGCGAACACTCCGGGGTGGCCATAAAAGACGGCACAGGTTCGGCGGCCCCGGCGCACCTGTTCGAGAATTGCGTCCACCATTGCCCGGTATGTCTCAATCCTTGGCACGCCATTGCCGTACAGCCCGTACAACGAGGTGGAGCGCGGGTTCAACTCATGGATACGAAGCTCCGTGGCAGGGTCCGCAACGCAGTAAAGGACCATATCCGCCTTCATAATTTGAGCCTGCGCGCCGTAACTCAAGTCGGTGATCGGCAGGATTCCAGAGCCCACCACATGCAGGCTCCCGTGCTGCTTGAAGTCATCCTTGGCGAAATACTGGATCGCTCCTTCAATGTCAGCCAGTGCACGCTCCCGCCAGTCGCTTGAATTAGTAGTGGTCGTAGTGGTGTTGTCATTGCTGGTGGTCACGGTCGTATTGTCGTTGCTGGTGTTTGTGCTCGAATTGTAGGTCGTCTGGATATTGATTGTGTTGTTGTTAAAATTGTTGGTGTTGATCGTGATCGGGTCCATGGCGCCGACGCCGGGAGCCAGCTTGTCAGTGACAAGCGCCGCGTAACCTGCCCTTTCCAGTTCCGCGAGCGCGCCAAGGCGCAGCCGTCCGCGGTGCCCCTGCCGGATCGCCTCGGCCTCCTCCGCGCTGAGCCTGGCTGCGGCCAGCAGGGCATCGGGCCCCCGCCGGTAGGCCTCCAGCACGGCAGGGTCGGCCAGTGCCACCAGAAAGCTCGTCAGGGGCGTATTCACCGGTTGGAGGCCCGACGACGACTCCGCCGCCGTCCGGCGCGGAGTCCTCCCCACCGGCTTGATTTCAGCTGCGAGTTTCAGCCCCGCCTCAAAACTGACCCCGTCCAGTCGCTCCACCACACGCTTGGCCTGCCGGACAACACGGCGGGTCCGGTTCGAACCGGAGCCGGCAACAGCGTCAAGGACAATATTGATCCGATCCCGGGATGATCTCTCGATCACAACAGTCTTATCGTCAAGCCAAACGCCGGCGTCCAGGAGCAGCCCATGCAACGCATCCTCGATTTCCGGCCGGCTTGCGGCAAGGAAAGCCAGGGCGGGGCTGACCTGCCTGAGTTCCTCCCACCACAGCCCAAGCCCCGGGTATTCGCGGAAGCCGCCTTCCCGAAAGGCCCGCATGGCTTCCAACGGCTTGCCCAGGGCGTCGTCCTGTGCCGGCCTTGCGCTTGGCGTGGAGAAGATGGTCGCCAGGTTGCAATCCAGCTGGGGAAATCCGCGGAAAACGCCGCGGAGCTCCCAGTCTCCGTCCCCCGAGTCGTCACCGGACCAGCGCCGCAGAATCTCGATCGCGGGATTCGCCACCAGCTCGTCGGTGGTAACAGTAAATGCTTCCGTGCCGATATTGTCATCGTTGTCGCCAAAAGTGCCGTACCAGATCAGCTGCCATCCGGACATGGCATCTTTCACGGCTGCGTGCACAGATGCAGCCGCGGAGGCTTTGACAACGTCTATCTGATCTTTGATTTCCTGGGGAGTCGGGGCAGCCAGCGCATGCTGGAAGCTGGCGGCCACTTTCACCACTGCCAGCTGCACAGCATCCACAAAAGCCGAATAGCCGGTGTTCGCCAGGCTGTCCGGCCAGCCGTCTTCTTCCATAACGGAAACCACCACTCCGCCGATGGCCGGTATGTCATCGTCGTTCAGTAGCGCGCGCAGACCGGCATCGTTGATCGGAATGGGTTTCAGTTTCGTAGTCCATCTACCCACGGCGTCCGGGATCGCGACGTCATCCCCGGCATCAACGTCTGTGTTCCCGAGGTTTCCGTGCGTGCCATTACTCGTGACGATAACGGGAGAACCGATCAGGCCAGCCCCGGCCTCCACAGCAAAGTTGTCCCCGTCGACTTTGAAAAAGGCCGTCCAGATATACGGTTCGGCATTGCCCCACCCGTCACCCTCGTCGTAGCAGTGAAGGTCTTGGAGCACTGTTTCGAGATTTAGTGTGGCACGCATCAGGTTCCTACTTCGTCTCTCCGTCGAGCTTTGGCTGTTCTCCGTTTTCGAGCAACGGACGGTTGACCGGGCCCCGGATCTGGCGGCGAGCCGTGGCTTGGACATGCGGCGATTCAGCCGTCACAGTCAAGCCCGAGACCGCCGACGCCGCACACCTGCCGGCGCTGCTGAGCTGGCTGGTGAAGCACATGCGGCCCGGACCGTAGTGCGTACTGCCGAAGATGTTGAAGGAAAATGCGTACCAGGTGTAGAGCGTTCCGTTCTCACAGCCCTTCAAATGGCTGAAGAGGAAATATCCGGATTCTTCCACCCAGCTAAAGTCGTAGCACCACTTGGTCACTTGCCGGGTACAGGTGTCAAACCACTCCCATGGCCAGGGGCCGGGGCACCAGTATCGTTCCGTAACCACCACTTTTTGCGGCATGGCCGCCTCCTGACACATGGCCCGATCCTACGATCGGGCTGTGGCCGCGCACGAGTAGTTGCGGGCCAACCGAACTAGTCGGAGCGGTTCGTTTTCTTGAACCGCGGCAGGCGCAGAAACCTGTTCAAAACGGCTGCACGTCGTTCGCAGCCGCTGCACGGCGGGATTCCGACCGCTGACGTTACGTCCTTGATGGCATCCCCCAACCCAAGGGAACCACTCAAATCCACCCGAAACAGCGAGATTCTCATGGTCTGCCAGTGGCGTGATCTGGCAGGCCAGGCCTGAAGCTGGATTTCATCCACGGTGTTTCCCCTAGGAGGCCCCGAGACTAATGACGACGCACTTGATGCGGTTCATTCAAGGGCTTCCAAGTCGTGATTTTCCTCAGCAAGACAGGCAACGTCAATAGCAGCCGGAAAGGTGCAGGCAAGTAATGGGTATCTATTGTTTTGCTGTCTTCAGCCGGGCGTCGGCGGCCCGGCGACGGTGCTTCCGAAAGCTCAGGCGGTTAGCAGCCCCAGCACTCCGAACAGAACGGCGAGCAGCGGCGTCGCGCCCTGCGTGGCGGCCGCGCGAAGGTATTTTCGCCCGCTCAGGGCGAGCACGAGGGCTGCCAGAAGCATGGAACCGCAACTGCTAAAGATCAGCGTCCAGCCGACGGGGGTGTGTCCGAGGGCAACGGCACCAGTGCCAGCGAGGGCTCCGGCGGCAAGGAACAGGTTGTAGAAGCCCTGGTTGTAAGCCATCGCCCGGGTGGTCTCGGCGTCAGCTTGCGAGGTGATACTGAAACGCTTCCACGTGGCCGGCCGCGACCAGGTGATGGACTCCATCGTAAAAATGTAGACATGCAACACGGCCGCGAGAAGCGCGAAAAGGAGGGAGGCCAGAATCATGTTTTGATCCTAGCCTCCCGGCTTTCGGGCCGTCGGCAGGCCAGCGGGAGCGGGTGGCCAGTGCCCTGGCAGCGAAGGGCCCGGCCGCGGCGTCCCGCGAACCTGCAGTTCCTGCAGGTTCTCTCCGTCCGCAGGCGGGGCGGGGAACTAGGGGGTGCGCTTGGTGGGCGCAATAACCTTGATAACCGCTGAGTCATCGGCGGAGGCAAGTCCCTGGGCCTGGCCCAGCAGGTACAGCTGCTCGGCAGCGGCAGCCACGGGCGCGGCGAGGCCGGCGGCGCGGGTGGCTTTGCCGACGATGCCCATGTCCTTGACGAAGATGTCCAGGCGGCTGAGGACCTCCGCGCCGTTCTCCGTGTAAGCCTCGAGGATGCGGGGCCCGCGGTTGGAGAGCATAAAGGACCCGGCGGCGCCGGCTTCCAAAGCCGCGAGGGTCTTGGCCTGGTCCAGGCCAAGGGCGTCTGCCAGGGCCATCGCCTCGGCGGCCGCGGCGATGTGGATCCCGCAGAGCAGCTGGTTGACGGTCTTCAGGGCCTGTCCGTCGCCGGGCTTGTCCCCGACGACGGTAAGGGTGGAGGCGAGCAGCTCCAGGACCGGCCGGGCCGCTTCCAGCGCCTGCGGTTCGGCGCCCACCACTATCAGCAGATCGCCGTCGCCGGCTCGCTTCGGTCCGCCGGAGAGTGGCGCGTCAACGAGGGAGACGCCGAATTCGGCGAGCCGCGCGACGGTGGCGGGAATGGCTTCGGTGCCTACGGTACTGCCGAGGATCACGACGGCGCCCGGCAACAGCGCCGAGGCGACGCCGTTCTCACCGAAGAGGACATCGTCCAGTTGCTCGCCGTTGCGCACGGCCAGCAGCAGGGCATCGGCGCCTTCGGCCGCTTCGCGGGCGGAGGAGAAAGTGCGGACTCCGGCTTCATCGGCGAGCCGCAGGCGAGGCTCGGCGATATCAAAACCGTGGACGGTGAGCTGGGTTGCCAGCCGGGTGGCCATGGGCAGTCCCATGGCGCCCAGGCCCAGGACCGTAACTTTGTAGTTCATGATTCTCTCCATTGACATGAGGGGCTTGGGCTGGTCAGAAAGTATTGCTGAGTTTGCGGGTGACCTGGACCAGCGACTCATCGTCGCCCACGTTGCCGGCGAAGACGATGAACGGTATGCCCTTCGCGGGCCCGTCCACCGGTTCCCACAGGCTGACGATGCCCGGCAGCATGGGGCCGCGGACAATCGCGTGCCGGATTTCCAAGCCGTGGGCGGCCACGTCCGAGGACGTGATGCCGCCTTTGGCAATAACAAAGCGCGGCGGGAAAGTCTTGAGGGTCCGGTTCACCACCGCGACGATGGCGGCGGATACGGTGCGTGCGATCCGCAGGCTCTCGGCGGCGTCCTCCGTCTTGATGAGCAGCCGGCTGGTGTGGAGGATAACGTCGGCGGTGCGCAGGGAATCGACGACGGTCCGGACGATTTCGTCGAGGTAGCCAGCGGAATTGCCGGCCAGCAGCTTTTCGACGTCGATCTCCACGATCCGCGCGGCGCTGTGTTGTTCGACAAGGGCCTTGAGCTGGCGGGTGGTGACGCCGACGTGGGAGCCGACCACGATCAGGCCTCCGGCTTCGGAGGGCGTACGGCCGGCATAGGCCTCCTCGCCGCTGAGTTCGGTACGGATTTCCTGCCCGATGCGGCCCCGGACGAACGGCGGCCCCACCCGGTAGAGCAGCTTTTTGCCGCGGCGTTCTGCTTCCTCCAGGCCCAGCGCGAGCGCTCGGAGGTCGTTTTCGGTCACGATGTCGGCCACGATCGGGGTGGAGTCGGTGGCGGAGCCGACAGCATCCGCGATGGCGAGGGCCGAGCCGCGGGGATCGCCGTCCGGGCCGGCGGCACGAATGAGGTCCAGGGTCAGCACAATCACCGAAGCCGCGGGGAAGCGTCCCCCGGACTTCTCCTCCACATACTTGGCAAGTTCGGAATTCACGAAGCCGAAGCTGGCGTCCCGGGCGAATTCGGTTTCAGCCACCGGGGTGAGCTTGCCGGCGTCGCCGCCGGTGCCCCGCATAAAGTGCACACCGCCGATAGTTACGCGCCCGGCGTCGGGGAAGGCCGGAACAATCACAACGCCGTCGGTCACTTCACCGCTGTCAGCGGCGATCGTTGCCGCGATAGTGTCCGGTTCCAGCGGGTAGTGGCCGCGGAGGGTGGAGTCGCTGCGGCTGACGAACGCGAGGCGGAGCCTGGAACTGACACCGCCTGAACCGGCCCCGCCGGTGTGCAGGGCAGCCGCGGCGAGGGCGTTCCGGACCACCTCTTTGTTACGGGCAGCGGCCTCGGCAGGGTCCAGGCTCCGCGTGTTGGTCAGGACATAAACGGCGTCCGGGCGGCGCCCGTTGATCCGGTGGGTGAATGCCCAAGTGAAGTCGGAGACTTCCCACGCGGTGAGGACCGGAAGGTCCGCCACGGACTGGGTACCTGTTGGATCGTCGTCGAGCACCACCAGGATCCGGGGTGAGTGCCTGGCGGAAGCCGCAAGGGCATCGGCAACGGTCCGGGCGGGAATCCGGACCTCCGCCGGGAAGGCGGCCAGCACGTCGGCTTCAAAAACCTCTGATTCAAAGGGCACTTGCACTCCATTGTGGGAACTCTGCTGCGATGTATATTTGTAAGATGTCCGACATCTAATGTTCGAATGCTAGTGTGGCACACGGCACAAAAACGCGCAAGTAAAGTGGCCGGTCAGGCAATTCTGTGGCAGCGGATGGGGAAAATTGGCAAGAAAATCGTTGGTCGGCGTCGTGGCGGATGAACTACTGGACCGCATCATTGCCGGCGAATTCCCGCCCGGGGCCGCCGTACCCGGCGAGCTGGAGCTGAGCGCCCGCCACGAGGTGAGCCGCATGACGGTCCGGGAGGCCATGAAGACCCTCCAGGCCCAGCAGATCCTTAGTGTGGAACGGGGCCGCGGAACCTTTGTCAACCCCCTCAACCGCTGGGCATCCCTGGAGGCGGTCCTCCGGGCAGCCTCGGAGGGAAAGAATGACGCTGCGGCCGCGATTCAGCTGATCGAGTTGCGCCGAATGCTGGAGACCGGGGCGTGCGAGCTGGCCGCCGGCCGGATTGGCGACTCCGACCTCAACACCCTCCAGGGCCAGGTGGAGGCGATGCGGGACGCGCACGAGCGGCACGACGTCGCCGCGTTCGTGGCGGCGGACCTCGCCTTCCACGACCTCATTCTGCGCGCCTCGGAGAACGTTTTTGTAGCAGTACTGTTCGCACCGCTGCACCGGGTACTGGAAAGGCGGCGGACCCAGACGTCCGAGGTGCGCGAAATCCAGGCCCACGCCATCGGCCAGCACAAGAAGATCGTCCAGGCGCTGTCCACGCGGGATCCGCACCAGGCCCGGGATGCCATGGACGAGCACATGCAGCAAACGCTGGATGACCTCAAGAGCTACGTTCTGGCGGCGCGCCGGGACTAATCAACCCAGGGACTAATCAACCCAGGGACTAATCAACTCAGGCGAGCGAAAGGAACAGCTTCTCGAGTTCGGCGCGGTCCAGACTGGGGTCCTCCTGCTGCATACACTGCTGCAGGCCGGTGGCGATGATCGAAAATCCCGCCTTGTCGAGCGCACTGGAAACGGCCGCCAACTGGGTGACAACACTCTTGCAATCGCGGCCCTCTTCGATCATTCGGGTGACAGCGGCGAGTTGCCCCTGGGCACGGCGAAGTCGATTGATGACGGGCTTCATGTCGGCGGCATCGAGTTCCATTTGTTCCTCCGGAATTCACAGGGTGATATTCCATGATATACCCCCGTGCGTATGATCTATACCCCTTAGGGTATTTCAACCCTTCGCTGTCCCCACCGGCACCGGCCCACCCCGGCTGGACCGGCTAGGGACCAAAGTACCTAGCGGAGCTTGAACATTCGGCGTATTGCTGGGGGTGTGAACGCCGCCGGTTTCCTGGAGTCTGGCGCCGGCCAGGCCGGCGCTGGAGGTCCCGCGCCGGGACGGGGCCCGGCCTCGAATCGGCGGGCCACCGCAGGCCCCTGGATTACCGGGCAATGGGGCCGATACGTGGCGATGGGCGATTCGTTTACCGCGGGGCTCGGGGACCCGGAACCACGCAGCCCCGGCGGCATGCGGGGATGGGCGGACCGCATCGCCGAGGAGCTCAGCGAGTCACGGCCGGATTTCCGCTACGCCAACCTCGCCGTCAGCGGCCTCCTGCTGCGCGAGATCCTGGACCGGCAGCTCGGGCCTGCAATTGGGCTGAAGCCGGACCTGGTCACCCTTTCGGCCGGGGGCAACGACCTTGTCTTCCACCGGAGCGATCCCGACCGTCTGGCTGCCGCCCTCGACGCCGCAGTTGGCATGCTCAGTGCCACCGGAGCGACGATTGTACTGTTCACCGGTCCGGACTGGCGCGATACGCCGCTGCTTGGCCACAACCGGGGCCGGGTGGCTGTCTTCAACGAGAACATCCGGACCATCGCCGCACGCCATCACGGGGTGATCGCTGATCTCTGGTCCCTGCGCCAGCTCTCCGACCCGCGAATGTGGGACCCGGACCGCCTGCATTTCTCCCCGATGGGCCACCACACCGTGGCCGCCATGGTGTTGGAATCCCTGAGCGTCCCCCACGGCCTGAGCCCGCTGGAACCCAAACCCATGCCGGCCGGAACGTGGCGGGAAGGCAAGGCCGGAGACCTGGCCTGGTTCACCAACTACCTGCTTCCCTGGATGGTGGGCCGGGTCCGGAACCGTCCCGACGTCCCCCCGCTGGCGCCCAAGCGCCCCGAACCAGGGCCCGTCTCGGTGTCCTGAGGCTCCGCCGCCCACCCCTAGTAACGCAGCACCCTCTCGGCTAACCTGCAGGAACGGCCCACCGCCAGGAAACGATGACGACCACGAGGAGCGAAGTTGCCTAACCACACTTACAGCATTTCCGAAATTGTCGGAACGTCGACCGAGGGGATTGACGCCGCCGTCCGCAACGGCATCGCCGAGGCGGCCAAGACGCTGCGTAACCTCGACTGGTTCGAAGTCAAGGAAGTGCGCGGCCACCTCGAAAACGGACAGGTCGCCGACTGGCAGGTCACCATCAAGCTCGGG
Source organism: Arthrobacter sp. EM1 (assembly GCF_029964055.1). Classification (NCBI taxonomy): domain Bacteria; kingdom Bacillati; phylum Actinomycetota; class Actinomycetes; order Micrococcales; family Micrococcaceae; genus Arthrobacter; species Arthrobacter sp. EM1. The sequence goes on along the minus strand of NZ_CP124836.1, from coordinate 3,770,287 downwards.
TTCCGCCTGGAGCGCTGACCGCAAGCAGCCGGAGACCCTGAATTCCGCCGGTTGCCGCCAACCCGCGGCGGTTCCGGTGACATCAGCACAGGCCTGCCAACGGTCCCGGCGGCGCCCTCGTCGGGACGCTTCCACTGCCTCAGCTGGCTCATTTATGCTAAGCATGATTAGTATTGAGGCAGAAGGATGTAGCGCACCCGGCAATCCGGGTGCCTCCTCTATGTAGAAGAAGGAACGATAAAAATGGGCTTTCTTGCATTTCTGATTCTGGGTCTTATCGCCGGCGCCATTGCCAAGGCAATCCTGCCGGGCCGTCAGGGTGGCGGCATCATCATCACGCTGATCCTCGGCGTCGTTGGCGCCCTTCTGGGTGGCTTTATTGGCGGCGCGCTGTTCGGCGTGGGCATCAACGAGTTCTTCTCGCTGTCCACTTGGCTCCTGGCCATCGGCGGTGCGATCATCGTCCTGCTCGTTTACGGCATGATCTCCAAGCGTTCAGCCCGCTAAACGCGACTGCAAGCGAAACCGGTCCCGGGATATTTCCGGGACCGGTTTTTTGGCACCAGCCTCGTGGCAGAAATTGCTGGACACCCATGGTGAGCACCACCAACAAGCAGGAGGACAGTATGAAAGGCAAACTTCTTTTCGGAGCCGGAATCGCCGCAGGCTACGTTCTCGGGTCCCGCTCCGGGCGGGCGGCGTACGAGAGGCTCAAGGCACGCACGGCGGGCCTGTGGGCAAGCCAGCCGGTCCAGGACACTCTGAGTGCAGCGGCCGGCGCAGTGAAGGACAAAGCACCCGAAGTTACTGAACAGCTTGGCGAGGCGGCCCGCCGCGCCGGTACGGTGATCGTTTCCGCCGTCCGCAGCGACGCCCCGAAGGGGACAACGGCCGACGTCGAGTCCGACCCGGCTCTCAACGACCAGCACGGCCAGGACTGGTCCGACGAAGGCGGGGCCACCCCGGCCGGAGCCGCGACCAACATCGATCCGGACAGGGTTTCCTAGCTACACCGGAGCTCCCGGCTGCACGGGCGAAACGCCCACAGCCGTTCCTGCGACGACAGTTCCGATCACAACCGTGGCGTCCAACGCCTTGGAACTGGCCACCCGGGCCGTGAGTCCGTTCCGGATGAACAGTTCGACGGTCCGCGGCGCCTGCCGCCGGCTCGTCTCGATCAGGAGGGAGCCGCCAGGCGCCAGCCAGTCCGGCGCCGCGGCGGCCACCCTTCGCTGTACCTGAAGCCCGTCCGCACCGCCGTCGAGGGAAACCCGAGGTTCGTGCAGGCGGGCTTCCTGCGGCATGGTGGCGATGTCCGCTGAAGGAACATACGGGGCGTTCACCGCAAGGACGTCGACCCGGCCGCGGAGCCGCTCCGGGAGAGGCTCGTACAAGTCCCCTTGGTGGACAGCACCGCCGGACGGCACAATGTTCACGGCGGCGCAGCGCACCGCCGCGGGGTCGATGTCCGCAGCATGCAGCTCAAGGGGACCGGCCAGCGCCGCGAGCGCTGTTCCGACCGCCCCTGACCCGCAGCAAAGGTCTACAACAACGGGCAAGCGGCCCACGATTGAAGGTGCGGCCAGCAGCCGGGCCGCCTGCCGGACGAGGAACTCGGTGCGGCGGCGGGGCACAAAGATGCCGTGATCCACCCGGATCCGGAGTCCGCAGAACTCCGCCCAGCCCAGGATGTGTTCAAGCGGCAGACCGGAAGCCCGCTGCTGCACGAGGGCTTCCAGATGGCCAGGCGACGCGGCGGCCGTCGCCAGCAGCCCCGCTTCCTCCTCGGCAAAGACGCAACCAGCGGCCCTAAGCCTTGTAATAGCCGTCAGCAGGGGTGCAGGAGGGGTCTTCACTATTGAGACCGCCTTCCGGTGATGGCCCAGTAGCCCTCATGCTATCGAAGTGCGGGAATGGCGCCAGGCCCAACCAGACAACAGTTGCGCAGACGTTCGCTGCCCGCCGCAGCCGGGCAAGATGCGCACACCCCACCTCCCGAACCGGTGGGCATGTCCATCCTCCGCGCCCGGGACTGGGCCCAGCAGCACTATGTCCAGTCCTGCCCGGCCCCGGAGAGCATGCTCCGGTGCAGCGGCGGGCTACAGTCAGCCTCTCGAACCGGCCCACTCGAGCAGGCGGTCCAGGGGCCAGCTGGTGATGATCCGTTCCGCCGGTACACCATGGCGTTCGGCTCGCTCGGCACCATACTGCAGGAAATCGAGCTGGCCGGGGGCATGGGCATCGCTGTTGATGCTGAACAGGCAGCCGGCGTCGAGAGCAAGCTCAATGAGGGCGCCGGGCGGGTCCCGGCGCTCCGGCCGGGCGTTGATTTCAACGGCGACGTTGTGCTCCGCGCAGGCAGCGAAGACTTCTTTGGCCTTAAACTCCGACGGCGGACGCGTTCCACGGTTCCCCTGGACCAGCCGGCCCGTGCAGTGTCCGAGCACGTTTGTGTGCCGGTCGGCGATCGCGCCGAGCATCCGCCGGGTCATGGTGCGTTGCTCAGCACGAAGCTTCGAATGCACACTGGCGACGACGATATCCAGGCGGTCCAACACCTCCGGGGCCTGATCCAGGGTGCCGTCCTCGAGGATGTCGGCCTCGATGCCCCGCAGCAGGCGGAAGCCGCCGCCGTTGTTGGCATTGATTCCGGCGACGACGTCGAGTTGTTCGAGGAGCCGTTCGGCGCTGAGCCCGTTGGCGATCTTGAGGTTGGGTGAATGGTCGGTGAGTGCGAGGTACTCACGGCCCAGCAGCCTGGCGCCAGCTGCCATGGCCTCAATCGTGGATCCGCCGTCGGACCAATTACTGTGGGCGTGCAGGTCCCCGCGGAGGGCAGCCAGCAGCGTGCGCCCGCCCGGCGCCAGCGGCTCTGCCCCCCGGCTCCGCAGCCCGCTGAGGTACTGGGGTACATCGCCGGCGAGCGCCTCGCTGATGACCTGGAACGTCCGGTCGCCAATACCTTTGGTCCGCTTGAGCCGGCCGTCCCGGGCACGGGCCGCCAGTTCATTTGTCCCGAGACCGGCGATGATTCCGGCGGCTTTCCGGAAGGCCTGGATCTTAAAGCTTGGGGCGAGCCCGCGTTCAAGCCAGAAGGCAATCTCGTTCAGCGCGTCGACGGCATCCATGGCACCATTTTGCACCCGCAACCAGCCTCTGGTGACCCCGGCGGCGGCGGGCAGGTCCGCCACACCCGGCGGGCCGATACCAAGAACCGGAACCGGCACGGCGGTGAGCACCAGTACGGCCCTCTCGGGCGGACCGCCGGCCCCCTGCTGCGGTCTTAAGACAGGAGCAGGCCAGAGGACATTTCCTCTGGCCTGCTCCGTGGGTGGGCCCTGTGGGGTTCGAACCCACGACCCACGGATTAAAAGTCCGATGCTCTACCAACTGAGCTAAAGGCCCCAGCTGACGACCTTCAACGGCGGATAAATCCACTGTTCAAGGGCCGATCAGCCCAGTCCATTTCTGGACGTTAATACTGTACCCCAGACCTGGGCGGATTATTTGCATCGGGCGGGATCGCCGCCGTCGTGTGCCCTGTTCGTGGGCCGGGGGCACAGGCCGGCGAGGGCCCACACGCTCGATTCCCCGACAGCACTGGAGTAGCGTGGTGGCATGAGCGAGCAAGCAGGATCCAGCACCCCCGGACCGCACCGGCATCACAAGCCGAAGCCCTTCGCCCCCATCGACTTTGAGCCCTTCGCCGGCGGGGCCGACCCTGCCCGCGTCTCCGAGGCCGCCCATCTTGCAGCCCAGGCACTCGTGCGCCGCGGACGCGACAACGAGGACCCGGCAGTGACCAAGCGGCTGGTGAAGCTCGCCGATGAACAAGGCCTCGAAGCCATCGCCGAGATGTGGGCCGAAAGCCCCGCACGCTCGCTCCCGGGCGCCCTCTGGCGCCTATACGCCCTGCGGGCCGCCACGATCCAGGACGCCGAGCGGATCTCCGTGTACTTCAAAGCCGGCAAAGACACCGCCCAGGTCGCCCGCGTGGTGGCCGGCGCCGCGGAGCCGCCAGGAGCCGAGGAAATGAAGTCGATGGCGGACGCCATCCTCTCCGGCGCGTTCGAGGGCGAGTTCGACGTCGCGCTGGAACGTTCTGCCGCATTCTGCCGCGTTGTGGCGCTGGGCCAGGCCACTCTCGCTGACGGTGCTGAGCACACCAACGAGAACCACGCGAGCAAGCTGACGCGCAATTCGCATCTTTTGGTCAAAACGGCCGAGGACCTCGAACACGCCGCCAACGCATGGCGCCTGGGCGAGCTGGACTAGGCCGGGGCGGGGTGCCGGCCGGCACCCGAAAAGCACGCCGCACACCGGCTGTCAATGTTGACTTGTCACCGGCCACGTAGAAAACTAAAGGCGGTGCCGAACCGCGAAACCCCCGGGCTTCAACATCTAGCCGCCTAGAGCGGCCTACCGCCGAGAGGCGTCTCCGGTTCGGCACCATTTTTATGCCCGGTTTGACGCCGCGCTCCGCTTCCGCCCCGGGGCGCTGTCACATTCCGGAGCCCCGCCGGCGCCTATCCGAGGCTGTCCGGGCGGACGGTAATGTATTCCTTATGCGCGGGTCTTCCTCACCTCACACGTCCGGCCCCCTACCCCCGCGCGCCTCCCTCCCGAAGACCGGAATTCACACGTGAAGCTGCGCCTTTTCCCCCAGGAGCCCGCCGGGCTGAACATCCTCGCCCAACTTGCCGGCCAGCTTGTCCTCGCCACGGGCACCCTCTCGGAAATCCTTGGCGCACCTGCGAGTGAAAACGCCAGGCTTCTCGAGGACATGCACAACCACGAAGCAAAGTCCGCGGAACTGCACTTCGCCCTCTTGACGCATATGCGCACTTCGTTCGTGAACCCGCTTCCCCGCGAGGACATGTACGCCCTCTCCCGATTCCTGAATGAGGCGATGGAGAAGCTCGATGCAGCCGCTGACCTCGTGTCCCTGTACCAGCTGGACCGCCTGCCCAAACGCGCCGCGGACCAGCTGGAGATCATTAGCAGGCAGGCCGAGCTCACCGTGGACGCCATGCGGAGGCTGGACAACCTGAACGACCTGGAGGACTACTGGATCGAGGTCCTCCGCCTCGCCAAACGCGCCGAGCGCTCCCACCGGGTCTGGGTCGCGGACATGCTTCACGAAATGAAGCCGGCGCGCTTCGCCCGGAACCGGGATATCGCCGAGCAGCTGGTGGGGGTCAGCAGGGAGATGCGCCGGATCGCGACCCAGGTGGGCAGCATCATCGTCAAGGAATCCTGACGTGACGATGATGCTGTTTGCCCTGGTTGTGGTTTTCGCCGGGGCTTTCGCTTTCCTGAACGGTTTCAGGGACGCCTCAGCGGCGGTAGCGATAGCGGTCCGGACGCGGGCCCTCACGCCAACCGTCGCAGTGCTGCTGGCCGCGTTCTTCAACTTCATCGGCGCCGCCTTGAGCGCAGCCCTGGCCCTTGGGGTCAGCCAGACCTGGGTGCGCCTGCCCCCGGGGGTGAACGGGCTCAGCATCCTGATCGCCTGCCTGGCTAGTGCCGTGCTGTGGGGCATCTACACCTGGTGGCGGGGCGTCCCGTCGTCATCCACCCACGCCCTCGTAGGCGGGCTGGCCGGCGCGGGTGTCGCGAGTGCGGCGCTCGGCGGGAACGACGTCGGCGGCGTAGATTCGTCCCTGCTCCTCCAGGTGGTGCTGCCCCTGCTGCTCTCGCCGGTAATCGCCTTCGCCGGCGCCTATTTGCTGGTCTGGCCGGCGACGTGGGCAGCCCGGTACACACCGCCAAACGTCGTCAACGGCCGGTCGCGACGGGCCCAAAGCATCGCCAGCGGCGCCGTCGCCTTTGCCCACGGCCTGCAGGACGGCCAGCGCACCGGCGCAGTCCTGATCCTTGCGCTGCTGGCGTCCGGGCTAGCCGGCGAAGGCGCTATGCCGGTCTGGGTGGCGCTGTTCCCGGCTGTCCTGCTGACCGCCGGCACCCTGGCAGGCGGCTGGCGGATTTCCTACACCATCGGCTACCGGATGATCCGGATGGATCCGCTGCGCGGTTCGATCGCACAGCTCTTCAGCTCGGCGATCCTGTTGATTGGCGCGATCGGCCTGTACTGGCCGATCTCGACGACCCACACCGTCACCTCCGCCGTTTTAGGCTCCGGCACCAACCAGGCGTTCCGGGCCACCGACCGAAAGGTGGTGATCCGGATCCTGATGTTTTGGGTGCTGACTCCGGTGGCCACCGCGGCGACGGCATTTGTGCTCGCCTTGTCCCTCTCGCCGCTGGGCAATCCCTAACGACGCCGTAAGCGCTCCGCGCGGAGCGCTTACCCGAAGCGGCCGGAAACGTAGTCCTCGGTGGCTTTCTCGGTGGGGTTGCTGAACATGGTGTGGGTGTCGCCGTATTCGATCAGCTTGCCTGGCTTGCCGGTGCCTGCGATGTTGAAGAACGCCGTCCTGTCAGACACCCGCGCGGCCTGCTGCATATTGTGGGTCACGATCACCACGGTGTACTGGTCCTTGAGTTCGTTGATCAGGTCCTCGATGGCAAGGGTGGAGATCGGGTCCAGCGCGGAGCAGGGCTCATCCATCAAGATGACCTGCGGCTCAACGGCAATCGCGCGCGCGATGCAGAGCCGCTGCTGCTGGCCGCCGGAGAGGCCCGAGCCGGGCTTACCCAGCCGGTCCTTGACCTCGTTCCACAGATTGGCACCCTGCAGGGAGCGTTCCACCAGGGCGTCGGCTTCGCCCTTGGAGATCTTTTTGCTGTTCAGCTTGACGCCGGCGAGCACGTTGTCGCGGATGGACATGGTGGGGAACGGGTTGGGCCGCTGGAACACCATCCCGATCTGCGCGCGGACGGTCACCGGGTCAACCCCGGGCGCGTACAGGTTGTCGCCGTCGAGCAGCACCTCGCCCTCAACGCGGGCTCCGGGGATCACCTCGTGCATCCGGTTCAGGGTGCGCAGGAAAGTGGATTTGCCGCAGCCGGACGGTCCGATGAAAGCCGTCACGGATTTGGGTTCGATGTTGATGCTAACGTCTGCGACGGCCAGGAATTTGCTGTAGTAGACGTTCAGGTCCTTGACGTCGATGCGCTTAGACATGATGTTCCTTCACTTGCTGGAGGTACGGGAAGAAGAATGGGGCCGCCATAGCAGCCTAGCGTCCGGCTTTGGGTGCGAAGATACGGGCAACCAGGCGGGCTCCGAGGTTCAGCAGCATCACCAGGATGATGAGGACCAGGGCGGCGCCCCAGGCGCGCTGTGAGGACGGATCCGGGTTCGACGGCGAGGTCGGGTTCAGGATCTGGGTGTAGATGAAGGTTGGCAGCGAGGCCATCCAGCCGCCGAACACGTTGCTGTTGATGCCGGTCGCGAATCCGGCGGTGACCAGGATCGGTGCGGTTTCGCCAATCACCCGGGCGATGGCGAGGGTGACGCCGGAGGCGATGCCGGAGATCGCCGTCGGGATAACGACCTTCAGGATGGTCCGCCACTTGCGGACCCCGAGGGCGTAGGCCGCCTCCCGAAGCTCGTTGGGGACGATCTTGAGCATCTCTTCACTGGAGCGGACCACCACGGGGATCATCAGGACGGAGAGCGCGACGGCGGCGACGGCACCGGTCTTGGTGCCGGGGCCCATCACCGCGAAGAAGAACGCCGCCGCGAAGAGGCCCGCAACAATGGACGGAATGCCGGTCATAACGTCAACAAAAAAAGTGATGGCTTTCGCCACGGTCCGGTCGTTGCCGTATTCCACCAGGTAGACCGAGGCCAGGAGGCCCACCGGCACCGAGATGACCGTCGCCAGCAGGGTGATCTGGATGGTGCCGAGCAGCGCGTGGTAGATGCCGCCAACAACCGGTCCGCCTTCCTCGACGGTCTTGTTGTCGAAGGCGCCCGTTACGCCGTTCATCGACGTCGTCAGGAACCCCGGGTCCAGCAGGCCCGGCAGCCCGTTAACAAGAACCGTCCAGATCACGGAGATCAGCGGGAGCAGGGCGATCAGGAACGAGCCCACCACCAGGCAGGTCGCCAGTTTGTCCTTGGCTTTACGGGATCCCTCGACGGCGGCGCTCCATCCGACAAGACCGGCAGCGAAGAGGATGGCCGAGACGAGTCCCCACCCGAAGGCGTTGAATCCGATCAGGGCCATCACGGCAGCGGCGAGAACCAGGGCGATGCCAAGCACCAGGTACGGCGCCCATTTTGGCAGTTGGCCCTTGGTGAGGGCCGAACGCTTTTTGACGGGGGTCAGGGTGGCGGTCATTTAGTTGGCTCCCGAGAATTCTTTGTGCCGGATGATGACCCAGCGGGCGATCATGTTCACGCCGAGGGTGATAACGAAGAGAACCAAGCCTGCCGCGATGAGCGTGCTGACCTTCAATCCGCTGGCTTCCGGGAAGTTCAGCGCGATTTCAGCAGCGATGGTCTGGTTTCCGGAGGTGATCAGGCTGGCGGTCAGGGCGCCGGAGGACAGGACGAGGGCCACCGCCATCGTTTCGCCCAAGGCGCGGCCGAGACCGAGCATAATCGCGCTGATGATGCCAGGGCGGGCAAAGGGCAGTACCGTCATCTTGATCATTTCCCACCGGGTGGCGCCGAGCGCCAGCGCCGCCTCCTCGTGCAGCTTGGGGGTCTGCAGGAAGATTTCGCGGGTCAGGGACGCAATGATCGGCAGCACCATAACCGCCAGGACGATTCCGGCCGTCAGGATGGTCTTTCCGGTTGCCGACGCCGGGCCTTCGAAGATGGGCAGCCAGCCTGCGTTCTTGGCCAGCCACTGGTACACCGGCGTCATGGTGCCGGACAGGAACGCCGCACCCCAGGCGCCGTAGACCACCGAAGGGATGGCGGCCAACAGGTCGATGAGGTAACCGAGCGGGGCGGCGAAGCGCCGCGGCGCGAAATGCGAGATGAAGAGAGCGACGCCGATGGCTACCGGGGTGGCGATCACCAGGGCAATAGCGGCTGCGATCAGCGTGCCGATCACGATCGGCCAGATGTACGGGAAGAAGCCTTCGCCGCCCTGGATCTTGTCCGGGGAGGCCACGAGGGCAGGGATAGCCTGGATAACGAGGAAAAGCGCTACCCCGAAGAGCACGGCCAGGATCAGGCACCCGGCGGCCAAGGTGGCTGCGGAAAAGACCTTGTCGCCGGCGCGGCCTGCGCCCCGGGACGTGGTCAGGGAGGTGGTGGTCACTTCACGATCCTTCAGATCTGTGTGTACGTCGGATAAACACATTGGTTCCCTGCCCTGTTACGGCCGTCGATGACAGCCGTAACAGGGCAGGGAACCATTATCAGGCTGGTGTTTCCACTATGCCTGCCAGCGCAGAAGATCCCTAGGACTTGACCTTGATGGCCTCAATGGACTTGAGGGCCTTGTCCTGGAGCGTCTTGGACAGCGGGGCGGACTTTGCGGACTCGGCGGCGGCCTTCTGGCCGGCGTCGGAGACTACGTACTTCTCGAAGGCCTTGACCAGGTCCACGGTTTCCTGCTTTTCGTAGCTGGTGCAGACAACGTGGAAGGACACGAGCACGATCGGGTAGGCGCCTTCGATCGTGGTCTTGCGGTCAAGCTTGATGGACAGGTCGCTGGCGTTGCGCCCCGCAACCGGAGTACCGGCGTCGACGGCCTTGGCCGCGGCGTCGGCGGAGATCTTGGTGAACGAACCGCCCACCTTGATCTGCGCGGTGCCGAGCTTGCCGCTTACTGCGGAGTCATCGGCGTAGGTTACGGCGCCGGGGGTGTCCGTGACGGTCTTCACGACGCCTGAGGTGCCCTTGGCGTTTTCGCCCTGCAGGGCGGCCGGCCAGATTCCGGCAGCCTTGTCGGTCCAGGCCTCGGGAGCGGCCGCGGCCAGGTAATCCGTGAAGTTGGACGTGGTGCCGGAGTCATCCGAGCGGTGCACCGGGGTGACCTTGAGGTCAGGGAGCGTCGCGTCCGGGTTCAGTGCGGCGATGGCCGGGTCGTTCCACTTGGCCACTTCACCGCGGAAGATCTTGGCGACAGTCGGGGCGTCCAGCTTCAGTTCCTTGACCTCGGGGAGGTTGTAGGCGACCGCGATGGGGGAAATGTAAACGGGGATGTTCAGCGCACCCTCGGGACCGCACTGGGTCTTGGACGAGGCAAGCTCATCGTCCTTGAGGTAGGCGTCGGAGCCGGCGAACTGCGCGGAGCCGTCCAGGATGGCCTTGCGGCCGGCACCGGAACCGTCCGGGGAGTACTGCACCGTGGCGCCCTGGTTTGCCGAGGCAAAACTGGTTTTCCACACATCCATGGCAGCGCCCTGCGCGGAGGAACCGATACCCGTCAGGGTGCCCGTAACCTTGGGGCCCGAAGCGGACGGAGCGGCGGACTGGGCGGTGCCGGTTGCGTTGTCCGAACCACATGCGGTCAGCGCGAGAGCGCCAACGGCGATGACAGCGATAGCCGCGTTGCGGCCGAAACGGAGTGCCTTCACTGAGATGTACCCCTTCCAGGGATTCTTCTGTGCGTGCCGGGCGGGAGAAGCCCGGTCAAAGATGCGTACGGTTTGTACCTTTATCGAAGGTAGGCGCCCCAAGTGAAGAGAATTGCCGCCCAAGGTGAACGCAAGGTTAACGACGCCGGGACATTGGCTTACATCCGCCGGGGCCCATTGCGCTGGCGTCGTCGCAGTCGTAGGGGCCGGCCCCGACGGACCGGACGCTCAACGGCCCTCTAGACTGGAGCGCATGGCCCCCGCTATTGGACTTTCCGCAAGCTCCCGGTTCCTGCGCGGCAGGGTCCGCACCGGCCTGGTCCGCAGCCGGAACTCCCTGGTGCCGGCCATTCAGATGACGGGCTGCGCCGTCGGCGCCTACGCCTTCGCCGAATACGTATTGGGCCACAGCGGCCCGCTCTTCGCTGCGACGTCATCCCTGATCTCGCTGGGCTTTTCCCGCGACCCCCGGCTGCGGCGCGTGATCGAGGTCGGCCTCGGCTGCACCATCGGCATCGTCGTCGGCGACCTGCTGCTGCACTGGCTGGGCGCCGGGATCTGGCAGGCCGCCGTTGTGCTGCTGTTCTCGATCCTGCTGGCAAGGTTCCTGGACAGCGGCACCATTTTCACCACCCAGCTGGGGCTGCAGTCCCTGCTGGTGGTCCTTTTGCCGGCGCCCGACGGAGGACCGTTTACCCGCAGCCTCGACGCCGTTGTTGGAGGGGTGTTTGCCCTCCTGGTGACCATCCTGATCCCGAAGGACCCGCGCCGGGAACCCCGCAACGACGTCAGGAAACTCCTGCACGAACTCGCCGAGGTGTTGCGCGAATGCGGCTCTGCGCTGAGTTCCAGCGACGCGACCCAGGCATGGCATGCGCTGATCCGGGGCCGGAACTGCCAGCCGCTCGTCGATGCCATGCGGCAGACCCTGCGGTCCTCCGGCGAGGTGGCGACCCTGTCGCCGGCCTACCGCAGGCACCGGGACGAGCTGGACCAGATGGAACAGTCGCTCGACTACATCGACCTGGCACTGCGTAACAGCCGCGTCTTTGCCCGCCGCCTGACCAGCGCCATCAATCATGCGGCCCTGTCCGACGAGGCGACGCAGAACATCGCCGAGGTCCTGCATGACACGGCCGATGCCGTCGACGAACTCTCCCTGGGCCTGGCCGAAGTGCACGACGGCGTCCGCCGCGCCCACTTGCGGACGGCCCGGACGGAATTACGGGAAATTGCCGGGCGCCTGCACCCGCGGCTGCTGGATGTGCAGCGGCTGGAAGGCGAAACGGTGGTGATGCTGTTCCGTCCGCTGATGGTGGACCTGCTTGAGGCGGCCGGGGTCGACTCCGGGGAAGCCCGGGACATCCTTCCGCCGCTGTAGTCGCCGCGGTATTGGCCGCTGTAGTCGCCGCGGCGCGGAAGCGTGCTTGTCACAGGGCGCCGATAAGGTGGAGCAATGGCTACCAAGACTTCCCGCGCCACCAAGGCGCCGGGCTACAAATGCGCGGAATGCGGCTGGACCACCGCTAAGTGGGTGGGCCGCTGCGGCGAGTGCCAGGCCTGGGGCACCGTTGAGGAAACCGGCGGCGCCGTGGCGCGCACAACGGCGGCCACCAGCGTGCTGGAACCGGCCCGCCGGATCTCCGAAGTGGATGCCACCACCGCTGCCTTCCTGCCCACCGGGGTGGATGAACTGGACCGTGTGCTCGGCGGCGGGCTGGTCCCTGGCGCCGTGATCCTGCTGGCGGGCGAACCCGGCGTCGGCAAGTCAACCCTGCTGCTGGACGTTGCCGCCAAGTTTGCCCGCACCGCACAGGATGTCCTCTACATCACGGGCGAGGAATCCGCAGCGCAGGTCAAGCTGCGCGCGGACCGCATCGACGCCGTCGCCGAATCCCTGTATCTCTCCGCCGAGACGGACCTCGGCCAAGCCCTGGGGCAGGTCGAGAAGTTGGAGCCGCGGCTGCTGATCGTGGACTCCGTGCAGACACTCAGCAGCGCCGATGTCGAAGGCAGCGCCGGCGGTGTCTCGCAGGTCCGGGAGGTCGCAGCCTCCCTGATCGCCGCCGCCAAACGCCGCAACATGACCACCCTGTTGGTCGGCCATGTGACCAAGGACGGCTCGATCGCCGGACCCCGGCTGCTCGAGCACCTGGTCGACGTGGTGTGCCAGTTTGAAGGCGAACGACACTCCCGGCTGCGGCTGCTGCGGGCCGTCAAGAACCGGTACGGGCCCACGGACGACGTCGGCTGCTTCGACCTGAACGAAGACGGGATCGAAGGCCTGGCCGACCCGAGCGGGCTCTTCGTCTCGCGGACCAAGGAGCCGGTCTCGGGCACCTGCATCACCGTGACCCTGGAAGGGCGCCGGCCCCTGCTCGCGGAGGTGCAGTCCCTGCTGGCAGAAAGCTCCAGTGCCCAACCCCGCCGGGCCACTAGCGGACTCGACAGTTCCCGGGTGGCCATGCTGCTGGCCGTACTCCAGCAGCGGGCCGGCTGCCTGCTGAACAAGGACGATTCCTACGTGGCGACAGTTGGCGGCGTGAAGCTCAGTGAACCCGCCACCGACCTCGCCGTCGCGCTGGCCGTGGCCTCGGCGAAAGCCAAAAAACCCCTGCCGCAGCGGCTCATCGCCTTTGGTGAAGTGGGACTGGCCGGCGAGGTCCGCGCCGTCCCCGGGATCAACCAGCGGATCCAGGAAGCCCACCGGCTGGGCTTTACCCATGCCGTGGTGCCGGCCAGCCCCAATGGCCCCGGACCGGTGCCCGCGGGCTTCTCGGTGCGGGAAGTCGGGCACCTGACCGAGGCGCTGAGCCTGCTGATCAGCTGAGTCGTTCCCGCTGAGTCGCCGCTGGATCTCCGCAGGCGCTTATCCCGCCTGCAGCACACCCTGACGAAGTAACCGGGCAGCAACGCAGCAAGACCCTCAGGAAGCGACTTTGGACCCTAGCCGCCGCCCGGTATCCGGCCGACGATGGGGACAGGACAGGACAGGACAGGACAGCGGCGAGGGGCGAGCGGCGAGCGGCGAGCGGCGAGGGGCGAGGGGCGAGAGGAAGCGGCCATGATGGGAAACTACGGAAACGGCATCGGCTGGATGTGGCTCTGGGGCGCGCTGTTGCTGGTCGGGATCGCAGCGCTGGTGCTGCTCGCGGTCCGCACGTTCAGCGGCGGAGCCGGCCGCCGCGGGCCGGCTCAACCCGGCCACTACGGCACCCCAAGCTATGGCCAGCCGGGTACTCCCCCGGCCGGCCCCGGCTTCCCCGGCACGCCGGGCACACCGGGCGGAAAGAGCCAGGCACGGCTGATCCTGGACGAACGTTTTGCCAAGGGCGAGCTCACCACGGAACAGTACCGCGAGAACGTGAAAGTCCTCGGCGAGGAATCCTAGTGCGGCCAATCAGCCGTCGCAGCACCCTGCTCCTGGGCGGCCTCGGCACGGCGGCCACTGTGGCAGGCGGAGCCGGGCTGTGGTGGTCCCTGGCTTCCGCCGAGCCACCGAACGGTGGAATGGCCGACGCGGAGGGCCCCGGACTGCGCATCCCCCCGGAACTTCGCAGCACGGCCGGCAAGCTGCAACTCACCCTTGAAGCCGCGCACGGCCAAGTCGAGCTTGGCGGCCGCCCTGCCAGCGCGCTGTGCTACAACGGCACTTCTCCAGGCCCCACCCTGCGGCTGCGCCCCGGAGACGAGCTCACCATCCGGCTGGTGAATGGCCTGGACGAAGCAACCAACCTGCACGTCCATGGCCTGCACGTGTCCCCGCAAGCCAATGGCGACAACGTGTTTCTCGCCGTCAGGCCCGGGGAGGCGTTCGACTACAGCTACCGGCTGCCTCCGGACCATCCGCCGGGCGTGTACTGGTACCACCCGCATCACCATGGCACGGTGGCCGGGCAGATCTTCGCCGGTCTTTTCGGTGCGATTATCGTCGAGGACTCCGGGACCATCCCGGTGAGCGCGGACCGGGTGCTGCTGGTCTCGGACACCACCCTGGACAGCGCCGGCAGCGTCGCCGCTGTGTCGCAGCCGGAGCGGATGGCGGGCCGGGAAGGCGAATTACTCCTGCTCAACGGTCAACGCAACCCGCTGCTCACCGCCCGCCCGGGCGAACGGGAACGCTGGCGGATTATCAACGCCTGCGCCGCCCGCTTCCTGCGGCTCCGGCTGGACGGCCAGCGGCTGGACCTGATTGGCATGGATTCGGGACGGTCCCCCGTGCCCGGCAGAGTTGAGGAACTCCTGCTGGCGCCGGGAAACCGGGCGGACCTGCTGGTGACGGCAACTGCCGGCGACACCGTTTTACAGGCGCTTCCCTACAACCGTGGCAGTATGCCTGGCATGATGCGGCAGGGGCCGCTTACCGGCCGCGGGCCGGCGGCGCTGGCCGTCTTTCGGGTCAGCGGCGAATCCGCGGACGCGCCCGCTGCGGTCCCGCCCCGGCCGGCGCCGGAGGACCTCCGAACGGCCACCGTCACCGCGCGCCGGCAGCTGCTCCTGGCCATGGGCATGGGCATGGGACAAGGAAGGCCGTCCGGCATGATGGGGTTCAGCATCAACGGCCGCGAATTCAGCGGCTCCCGCACCGATACAGTAGTGCCGGCCGGAAGCGTGGAGGAATGGACGCTGGTCAACACCAGCCCCATGGACCACCCTTTCCACCTCCATGTGTGGCCGATGCAGCTCATCGAGGACAACGGCCAGGCAGTCGAGGGCGTTATCATGCGGGACGTGGTGAATGTGCGGGCGAACGGGCGGGCCACGGTCCGGATCGCGTTCCGTGACTTTAGCGGCCGCTCTGTCTACCACTGCCACATCCTGGACCATGAGGACCTGGGAATGATGGGAGTAATTGAGGTCAGCTGACCGGAAAAGAGGCCACATGCCCGAGACGAGCCCACCCAGCCGATCGTTCGGACGATCTTTCGCCCGCGTCGGTCCGCGGATGGACGCCCGCGGCGCAGCGGACCACCGGCGGCGCCTCGTGGCAGCGGCACGCGGCGTCGTCATCGAAATCAGGGCCGGCTACGGTGCCACCTTCGAGTTCTATCCCTCCGCTGTGAGAACCGTGCTGGCCCTCGAACCGGACCCCACCCTCCGGGAGCTGGCCCGGAACGCCGCCCGCAACGCATCCGTGCCGGTCATGGTGCAGGACGGCGTGGCGGAGTCGCTGCCCGCGGCGGATGCCTCCGTCGACGTTGTGGTCTCCAGCCTGGTGCTGTGCAGCGTCGCGGACCAGTCCGTTGCCCTGGCGGAGGTGGTTCGGGTCCTGCGGCCGGGCGGGCTGCTGCTGTTCTACGAGCACGTCCGCTCGGCGCACCGGGTGCTTGCTGCCGCTGAGGACCTGATTACGCCGTTGTGGAGCCGTTTGGCGGGCGGCTGCCACCCGAACCGGGACACCGTTGGCGGCATCGCCCGGGCGGGGTTTACAGTCCAGGGGCTTGAGCGCTTCGGTTTCTCGGTCCTGCCGGGCAACCCGCCGCTGGCGCACGTGCTTGGGGTGGCGGCCAGAGACTGACACCCGGACCGTCGCGACGTTCCCGCCCGGCTGCGGACACCCGCGGGCCTGGCGCTGGCCGGAATCCGCGCACTTCCCGGCCCCGCCGGGCCGTCCGGGCAGGCCACTGGGACGGAGCACCGGCCACAACACGCAGCAGGGGCGCCCACCGGTACGGCGGGCCCCCCTGCTTCAGTCGGATCGGTTGAGCTAGGCCTTCTTGGGCGGCAAAGCGAGCTTAAAGACCTTGGCCCAGGTGGAGCCGACCTGCTTCCAGATCGGGCCGGTGGTGTACGGCAGGCCGTAGCGCCTGCAGATCTCCTGCACCTTCGGGGCCACCTCCGCGTAGCGGTTGGACGGGATGTCCGGGAAAAGGTGGTGCTCAATCTGGTGCGAGAGGTTGCCGGTCATCAGGTGCATAAACTTGGAGCCGGAGATGTTGGCGGAGCCGATCATCTGCCGCACGTACCAGTCGCCGCGGGTCTCACCTTCGACCATTTCTTCGGTGAAGGTGTCGGTCCCGTCGGGGAAGTGCCCGCAGAAAATAACCGCGTGGGCCCAGACGTTTCGAACTGCGTTCGCGGTCAGGGTGCCGTAGAGCGCCTGCTTGCCGGAGCCGGTCAGCATGGCGACGGCGGGCGTGGCCGCGTAGTCCTTGGTGAACTGCTTGAGGGCCTTGCGGCCCAGCGCCTTGAGGTCCTTGGTGAGGGCTTCCTTGGACTTTTTGCCCTCTTTGTAATCCTGCAGCTCAAGATCGTAGATCGCGATGCCCCACTCGAAGACCGGTGCCAGCAGTGCGTTGTACACCGGGTTGCCGAGGTTGAACGGCTTCCATTCCTGCTGGGCGTCCATACGCAGCAGGTTGTATCCGACGTCGTTGTCCTTGCCGATGACGTTGGTCCAGCGGTGGTGCAGGTCGTTGTGGGTGTGCTGCCAGGCGCGCGCCGGGGTAACGAAGTCCCACTCCCAGGTGGTGGAGTGGATGTCCGGGTCCCGCATCCAGTCCCACTGGCCGTGCAGGATGTTGTGCCCCAGCTCCATGTTTTCCAGGACCTTGGCGAAGCTCAGCAGCGTGGTTCCGGTGACCCAGGCTGCCTTGTTCTTGCTCACCAGCAGGGCGGCCCGGCCGGAGATCTCCAGTCCGCGCTGGATCTTGATCATACGGCGGATGTAGGCGGCATCGGACGCCCCGCGCTTGGCAAGGATGTCGTCCTTGATCGCGTCGAGTTCACGGCCGAGCTCCGCGACCTGCTCATCGGAGAGGTGCGCGGCGGCCGGCGGCCGAACGGTCGGGCTGCCGGACTCGGCGAGGGCACCGGGCCGCGTCTTCACGGAAGCGGGCGCCTTGGCAGAGTCATTGGCGCCCTGGGGAGCGTCCTCGGACAGGTCCTGCTTGTCAGAAACAATCGTCATGCTGTGGTACTCCTCAGAGGTCGAGGTTAACGGGTCCGGCGGCTGCCGAAACACACGTCTGGATTAGTTGGCCGGGCTCGCCATGGACTTCATCCGTGCGCAGGTCACGGACCTGGCCGGCCCGGAGCGGGATGAGGCAGCTGTGGCAGATGCCCATCCGGCACCCGCTGGGCATTAGGACGCCGGCATCCTCGCCGACGTCGAGCAGCGGAGTGTCGCCGCCGGCTTCGACTTCGCGGTCCGACGCCTCGAAGGTGACCAATCCGCCGTCGTGCCCTGAACCGCCGGCCAGCTTGGTGCTGAAGCGTTCGATCGTGAGGCTGGCTTCCGGCTGTGCCACCGCGGTGGCGGCCTCAGCTTCCCAGAGCGCCTCGGCGTCGTCCAGGAAGCTTTCGGGGCCGCAGGCGTAAGCGGCGCGCTGGCGCCAATCCGGGCAAAGTCCGTCCAGCTCGGCCGTCGACGTGAAATCCAGCCGTCCACGTTCGCCGGTGAACCAGTTGGTGACCTGGAAATTGGGGAACTGGTCCGCGAGTTCGGCCAATTCTTCGCGGAAGATGGCATCCGCCGGGGTCCGGGCCGTGTGAATGAGGACAACGTCGGAGTCGGGCCGGTGCGGCACGAGGGTGCGGATCATCGACATAACGGGGGTGATTCCGCTCCCGGCAGTAAGCATCAGCAGTGGCCTCGGGTGCTCCGGTAACACGAAGTCACCCTGCGGCGGCGCCAGGAAGAGAACGTCGCCGGGCTTGGTGTGGCGCACCAAAGTGCCGGAGACGGCACCCATGTCACTGACGGTGATGGCCGGGTCCTTGCCGGCGGGGGCGCTGAGCGAATACGAGCGCCAGTGGCGGACGCCGTCAAGCTCGACGCCAATGCGGGCCCACTGGCCGGCGAGGTGTGCTTGCCAGCCGCGGCCGGGACGGAAGAAAATTGTGGCGGAATCGGCCGTTTCTGGAACCACCCGAGTGACCACACCGCGCAGTTGGCGGGCGGAAAACACAGGATTGAACAGCGACAGAATGTCTTCTGGAGCTAGGGGGGTGGTCAGTAGAGATGCGGCGCGCGCCAGCTTACGGAGCCGGATCATGTATCAAGCTTATGTCAGTGGCGGTCATACTTCTTCACCCTAGGCATACGATCGAAGTAGATAAACTGTCTCCCCGCAACAACATATTGGAACCAGGCCCATGAATACAGCCCCGTCGGGCACTCCCGCTTCCGCTGCCGATCCGCCGTGGCTGGCCTTGCCGCGTGAGGTCAGTGACGTGCTCCGGCCGATGATGCCGGGAATTGTCGAGGCCATCATCGACGCCGTGCCGCAGCTTGTTCCGGCCTACGCCAGGCCGATTGAAGGCCGCTTCGGCCGCGGGCTGCGCCGGGGGGTGGCCGCGGCACTGGAGCGCTTCCTGCAGTTGCCGGCAACCCGGCTGCCTGCCCTTTCGGAGGAGAGCAGGCAACTCGTGGCAGGGCTGGGGAGCGGGGAGTTCCGGCAGGGACGGAGCATGGACGCGCTGCTGAGCGCCTACCGGATGGGGGCCCGGGTCACCTTCCGCGAGATGTCCAGGGTTTCGGTGGAACACCACCTTGGCCAGAGCGTGGTGGTGGACCTGGGTGAATCGATCCTGGCCTACATCGACGAACTGTCCGCCGTCAGCGCCGAAGCCTACGCCTTTGAACAATCGGAACGTGCCGGCGCGGTGGACCGCCGGCGCACCGAACTGCTCGACCTGCTCCTGCTGGGACAGGCGGATGAGGCGGCACTGCGCCAGACTGCTGCGATGGCGGACTGGTCGTTGCCGCAGCGGATGGTGGTGGTGACCCTGCCGGTGGACCGGGCCGCGGGGCTGCGGCTGAGGCTGGGCGCCGGAACACTTGTGATCGAACGCGAGACCGACGCCGTTGCCCTGGTTCCGGCCCGGCAGTCACCCTCCGCGCGGGCGGACCTTGAGAAGGCCTTGCGTGGCCGCGGGGCGGCGGTTGGGCCCGCCGGGAGCTGGGAGAAAGTCCCCGATTCGCTGCGTCTGGCAGTGCTCGCTGCCTCGGTCCTGCAGCCCCGGGACGGCCCGGAGGACCCGCCCATCTGGGCGGACGAGCATTTGGCCGAGGTGATCCTCGGGGCGGAGCCCTCAGCAATCGCAGAACTGGCCAACCGCAGGCTGGCGCCGCTGGAGGGGCTGCGCCCGGCGCAGCGGGAGCGGCTCGCGGAGACGCTGCTGTCCTGGCTGCGGCACTGGGGCCAGCGTGGTCCGGTGGCCGCAGAGCTCGGCATCCACCCGCAGACGGTGGGGTACCGGGCGGCGCAGCTGCGCGAGTTGTTCGGCGACGCCTTGGAGGACCCCGAGGCGCGGTTTGAGCTGGAACTGGCGCTCCGTGCCGGCTGGCGCTAATACCTGCTAACTGGCGATCGCTTCCCTGCTCTGCAACCGCATCTCCAGGTCATTCATCACGATCGCTGCCAGGTCCTCCAGCGCACGTGTATCGGCGGCGCTGAACACCCGGGGTTCCCGGTCCAAGATGCAGAAGGTGCCCAGGTTGTAGCCGTCGGGGGTGCGCAGCGGGACTCCGGCGTAGAACTGCAGGCCGAACTCGCCCGCCACCAGGGGGTTGGCGAGGCTGCGGGGATCCCGGGTGGCGTCCTCCACGATCCAGGTTTCGTCCTGCAGGATCGCGGAGGCGCACAGCCCCGGGTCGCGGCCAATCTGCGTAACGTCAGTGCCGTGATGGGCCTTGAACCAGATCCGGTCGTGGTCCACCACGCTCACGATCGCCACGGGCACGGCGAACATCCGTGCCGCGAGGCGTGCGATCCGGTCGAAGGCACCGTCGGACGGCGTGTCGAGGATCCGGTAGCGCTCCACCGCGCGCATCCTGGCTTCCTCGCCGGTCCCGCCGGGGGCTGCCTCCAGGCGGTGGCGGGCCGCGCCGTTGATGACTTCCTGGCGCAGCGCGAGGGAAACCTCCCGGGCCGGCGGCCGATCCGCCGGGTCCCGGGCAAGCATGGAGGACAGCAGCGACGTCCAGATGGGGGCAAGTTCTTCGGGGATGTCCGGGTCGTGGAGCAGCCGCGCGACGGCGGACTGGATGGGGGCACCGGGGTACGCCATCTTTCCGGTTAACCCTTCGAGCAGCACCAGTCCGAGGGAATATACATCGCTGAGCGGCCCGGCCGGTTCACCGGCAGCCTGCTCCGGGCTCAGGTAAGCGGGCGTCCCGGAGGTTCCGGAGTCGTCGCCCACGGGTCCGCTGCCCGTCATCACGGCAACACCGAAGTCGCTGAGCTTGGCCCGGGGGCGCCTGTCGTCGTTGCTGTAATCGACCAGCAGGATATTGGCCGGCTTTACATCGCGGTGCACAATCCCGTGATGATGAATGTAGGAGAGTCCGTCCGCCAGGTCGTGGCCGATCAGGGCCATGTGTGCAGCGGAGAGCGGCCCCTGGGCGGCACGGTGGCGCAGGTCCGGTCCGCGGACCAGTTCCATCACGAGGTAGGTGAGGCGCGCCTCCGGGTCGCTGAGGTCCGCGCCGGCGTCGAACAGCGTCACCAGGGCGTGGTGGCCCATCCCCGCGAGGATGCGGACCTCCTGCCCCTGCCGGCGGGTATGTTCAAGATCATCCGCGTCGTCCCGGAAGAGTTTGACTGCCACTTCCCGCTGCAGGAGTTCGTCATGGGCTCGGTACACGGTGGACTGGCTTCCCGTGCCGATGAGGGCTTGGATCCGGTAGCGGCCGCTCAGCAGGAAGCCTGGTTCCATGCCGAGTTTTCTGTTGTAGTCAGTCAAAGAGTGTTCGTTGTCCCTTAAAGTGCGGGGCCCGCCGACGAAATCGCGCGGATCAGTCCAAAAAGCCGAAAGGTGGGGCGCCCGCATCATTAGCAAGGTTACTTATGATACCGCGGAAAGGTGATTCAGGAAGACCTGCGGCGGATCATCCTGCCACGCACGCACGCGGTGCCGGCAGCTACTTGGCGGGGTTGTGCGTGCCGATCGGCAGCAGTGTCAGGTCCGGGTGGTTCTTTTCGATCCGGCGCAGGGCCCAGACGTCGTTGAACAAGGCCAGGTATTCGCCATCGGAGCGCAGCAGCACCTCGGCCCCGGGGACGTTGGCCAGCGCCGGCATGGCGTCCGCCGTCGAAATCCGGGCGATCGAGTACGGCAGCCGTTCCAGCCGCATCGGCGCACTGAAATCGTGCGCCATCCGGTCTTCAACTACCTCGAACTGCATGGGCCCGACGGCGGCCAGCACCGGGGCCTGGTCGCCGCGGACGTCCGAACGGAGCACCTGGATAACGCCCTCGTGCTCAAGCTGTTCGATGCCGCGGCGGAACTGCTTGAAACGGCTGGGGTCCTTGGACCGCGCCACCTGAAAATGCTCCGGGGCGAACAGCGGGATCGCGGGGAACTCCACCGGCTTCTCGACAAACAGGCTGTCCCCGACCCGCAACGAGGAGGCGTTCACCAGGCCCACAACATCACCGGGGAATGCCTCGTCGATTACCTCGCGCTCCCGGCCGAAGACTTGCTGGGCGTACTTGGTGGCGAAGGACTTGCCGGTCCGCCCCTGGGTCACCACCATGCCACGTTCGAAAACGCCGGAGCAGACCCTGATGAAGGCGACGTGGTCCCGGTGCGCCTTGTTCATGCCGGCCTGGACCTTAAAGACGAATCCGGCGAAGGGCGCGTCGACGGCCCGCGGGGCACCGTCAACGTCGGGCCGCGGGGCCGCGGGCGGGGCGAAGTCCACGAGGGCATCAAGGATCTCCTTGACGCCGAAGTTCAGCGCTGCGGAGCTGAAAAGGATCGGGGTCGCCTCTCCGGCGTGGAAGGCGTCGATGTCGAACTCCAGGTTGGACTCGATCACCAGCCCGGCCTCATCGACGGCGTTGGACCAGTCCTCGCCCTGGCTGGCCGCGGCCGCCTCCGGCGTGAAGTATTCGGTAAGCGCGATGTTGGCGCCGGAATTGTTTCGCTTGAACTGGGCGAAACGGTCATTGCGCAGGTCCCAGACACCGCGGAAGTCACCGGAGATGCCCACGGCCCAGGTCAGCGGCATCGGCTTCAGGCCGGTGCGCTCGGTGATTTCGTCCATTAGCGCCAGCGAGTCCAGGCCGGGGCGGTCCCATTTGTTGATCACCGTGATGATCGGCAGGTTGCGCTGCTTGCAGACCTCGAAGAGCTTCATCGTCTGGGTTTCCAGGCCCTTGGCGGCGTCCACAAGCATCACGGCGCAGTCTACGGCGGCCAGCACCCGGTAGGTGTCCTCGGAGAAGTCGGCGTGGCCGGGGGTGTCCAGCAGGTTGATCACGGTGTCCCGGTAGGAGAACTGCAGCGCCGCGGAGCTGATCGAGATACCGCGGTCCTTTTCCATCTGCATCCAGTCCGAGACGGTTTCCTTGCGGTTGGCCTTGCCGCTGGAGGCGCCGGCAGTGCCGATCACCTTTGCGTGCAGCGCGAGCGCCTCGGTCAGCGTGGATTTACCCGCGTCGGGGTGCGAAATGACCGCGAAAGTCCGACGCCGGGCCGCCTGCTTGTGAATCTCCTGGACTCGGGCGGGGCTAAGGACTTCTTGAGACACGATGCTACTTTCGCTGCGGCGTTGGTGGTGGCGCCCCCGGGCCTGCCGGGCCCGGCTGGGCCGGTGGGATCGCGGGTGATTCTGTTGGGATTTCGGCGTGGTGCGATGTGTGCCGGGGGCGGCGGGCCGCCCGACGGTTCACCCAAGGGTCCAAGTTTATCGCAGCCGGGGCTGCCGCCGCGAAGCGGGTGCAGCCCCGGGTCGAAACGGTCGAACCGTGGGCCAAATATGCCGGTCCGGGATATGGCCCGGGGGGGGCGTTCTTCGGGCGGTCCCACGCGCGTCGCAATGGACCACTTTGGGGCTTGTCCGTGCGGAACTTGGCTCCCTTTGCCTCTACTATGGTGGGAGCGGGAAACCGAGTACTTTTGATCCTGCCGGCCAACACTGGAAACCGGCGCACTTGCGGGCTGAGACCTGCACCTTTGAAGGGAAAATCTATGGCTCGGAGCCCGGAAGATTCGCTCAAGGCTACGCTGGGCCGAGTGGCACCGGGCACCGCACTTCGCGACGGACTGGAACGCATCCTTCGCGGCCGGACCGGGGCCCTGATCGTGCTGGGCATCGACAGGACCATCGAGTCAATCTGTTCGGGCGGATTCGACATCGGCATCGATTTTTCCCCCACCCGGCTGCGCGAACTGGCGAAGATGGACGGTGCCATCATCTGCGACAAGGACGCCAGCAACATTCTGCGCGCGGCCGTGCAGCTGGTCCCGGATTCCAGCATCGAAACCCAGGAGTCCGGGACCCGGCACCGGACCGCTGAGCGCGTCGCGATCCAGACCGGCGTGCCGGTGATCTCGGTGAGCCAGTCCATGCAAATCATCGCGCTGTATGTCAACGGGCTGCGGCACGTGCTGGAAGGTTCGGAGAAGGTCCTGGCCCGCGCCAACCAGGCCCTGGCTACCTTGGAGCGCTACCGCTCGCGACTGGACCAGGTGACCAGTTCGCTCTCCGCCCTGGAAATCGAGGCAATGGTGACCGTCCGCGATGTGGCGGTGACGCTGCAGCGCCAGGAGATGGTGCGCCGGATTTCCGAGGAGATTTCGCAGTACGTGCTGGAGCTCGGCGAGGACGGGCGGCTGCTCTCGCTCCAGCTGGACGAGCTGACGGTGGGACGCGGCCCGGGCAGTGATGTGATCATCCGGGATTACTCAGGCCCGGACACTTCTGCAGAGGACATCGACCAGGCGGTGAAGGCGCTGGTGAACCTTGGCCCCACCGAGCTGATCGACTTGGGAAAAATTGCCGGGATCGTTGGCTTCGCGGGCGGCGAGGCCAACCTCGACGCCGTGGTCCAGCCGCGCGGCTACCGGCTGCTTTCCGGGTTGAAGGCCGTGCCGAAGGCCGTCGCCGACCGCCTGGTGGACCACTTCGGCGGCCTGCAGTTCCTGATGGCGGCCACGATTGATGACCTGATGACCGTCGATGGCATCGGCGACCAGCGTGCCCGGACGGTCCGCGAGGGACTCAGCCGGATGGCCGAGGCAAGTCTCCTGGACAGGTTCCTGTGAGGTCCGCCGGGGTCTAATTCAGCTGGAACACGGCTTTGGGGCTGGTCTTTCCCGCCAGCTGGGCGGTGAAGACGTAATAGGCGCCGCCGGCGCCCGGTTTGGCCTCGATCGGCGCGCAGCCCTGAACCGTGCGGTTGCGCTGCCAGGGGAAATTGGCCGTTTCACTCTGACCCGGCGCGATGGTCTTCACGAGTTCGGTCGCGTCCGACTGGCAGTCGGTGGATGAAAAGATCCGGTCCGAGCCGCTCGTGACGAGGAACTCCATCTGGGACGTGCCGATATTGATCTCACAAGGCACCCGGTTGCCGTTCGTCACCTTGAGCGTGAGCAACGGATTTTCGCCTGCCGCGTAGGCTGGCTTGTCCGTGGACGCCGCGACAGTCACGAGGTTCTGCTCGCAGCCGTTGCCCGTCGGAGTGGCCGAAGGAGACGCCGTGGCCTGCGGAGTGCCGGCCGGCGTCGCTACCGGCGCGGAAGCAGCAGCTGCTCCGTCCGAGGAGGGCGCCCCGGCGTTGAGCAGGCTGGCGGCGGCGGCAAATCCGCCGAGGCCGAGCGCAATCACGAGCAGGAGTGCGGCGCCAACGAACAGCCTGCGACGGCGGTACACCGCGCTGCCTGGTTTCCGGGCAGGCCGGCGGACGGTATTGCGCGTCGATGCGCCCGCCCGGTTCCGGCCCGAGCCCGCTCCGCTGCCGGAAGCGCCCTGACGGGAGCCGTGAGTTCCTGGATTGTCTTGCCTGCCCATCCTTCTAGGCTAGAGACCCGCGCCGGGTATCGGGCCCTCCCACGCCGCGGGCGGACTGTGGCCCTTATCTATTACGCTTGAATCCATCAAAGCCCTCACCGATTCCCCCACCGCCCCTGCTGCCGCGGACCCGCCTGGCCTTCCTGCGGCCGTTTCGCCGGCGGCCCTGCACAACGTCTTCGACACCTGGTTCCGCGCGAACGCAAGGGACCTTCCGTGGCGGGCAGCTGAATGCACGGCCTGGGGCGTACTTGTCAGCGAGATCATGCTGCAGCAGACCCCGGTGGTGCGTGTGCTGCCCGTCTGGGAGGAATGGCTGCGGCGCTGGCCGCAGCCGGCCGATCTGGCCGGCGAGCCGGCCGGCGAAGCGGTCCGGGCCTGGGGCCGGCTGGGGTATCCGCGGCGGGCGCTGCGCCTGCATGCGGCCGCAGTAGCCATCGGCACCGATCACGGCGGAAAGGTTCCCGGCACGTACCCGGAGCTGCTGGAACTTCCCGGCGTGGGAAGCTACACGGCAGCGGCGGTCGCGGCGTTCGCCTTTGGCAGCCGCGAAACAGTGGTGGACACCAACATCCGGCGCGTGCACGCACGCCTGTTTTCCGGTGCCGCGCTGCCGTCGCCATCGCTCACCGCCGCAGAGACCCGGCTTGCCGCGCAGGCGCTGCCGGACGACGCCGCGTCCTCCGTCCGCTGGAACGCCGCGGTGATGGAACTCGGCGCCCTGGTGTGCACTGCGCGGTCGCCGAAGTGCGGGCAATGTCCGGTCAGCGGCTCATGCGCCTGGCTCGCAGCCGGGGAGCCGCCGCCGACGTACACACCGAAGGGCCAGTCATGGCACGGAACTGACCGCCAGGTCAGGGGTGCCGTAATGGCGGTGCTCCGGGTCGCAGAGTCGCCGGTCGACCCGGAGCTTTTTGCGCAAGCCGCCGTCGACCTTGGCTTCGAACCGGCCGGAATCGACATCCCGCTGGCCGCCCTGCACCGGCTCAATTGCGCTCCGGAGCAACTCGAACGCGCGCTGTCCGGGCTGCTCAGCGATGGCCTGGCGGAACTGCACCCGGCCGGGATCCGGTTGCCGGCCTGACTTCCGCCCGGCCCGCGACCGGTCTACGGTTCGCCGAAGCCAGCAGTGATAAGTCCGCGCAGGTAGTCCACGGCTTGGGTGGCATCCGGGCCGCTGGCCTCCACGTGCAGCACCGTACCTTTCACCGCCCCGAGCATCATCAGCTCCGTCATCGACGCGCCATCGGCGCCGCTGATGGTCACCTCGGCGTCCATGCCGGACAGGCCGCCGGCAATCTTCGCGGCCGGACGGGCATGCATACCGGCCTGGTTAACAAGTTCGAAATCACCGCTCGCCTCCGGCGGCCGGTGGCCGTGCGGGTGTTGCCCCGCGGCCGGCGGCCGGTACACGGCCTCCGCGGCGTCCCTCACGGCCGCCAGATCCGCGCCTGACTGGGCCGCCACGGCGGCCGCGACAAGTCCTTCAACCAGGGGCGCATCGGCCAGCAATACCAAGCCGGGATCCGCCAGGAACTCCACCGCGGATTCGGCTGTCATCACCGCCGAGCCAAGATCGGTCAGGACCACAATGCCGTCGGTGCTGGCGTCCCCGGCCTGCTCCAGCGCCGCCATGACCAGCTCGAGGCTGGTGCCGATCCTGCCGTCGCCGGTACCGCCTGCGGCGAGGATCATCACATCTGGCGCCATCTGGGCGGCTAGCTCGGCGGCGCCGTCGGCAATCTTTTCGCTGTGCGAGACAACGACAAGGTTGACCGTCATTCGGCAGCCCCGGCGGCCGCGCGCAGGATCAGGGCGGTCGAGACGGCGCCCGGATCCCGATGACCGATGCTGCGCTCCCCCAGATAGCTGGCGCGGCCCTTGCGCGCGAGCATCGGGTCGGTAGCGACGGCCCCCGCTTCGGCAGCCTCCGCAGCGGCCAGCAGGACCTTGAGGACGTCGCTGTCTCCGGCCGCGGAAGCGGCCGCGTCAACGGCGGGAGTCCAGGCATCAACCATCGTTTTGTCCCCTGAATCGGCCTTTCCGCGGGCCACAATCCCGTCCCTTGCCGCCCGGAACGCAGCGGCGAGTGTGTCCGAGTCAATCTCGGCCGCCTCACCCAGCGCCGTGCCGGCACGCAGGAACGCGGTGCCGTAGAGCGGGCCGGCAGCTCCGCCAACCTTGGACATCAGGGTCATCGCTGTCAGTTTCAGTGCCGCTCCCGCCGTTTCCGGCGGCGCTTCGGCAATCTTGGCCATCACCGCTTTGAAGCCACGGTCCATGTTCTCGCCGTGGTCCGAATCGCCGATCGGCCTGTCCAGTTCAATGAGTTCCTCCCGGTGCTCCGCCATGGCCGCGGCCGTGAGGGTCAGCCACCGCAGCGCCCAGTTGACGTCAAGCCCCACGGTCAGGCACCCCAGCGGAGGGCGGGAGTGTGGACGGGGGCGTCCCAGAGTGCCGTCAATTCAGCGTCCAGGCGCAGGACGGTAAGGGAGCACCCCTGCATTTCGAGGGCAGTGATGTAATTGCCGACCAGCGAGCGTTCCACCGTGATCCCCTGTGCGGCCAACTGCTGCGCGGCTCGGCGGTAGACGATGTACAGCTCACTCAATGGGGTACCGCCCATGCCGTTGACGAACAACAGTACCTTGTCCCCGGACGCCAGCCCGAGGTCGCTGACCACAGGTTCCAGCAGGCGGTCGGTGATGCCGTCGGCGTTCTCCATCGGAATCCGGTGCCGGCCGGGCTCGCCGTGGATACCGATGCCGATTTCGATTTCGTTTTCCGCCAGCACGAAGCTGGGCGCCCCCGCGTGCGGGACTGTGCAGGCGGTCAAGGCAACACCCATACTGCGTACGTTGTGGTTGACCCTGTCGCCGATGGCTGCCACGGCATCGAGGTTGTCCCCCCGCTCCGCCGCGGCACCGGCGATCTTCTCCACCAGGACGGTTCCGGCTACACCGCGGCGTCCGGCGGTGTAGAGCGAATCCTCCACCGCCACGTCGTCGTTGACCAGCACGGTGCGGATTTCCACGCCTTCCGCCTGGGCCAGCTCGGCAGCGGTCTCAAAGTTGAGGACGTCCCCGGTGTAGTTCTTCACGATGTGCACAACGCCGGCGCCTGAGTTGACGGCCAGGGTCGCCGGGAGGATCTGGTCGGGTGTGGGCGAGGTGAACACGGGACCCGGCACCGCGGCGTCGAGCATTCCCATGCCGACGTAGCCGCCGTGCAGGGGCTCGTGCCCGCTGCCTCCGCCGGAGACCAGCCCGACCTTCCCTGCCACCGGAGCGTCCTTGCGCACGATGTACTTCGGGTCCGCGAAGACGGTCACGAGGTCGGCGTGGGCAAGCCCAAAACCCTCCACTGACTCGTCAACCACGGCCCGGGGATCATTGATGAGTTTCTTCATGGCTGTGCTCCCTGGATGGTGTCCTGGCTGCTTGCTTAGACCCTACTACCGGGCACTTGCCAGCGGTAGGGGCCCAAAGTGCCGCGCCGGACGCGAAGCGCTGGCGCCCCGGCCGGCGGCTCTCCGCGCGGTCCGCGGCGCCATCAGCAGGGTTCGTCGGCCCGCAGCGAAACGGTCGGCCAGGCGTCGCTGCCCAGCCAGGAGAAGGGCGGGGCATTCAGCCGCCGCAGGGCGTCCCCGTCGCGCGGTTCCGGCCCCGAAACAAGTCCCTGGCCGTGATCCGCCGCAGGGTCCTGGCCGGGATCTTCGCCGGCGGGCGGTGCTGCGGTGTGCCGGGCTGTTATGCCGCCTGACATCGTCATTTGGAATGCGGAAAAATCAGGAAAGATAGCGCGCTCGTGCAATTTCTTGCCTCCGAAAAGAGAGATGGCCCACCCCCTGGACCGGGATCAGTTTATCCATCAGATTTATTGATGGGAAGACGCCGTCCCCGATCCGCACCGTGTCGTTTTCCGGCGCCGGCCCGGGCTTAGAGCGCTTTGATCATCCGGGTGTTTCCGAGTGTATTGGGCTTCACCCTGGCAAGGTCGAGGAACTCGGCGACACCCTCATCGTGGGAGCGCAGCAACTCGGAATAGACCACGGGGTCCACCGCGGACTGGTCCGCCATCACTTCGAAGCCGTGTCTTTTGAAGAAGTCAACCTCGAAGGTGAGGCAAAAGACGCGGGAGATTCCCAATGCACGGGCATCCGCCAGCAGCCGCTCAACCAGGAGATGGCCCACGCCGGTACCGCGCCAGGCATCCGACGCCGCGAGCGTGCGCACTTCGGCGAGGTCTTCCCACATCACGTGCAGCGCCCCGCAGCCGATCACTTCGCCGTCGGGCGACTCGGCGATCCGGAACTCCTGGAGGCTCTCGTAGTAGGCCACGGTTTCCTTGGCCATCAGAATCCGCTGTTCGGCCAGCGGCGCCACAAGGGTCTTGATCGCCCCGACATCGCTGGTACGGGCAAGGCGGATGAGGATAGGTTCAGTCACAGCCCAATCCTACGGCGCGCGTTTTGTGCCGCGCCGCCGTGCGGCCTCCGGGCCGGACGCCGCACGGCTGGAGCTAGAGGCCAAGCTCGGCCGGGACCGGCACGTCCTGCTCCAGCAGGTGCCTGGCCAGGAAGTGTTCGACGACGCCGTACCAGACCTTGGTGTGCTGCGGCTGCAGGATCCAGTGGTTCTCGTCCGGGAAGTAAAGGAAACGGTGGTCAGTCGCGCCGTTCCCGTCGGCTGCGAGTTGGGACTTGGCGAGCAGCTCGTACCAGAGGCGCAGTCCTTCGCCGACGGGGACCCGGTAGTCCTTATCGCCGTGGATGACCAGCATCGGTGTGCTGATGTCCTCCACATGCAGGTGCGGGGAATTGGCCAGGGCCATTTCGGCTGTCATTTCCTTGAGCCAGTAGGGCGCGGAGTCCGTGGTGGGGCCGAACTGGTCCAGCGCCCAGAGGCTTGCGTGCGTGACGATCGCCTTGAACCGGCTGGTGTGGCCGGCCACCCAGTTCGCCATGTAGCCACCGAACGAACCGCCCATGGCAGCCGTGCGGGTCTCGTCGATGTCCGGCCGCTGCACAACGGCGTCAGTGATGGCCATCAGGTCGGTGTACGGGGCTTTGCCCCATTCACCCCAGCCGCGCTGGATGTGGTGCTGGCCGTAACCGGTCGAGAGGGCCGGGTCCGGGAGCAGCACGGCGTAACCCCGGGCAACGAGCAGCCAGGGGTTCCAGCGCCAGGTCCAGGCATTCCATGAACCGAGCGGGCCGCCATGTATCCACAACAGCAGCGGTGCCGGGCTTCCGGCGCCGGCGTCTTCCGGGAGCGCCAGGTACGCCGGCACCCGGGTTCCGTCTGCCCCCGTCGTCTCCACACGTTCCAGCGAGCCATGGCGACGCGGGCGTTCCGCGGGGGCGGGGAGCCGGCTGACGGCTCCGTTGGCAAGGTCGATTTGAACCGCTTCCGGAGGGTACTCGTAGGAGCTGCGGAGTGCATAGGCGCTGCGGCCGTCCGGATGAACCACAACATCGGTATACGCCGCGGAGTCGGCCGTCAGCCGGGTGACCCGGCCGGCTCCCCCGTCCCCGGTGATGCCGATGCGGAAAACCGGCGAGGCGCCGTCCTCATCGGCGGTGACGAGCAGGGCAGATCCGTCCGGCAGCCAGGCGGCGGAGACCGGCCAGCGGTCCCAGCCGTGCGCGAGCGGCACCGGCTCGGCATGGCCTGCATCCCGGGCCGATCCGCCGCCGACGTCGAGCAGGTGCAGTTTCAGCTGCGGCGCCGCTTCCGGCGTGGTGTCACTCTCGCTGCGCACCACAAGCGTCAGGTTGTCGGGACTGACCGGCCCGGGGAAGTAACTCATTCCCTCGGTGTCCAGCAGAACCTTACGGGTGCCGGTGGCGACGTCGACCGCGATGAGAACTGACCGGGAGTCCGCGCGGGCCAGCACCTTGGTGAAGCTGCTGTAAATCGTTGTGCCGTCGGGGCTGATGACGGTATCCGCGTCCCGCAGGGCGGCACCGGCGTCGGGCGTCAAGTTGCGGAGCTTAAGCGGCGCCGCGGCGTCAACAGTTGACGGCTTGGCCTGTTCCTGCTCCTCGCCCGGTTCGAGGGGCTCGACGGCAAAGAGCCTCGGCTCGGCGGGCCCCAGGTCGGCGTCCCAGTAACGGACGGGGTATCCGCTGTGCAGGATGGCCGCTACCTTTTTGTCCTTACGTGCCGTGCGGAGTTCGGCATCGCCTCCTTCGTCCGTGGCACCGGGCAGCACGGCGGCGTTGAGGATGAGCGCACCGGTCCCCTGCGCCGCCAGGAGGGTACCAATACCACCGGCCCGGGTGTGCGCAACGCGGGCTTCGCCACCGCCCGCGGGTAGCATCCAGAGCGCATTTACCGGGTCCGCCTCCGGGGATTCCGGGTCTGGACGCGCGGAACTGAAGTACAGGTCCCCGCCGGCGAACACGGCCCCGGTTTCGCCCTTGGCGCTGCGGGTGATCCGACGGGCCTGCTTCTGCCCGGCCGGATCCAGCTCCCACAAGGCGGTGCCGTATTCGGTGCCCTTGGCATTCAGCGTGGCCACCGTGGTCACCAGCCGTCCGCCGTCCGGGCTCAGCACCAGGCCGCTGACCCTGGGGATGGCGAGGTAGTGGTCAAGGTTATGGAAAGGTGTTTCGGGCTGCTCGCCCTGCGTTGCCGGATCGGTAGAAGCCATGCACCGATTCAACACCCGCTATGGCATGGATCACACCAAGTTCACTAAGAGTGAAACGGTACTTTCAGATACCACCACGGCGCTCAGTGCGGTGACCACCTGCGGAGGCGAAGGCGCAGGCGCCATTGTGTAGCTTGCGCCGACGCGAGGGACGGGCGAGCAAGCTGCACCCGCCGCGGTGCCGAGCAAGGGGCGAGGCTGCAAACGCAAAGGCCCCGCCTCCCTGGTTAGGAAGACGGGGCCGTTGGGCCAATGCTTAGACGCTCGGAGCGATCTCCGGGATCAGCGGCTTCGTGTTGCCGGCGAAGGTGAACTTGGCGTCGTCGCCTTCGCCTTCCACATCCACCATCACGATGTCGCCAGCGTGGATTTCGCCGAAGAGGATCTTCTCGGAGAGCTGGTCCTCGATCTCGCGCTGGATGGTCCGGCGCAGCGGCCGGGCACCCATGGCGGGGTCGTAGCCGCGGGTTGCGAGCAGGATCTTGGCCGCGGGCGTGAGCTCGATGCCCATGTCCTTGTCCTTGAGGCGCTTCTCCAACCGGCCGACGAACATGTCCACGATCTCGATGATCTCGTCCTGGGTCAGCTGCGGGAATACCACAACGTCGTCAACACGGTTCAGGAACTCGGGGCGGAAGTGCTGCTTGAGCTCCTCGGTCACGCGGGCCCGCATCCGGTTGTACCCGGTCTGCGTGTCCGTGCCCGACTGGAAGCCGGTGGCAACACTCTTGGAGATGTCCCGGGTGCCGAGGTTGGTGGTCATGATGATCACGGTGTTCTTGAAGTCCACCACCCGGCCCTGGGAGTCGGTCAGGCGGCCGTCCTCCAGGATCTGCAGCAGCGAGTTGAAGAGGTCGGCGTGCGCCTTCTCAACTTCGTCGAACAGCACCACGGAGAACGGACGACGGCGGACCTTCTCGGTCAGCTGGCCGCCTTCCTCGTAGCCGACGTAGCCCGGAGGGGCTCCGAAGAGACGCGACACCGTGTGCTTCTCCGAGTACTCGGACATGTCCAGGGTGATCAGGGCGTCTTCCTCACCGAAGAGGAATTCGGCCAGTGCCTTGGCTAGCTCGGTCTTGCCGACGCCGGTGGGGCCGGCGAAGATGAACGAACCACCCGGACGCTTCGGGTCTTTCAGGCCTGCACGGGTGCGGCGGATCGCCTGGGAAAGGGACTTGATGGCCTCGTCCTGGCCGACGACGCGCTTGTGCAGCTCGTCTTCCATCTTCAGCAGCCGCGAGGACTCTTCCTCGGTCAGCTTGAAGACCGGGATGCCGGTGGAGTTCGCCAGCACCTCGGCGATGAGATCCTCATCCACCTCGGAGATGTCATCCATGCCGCCGGTTTTCCATTGGCGTTCCTTCTCGGCCCGCTCAACAATGAGTTTCTGCTCCTTGTCGCGAAGCGCGGCAGCACCTTCGAAGTCCTGCGCGTCAATAGCGGATTCCTTCTCCAGCTTCATGGCCGCAATCTTCTCGTCCATGACCTTGAGCTCCGGCGGGGCCGTCATCCGGCGGATACGCAGCCGCGCGCCGGCCTCATCGATCAGGTCGATCGCCTTGTCCGGCAGGAAGCGGTCCGAGATGTAGCGCTCGGAAAGGCTCGCGGCCGAGGCGAGGGCGCCGTCGGTGATGGTGACGCGGTGGTGCGCCTCATACCGGTCGCGGAGGCCCTTGAGGATCTCGATCGCGTGCGCCACAGAGGGTTCCTTGACCTGGATCGGCTGGAACCGGCGCTCCAGCGCGGCGTCCTTCTCGATGTGCTTGCGGTACTCGTCCAGCGTGGTGGCACCGATGGTCTGGAGCTCGCCGCGGGCCAGCATGGGCTTCAGGATTGAGGCCGCATCGATGGCGCCTTCAGCAGCACCCGCGCCCACGAGGGTGTGGATTTCATCGATGAACAAGATAATGTCCCCGCGGGTGCGGATTTCCTTAAGGACCTTCTTGAGACGCTCCTCGAAGTCACCGCGGTAGCGTGAACCGGCCACGAGGGAACCAAGGTCCAGCGTGTACAGCTGCTTGTCCTTGATGGTCTCCGGAACGTCGCCACGGACAATGGCCTGGGCGAGGCCTTCGACGACGGCAGTCTTGCCGACGCCGGGCTCGCCGATCAGCACCGGGTTGTTCTTGGTGCGGCGGGAGAGGACCTGCATCACGCGTTCCATTTCGGATTCGCGCCCGATAACCGGGTCCAGCTTGTTCTCACGTGCAGCCTGGGTCAGGTTGCGGCCGAACTGGTCCAGCACAACGGAGCCGGCCGGGGTGCCTTCGGCCTGGCCGGGGCCAACACCGGCACCGGTGGTCTCCTTCCCCTGGTAGCCCGAGAGCAGCTGGATGACCTGCTGGCGGACGCGGTTGAGGTCCGCACCGAGCTTGACCAGCACCTGGGCGGCAACGCCTTCACCCTCACGGATGAGGCCGAGCAGGATGTGCTCCGTGCCGATGTAGTTGTGGCCCAGCTGCAGCGCTTCGCGAAGCGAGAGCTCCAGGACCTTCTTGGCGCGGGGGGTAAAGGGGATGTGTCCGGACGGGGCTTGCTGGCCCTGGCCGATGATCTCCTGTACCTGCTCGCGAACGCCGTCGAGCGAGATGCTCAAGGACTCAAGGGCTTTGGCCGCAACACCTTCACCTTCATGGATCAGACCCAAGAGGATGTGTTCGGTACCAATGTAATTGTGGTTCAGCATGCGTGCCTCTTCTTGGGCAAGCACAACTACGCGACGGGCACGGTCCGTAAATCGCTCAAACATTTCGCCACACTCCTAGAAACGACGTACTTTGATGCTACGTGGCCGGGTTCAAATTTTGGGGCTTGTTCGCCACAGGGGAAACCGGGACGCCGCTGCGGGGCCAGCTGCCCGCCCAAACACGGGCTGCCGGCCCCGGCGGCGCCCCTGCCCCGCTGCGTCTCCCGGGACGCAGCACGCGGCCAGCCCCCGGTTCGGACCTGCGCCTTTGGCCGGCAACCGGGCGGGAACGCGCCGGCCCGGTCAGCGCGGGCGGACATAACGATGCCCCTGCCGTCAGCGGGGGCATCGTTATGGGTATTGGCATTACGCCAAACCGCTTCATCAAACGGCGGAAGGTTCCCGGCCCAAGGGCTAGGAATTCGCCTTTTGATAGGCTTCCTGAATTTCAGCCTGAATACGGCCGCGGCTGTTTACCGCATAGCCGTTATCGCGGGCCCACTGCCGAATCTGGGCAGAGTCCTGGTTCCGGCCGGATGAAATTTTGGTGCGCGTGGCGCGGCCGCTCGACGTCTTGCGCGCGTGGCCGGCAAACCGCTCAACTGCGGAGCGCAGTTCTGATGCATTTTCCGATGACAGGTCGATTTCGTAGCTGACGCCGTCAAGGCCAAACCGGACGGTCTCGTCCGCGGAGCCCCCATCCAGATCATCAACAAGGATGATTTTTACTTTCTGTGCCATTAAAGACTCTCTTTCCAAAAGGATGAGTATCAAGGAAATCCGGATGAAACTTCTTAGAAGTATCCTCCGCTTTATGGCAACGAGTCAAAGCGAAAAAGGGTTTCCAAAGGAAAACCCAAGGCGGAATAGCCTGCTATTAGTTCGGATCGTTGGAATGGCCCTCGCGCCGGCGCGTAGCGGCGTCGGGGGTATTTCCATCGGCTTCCGCCTGGGCACGCGCCTCGGCCTGGCGCTCGGATTTATCGGCATTAAAGATCGACTTCATGGCGAACCAGAAAATCAACCCAACGACCACGGAAGGAAGCAATACGGCGACATAGTCCATGGTCAGTGTCCCTCGGGCTTCAGCAGCGGGAAGAGTATGGTCTCGCGGATGCCCGCGCCGGTGAAGAGCATCACCAGCCGGTCGATGCCCAGCCCGATCCCGCCCATCGGCGGGGCGCCGTACTCCAGCGCGCGGAGGAAGTCCTCGTCCAGCTGCATGGCCTCTACGTCGCCGGCGGCGGAGCGGCGGGACTGCTCGGTAAGCCGTTCGCGCTGGATCACCGGATCAATGAGCTCGGAGAATGCCGTACCGCGCTCCATGCCGCCGATGATGAGGTCCCACGCTTCAATCAGCCGGTCATCCGTCCGGTGCTGCCGCGCCAGCGGCTGGGCGGAAGGCGGGTAGTCGTACACGAAAGTGGGATTAAGCAGCGTCGGCTCAACGAGTTCGCCGAACAGCTCCACCACAAGCTTTTCCGCATCCCAGGCCGCGTCGACCTTGACCTCGTGCCTGGCGGCCAGCGCCAGCAACTCCGACGCAGGGGTCTCGGGGGTAATCTCCTGGCCAACGGTTTCGGAAAGGCCCGGGTAGACGGCCATCCAGGCCCAGTCGCCGTCGAGGTTGATTTCGCCAGCCTCGGACTGCAGGACCCGGCCCACGCCCGCAGCGTCCGCGGCGTCGAGGATTAGTTCCTTGATCCGGTCCGCCATCACGAACTGGTCCGCCCAGGCCTCGTAGCTTTCCAGGGTGGTGAATTCCGGGCTGTGGGTAGAGTCCACACCCTCGTTGCGGAAGACGCGGCCCATGTCATAGACGCGGTCGATCCCGCCCACAACCGTGCGCTTGAGGTAGAGCTCGGTGGCGATCCGCAGGGTCATCTTCTGGTCAAACGCATTCATGTGCGTCTCGAACGGGCGGGCCGTCGCGCCGCCGTGGACCAGCTGCAGCATCGGCGTTTCCACCTCGACGTAACCCTGGCGATGCAGGGTCTCGCGGATGGAACGCGTGATCGCGGCCCGGGTATAGACCATTTCGCGGGCCTCGTCGCGGACAATAAGGTCCACATAGCGCTGGCGGACGCGGGTTTCCTCGTTGAGCTCGGCGTGCAGCACCGGCAACGGGCGCAGCGCCTTGGACGCCATGGACCAGGACCCGGCCATCACGGAGAGCTCGCCGCGCCGCGAGGAGATCACCTCGCCCTGGATGAACACGTGGTCGCCGAGGTCAACGAGGGCCTTCCAGTCGGCGAGCGCGTCCTCACCGATGTTGGCCAGGCTCAGCATGACTTGCAACCGGACCGCTTTGCCGTCAGCACCACCCTCCTGGAGCGTGGCGAAGCAGAGCTTGCCGGTGTTGCGGATAAAAACGATGCGGCCGGTCACCCCAACGACGTCGCCGGTGGTTTCGTCGGCCTGCAGGTGGGCGTACTTCTCCCGGACTTCCGCCAGCGCATGGGTGCGATCCACGCCCACCGGATACGCCTCTACGCCGCGCTCGATCAGCTTGGCGCGTTTCTCCATCCGGACGCGAGTCTGCTCGCTTGCGTCGTGGGAGTCGGCGGCGGGCTGCGGGGCGGAGGTGTTTTGGGAAGTCACAATCCCCAAGTTTACCGGGGATTCTGCCCGCACAGGTCCCGCCCGGCCATGGCCGCTTGCGGATCATTCTCCCGGCGGTGGCAAGTCCGGCCAACAGCCCCCACGGCGGTAGCGGGCCTCCCGCTGCTGGGCCGTTGCAGGGCGCGCCTTTACAATCGGTGGGCGACCCTTTCGAAAGGACCCCCTTGGCCAAGCTCTACTTCCGCTACGGCGCGATGAACTCCGGCAAGTCAACGGGGCTGCTTCAGGCCGCCTTCAACTACGAGGAACGCGGCCAGCGGGTGCTGCTGGCGAAGCCGGGTGTGGACACCAAGGGCGACTCCGACGTTGTGTCCCGGCTGGGCATGACCCGTTCGGTGGATTTCCAGATCCCGGCCGGGGGGTCCGCGCGGGCGCTGTTCACCGCCCGCGCCCATGGCGATGACCCCGACGCCCTGCTTAAGCACGTCGACACGCAGCCGGTCGCGTGCCTGCTGGTGGATGAGGCCCAATTCCTCGAACCGGACCAGGTGGACGACCTCTTCCGGATCGCCGTCCTGGATAACGTTCCCGTGCTGGCCTACGGCATCCGCACCGACTTTCGCACCCGGGCGTTCCCGGGATCGCTGCGCCTGCTGGAGATCGCACATACCCTCGAGGAACTCAAAACCATCTGCCGCTGCGGCCGCAAGGCCATCTTTAATACCCGCCGGGTGGGAGATGCGGTGGTCTTCGACGGCGAACAGGTAGCGATCGACGGCCAGGACGTCTGGTACGAATCGCTGTGCGGCTCCTGCTACCTTGAGGCCTCCGGCGGGCGGCTCGGCACCCAGACCGCCGTTGGTTCCCCGGCCGCCCCGCGGGAACCTACTACGCCGTAGCTACAGCCTCGGCTAGGCTCGAAGCATGACCCGCGAGAACATCAGGACCCCCGACGGTGGAACGATCGAGCTTTTCAGTACGGGCGCCGAGCTGGCCTCGGCGGGTTCCGGCGTCGTTGTTGTTCCGGCCTCCATGGTGACGGCCGCCGACTACACCCGCTTTGCGCAAAAACTCAGTACGTCCCTGGGCCGCCCGGTGCACACCTTTAACCGGCGCGGGCGGGGTTCCTCCTCACCGCAGCCGGAGGACTACACCCTCGACGTTGACATCCGCGACCTGGATGTGGTTATGAAGCACACGTCCAGTACCGACGTTTTTGGGCACAGCTTCGGCGGCGCGGTGGCGTTGCACGCTGCCCGCACCCTGCCGGTGGAACGGCTCGCGGTCTACGATCCCGCCGTCTCCGTAAACCACAGCGTCACCGCTGACTGGACTACCGAATACGAGAAGGCGACCGAAGCAGGTGACGACGACCGCGCCTTGGCCGTCCTGCTCCGGGGCCTGGAGACCGGCAGCGCCCTGTCCAGGATGCCGCTGTCCATGCTGACCTTGGCCAACAAGCTGGCCGCCGGCACCCCGCTCGGCAAGCAGATGCGCGAGCTGATGAAGACCGGCGTCCGGGAAATCAAGGCCATCATCGCCGCCGACATGCCGGCCGAACCCTTCCTGGAACTGCCCCTGGAGACACTGATAGTTGTTGGCGAAAAAAGCCCGGCATACTTCGGCGTGGCCTGCGCCCAGATCCACGAGGTCCTCTCCGGGTCCAGCTACACCATTCTTCCGGGCATGGGGCACGACGGCGTGAACAAGGCACCGGACAAGCTCATCTCCGAACTCAGCGCCTTTTTCGCCAGCTAGCTGTATACAGCCGGCTGGCGAACAACATGCCGCGTTAGCCGGCGGCGGGGTGTTCCACCGCTGCCGTCTTGCGCATCATGGCGGCCAGCACAACGGCGGCAACGGCGATGGCCGAGGCCGTGAGGAACGCCGCGTGCATTCCCGCGACAACGCCCGAGCCGGCTGACACCACAGCGTAGATCGAAACGAGCAACGCCGTTCCGGCGGCACCCGCCACCTGCTGCAAGGTGTTCATGATGGCCGAACCATGCGAGTAAAGGTGCGGCGGCAACGGGTTCAGCCCGGTGGTGAAGGCCGGGGTGAAGATCAGCGCCAGGCCGAGGCTGAGGCCCACGT
This sequence comes from Arthrobacter sp. EM1, assembly GCF_029964055.1. Classification (NCBI taxonomy): domain Bacteria; kingdom Bacillati; phylum Actinomycetota; class Actinomycetes; order Micrococcales; family Micrococcaceae; genus Arthrobacter; species Arthrobacter sp. EM1. The sequence goes on along the minus strand of NZ_CP124836.1, from coordinate 3,731,096 downwards.
GCAGGGTGATGATCCAACCGACCGGAGTGCCAGCATCCAGCAAGGAGAACTGGAACAGGGCCACCACCAGCATGATGGAACCGGTCACGGTCAGCGGCAGCGGTCCCACCTGGTCGAAAGTCCGCCCAATGAACGGGCCCAGCAGGCCCATCGCGAGCCCGCCGGGGAGCAGCGAGAGCCCCGTCTCCAGTGACGACAGGCCGCGAACCTCCTGCAGGTACAACGGCAGAAGGATCACGGCGCCGAACAGGGCGATCATGGCAACCACGAGGAGCAGCACGGAGACGGTGAACATCCGCAGGCGAAAGGCACGCAGGTCCAGCAGCGGCGCCCCGGCCTTCTGCAGCCGCAACTGCCGGAACACAAACGCCGTGAGGGCAAGGATGCCCACGGCCAGCGCGATAACGGCAGGCGCGCCAGGACCGCCCTGGCCGCCGCCGATCTGGCTCAGTCCGTAGACGAGGCCACCGAAAGCCGGAACGGTCAGCAGCACCGACGCCGCGTCAAGCCTGGTCTTTTTATTCTCGCCAATGTTGGTCAGGTACTTGGCGCCGATGGCGAAGGCGGCCAGCGCGATCGGCAGGACAAAAACGAACATAAAGCGCCAGGAGAAGTGCTCAAGGATCAGTCCGGACACCGTGGGGCCCATGGCCGGTGCCACCGAGATGGCGATGCTCACATTGCCCATCACAAAGCCGCGGCGGGCCACCGGAACCAGGGTGAGGATGGTGGTCATCAGCAGCGGCACCATAATGGCTGTACCGCCGGCCTGGACGATCCGGGCAAGCAGGAGGATTTCGAATCCCGGGGCCAGCGCCGCGAGCAGCGTGCCGCCGGAGAACAGCCCCATCGCCAGCATAAACACCGCGCGGGTGGAGAGCCGTTGCAGGATAAAACCCGTCGTGGGAATCACTACGGCCATGGTGAGCATAAAGCCAGTGGACAGCCACTGCACGGTGGGTGCCGTGATCCCAAGATCCACCATCAGCCGCTGGAGCGCGACGTTCATGATGGTTTCGTTAAGGATCACCACAAAGGTAGCCACCAGCAGGGTGGCGATGACTGTGACCGATTCCCGGGACATCTTTGCCGGCGGCGCGGCGGCGGCGGCGACCGCAACGCGGGCCGGCGCGGGATCGCCGTGCGGCTTGGAAGTGACGTCGGAGCGCATGGTGTTCCCTCGGGGAGTTTTTGACGGGGGTGCTGCTGCGGCTTGTGGCCGCTGCCTTAGTTGCCAACCCGCGATCCGCCCCGGTAATTCCCGGCCGTGGGGTTAACTCCTGGGACCGGTCATACAACGCAGGGGGGCGGCGGGGTGCGGGTCAGGAGTTCAGCGGAACATTGTCGATCAGCCGGACCGGGCCGGCTGTGGCCGCGATGATCGCCAAGGCCTCGCCGCGGAACGGGGTGTCCCGGCAGTTTTCGGCCAGCGGTTCGAGTGTGAGCGGATCCACCACTTCGAAGTAGTCCAGTTCGACAAGCGGCTGGGACTCCACCAGCGCCCTTGCGGACTCAAGGTCCAGCGGCTGGTTGGCGTTGGCCCGGTCCTCGATCAGCCGCAGGGCCCGCGAGAGCACCAGGGCCGCCTCGCGTTCCGCAGCAGAGAGGAAACGGTTGCGGCTCGAGAGCGCCAACCCGTCCGCCGAGCGCACAATCGGCACCGCTACGATCTGCACCGGGAAGTTCAAGTCCGCCACCATGCGCTGGACCAGGGCCAGTTGCTGGGCATCTTTTTGACCAAAGTACGCCCGGTACGCCGGCAGCTCCATTCCGCCGGAGGCACCCGGCAGTCCGAAGTGCAGCAGCTTGGCCACAACCGTCAGGGCGCCGTCGAAGTGCCCCGGGCGGGAGGCGCCCTCCCACTTGCCGGCTATTGGCCCGGCGCTGATCCTTACCAGCGGTTCCCCGCCGGGATAGACCTCCTGCACCTCCGGAGCGAAGACCAGGTCCACGCCGACGGCATTCAGGAGCGCCAGGTCCGCGTCCAGGGTGCGGGGGTACCGCTCAAGGTCCACGGCTTCGCCGAACTGCAGCGGGTTCACGAAAATACTCACCACCGCCACGTCGTTTTGTTCGACGGCGGTGCGCGCCAGCTCGGCATGGCCCTCATGCAGTGCACCCATGGTGGGCACCAGGCCCTGTGAGGAGCCGCCTTTCGCGCGGAGCAGGCGGGCGCTCTCGGCCCGGAGCTGCGCAGCCGTAGTCACGAGTTGAATCGCCAAATTATGGACCTTCCGTAGGGTTTTCGTCATCGCCGCCGGAACCTTCAAGTGCGTGTGCGATGCCGCCGAGTTGCTCCGGCTTCAGCAGTCCCCGGCGTCCTGCCCGGCGGGCCGTCGCCCGGGCCATGGCCAGGTACGCCTCCAGAATATCTCCGCCCGCGCCGCCGTCGTGCTCCCGCAAGGACTCGGCGTGTGCCGCCACGGTGCCCACATCACCGCGGACCACCGGCCCGGTCAGTGCCGATTCGCCTGAGGCGAGCGCGTTCTCCAGGGTTGCCCGCAGCAGTGGCCCCAGCATTCGTTCGGGGGCCTCGACGCCGACCTCCCGGAGCAGTTGCGAGGACTGTGCCACCAAGGTGACGAGGTGGTTTGAGCCGTGCGCCAGGGCAGCGTGGTAGAGCGTGCGGTCCGCCTCGGCGATGGCAACGGGCTCCGCGCCCATCTCCACTACAAGGGCCTGAGCAATGGGCAGCATGGCAGCATCCGCGGTAACACCGAAGGTGCAGTCCAGCAGCCGGGTCAGGTCCAGGCTCATGCCGGTGAAGGTCATGGCAGGGTGCAATGCCAACGGGATGGCGCCAACGGCGCGGACAGGATGCAGGATCCCGACGCCGAACCGGCCGGAGGTGTGTGCCACGAGCTGCCCGGGCTGCCAGGCGCCGAGCTTCGCCAGGCCTTCCACAAGCGGGCCCAGGGCATCGTCGGGGACGGCCAGGAGCACCAGTTCGGCGCGTTCGACGATGTCCCGCACTTCCAGGACGGGGACACCGGGAAGCAGGGCTTCGGCGCGTTCGCGGCTGGCGTCGGAGACCGCCGAGACTCCGATGACGGCGTGCTCGGCGCCGCGCAGAGCCGCCCCGAGGACAGCGCCAACTTTGCCGGCGCCGATGATTCCGATGCCGAGACGTCCTGGTTTAGCCATGCTTCCGGTCTTCCTGCCTGTTGGGTTCTTCGGTGTGGGGGCGTTCAGCGGCGGGCGGGCGGACCTGCTCCAGCCAGTGCTCGCTGGTCTGACGCCGGCGGGCGGCCCGGGCCCGTGCCGCCTGGGCGTCGAGGAGGGCACGCGCCTCGTCCAGGCCGGCCTGGATCAGCCGCGGCGAGACGGGTCCGGCGGTGGTATGCAGGACCAGGTCCGCCACCCGGAAGCGCCTGGCCAGGGGGCCCTGCTCAAGCGCCATCGATTGGGTGCGCTGGTGCGGAACGATAACAAGGTGCCGCCACCAGCGGCCCGAACGGATCAGCAGGGCCGTGTCGGTGGCGGCGAAACCGTTGCGCCGCCAGCCCAGGGGGGCCAGCAGCCGGGCGCGCCGCGGGGTGGTGACAAAGCCGCCGTCGTCGGTGCCGGGAGCCGGCCCGGCCGCGGCCGGGCCGGAGCGGCCGTTGGCTCCGGCGGTGAATATGCCCGCCGGGTCCGGGGTGCCCGGGTCGGGAAGGACCAGGGAGAGGATGGTGAGCACCTCCGGAAAGGTCCCCACCGGCAGGAGCGTGCTCCGTGAAGAGCCCTCGCCGTTGTCCGCCGCGGCGCCGTAACCGGCGACGTTGACGTGGATCCGGTACCAGCCGAAGAAGCGCCAGAGCGGCGGCTGGCTGACCCGCAGTGCCTGGATCCGGCCCGGCGGAAGGGTCTGGGCCTGCGTATCCAGCAGGCCGTAGCGCAACCGGATCCCGTCCGGGGAAATGGCTGCGGTGAAGTTGTAGCCGCGGGTGACGGAGTTCCAGTACGCTGCCGCCATGCCCAGCGCGGCCGGAATCAGGAAGAGGTAGAAGCTGCGGTTCTCCGTGAGCGCCGAGAGCACCACGGACCCCGCGCCGCCGGCCAGCACAAAGACGGTCTGCTCGCTCAGGATCAGGGACCCCACCAGGCGCCCCGGCGGGACCGTGAGTACGGCGTGTTCCGGCGCTTCGGCGGCCACGGCCTCCGGGCCGGCAAGGTCAGCGGGGTTTCGCGCCGGGGCGGAGGCACTGGCCAGGATAGTGGCCCGCAGCTGCCGCGCCTCGTCCACGCGCAGGAAAGCCAGGCGCACCGCCGACTCGCCGGCGTCGGCCACGTCGAACTTTAGCTCGGCCAGCCCGAACAACCTGGCCAGCAACGGCTGCACAATATCGATTGCCTGGACCCGGTCCAGGCGCGCCTGCCGCTGCTGTTTGAAGAGGAATCCCGTGTTGAGCCGGACGTAGCCTTCGGCCACCTGATAGCGGGTGAAGTACCAGCTCAGGACGTATCCGAGCACGGTCAGAAGCACCAGCACGCCGCCGCCGAGCAGCAGCCACGGAGCCCGGCCGGTGAACCTGTCATCGATCAGGGGTCCGCCCTGGAGCAGCCGTTCGAAGGTGTCCCGGAAAAAGAAGAACCCGATGGCGGCCAGCGCCACCCAGCCCCGCACGAACGGCGACGCCGGGTGCACACGCAGCCACCGGGGCCCGGGCGTTTCGGTATCGGCGCCGGCGGACGTTCCCGCGGGCACACCGGATTTCACCGCGATACCGTCACAGCCCGGCCAGCCGGGCTTCACCGCGCGCGGAAAGCTGCTCGCGCAGCCGGGCGCCCTCGGCGGCGGGCAGCCCCGGGATCTCCGCGCGGGTACCCGGGGAGGCGGTGTGGAGTTTCAGCGTGCACAGTCCCAGCCCGCGTTCCAACGGTCCGGCGCCGATGTCCACGTATTGCATCCGGCCGTAAGGAACCACGAGGGTGCGCTGGAAGAAGATGCCGCGGCGGATGAGCAGGTCATCGTCACGCTCGGCGTAGCCGATGGCCTGGACCTGGCGGGGAATGAGCAGGAACCTGCACAGGGCCAGGACCAGGACCACGGCCGGGACGGCGATGGCAAGCCAGAGCGGGAAGGACGGCCACCAGCCATTGCGGATGAGAACGAGGGGGAGGCACAGCAGAGCGACAACAAGTAGGTTCGCCGCGGCCCAGCCGGCGCGCCGCACGGTCACATATTTCGGGGAGACCCGTAACCAGGTGATGCCCGGCGGGTCAATCGCCTCGGTAGGCATATTCGCCTTCCGCCGTCGGCTTGCGCTTTTCCCGGACGCCCGGGGCTGATCCGCCGTCGCCGTCCTCGGGCGGTATCCGGCAGAACCGTTCCACGACCAGGCCAACGACGATCATCGCCAGGCCGCCGCCGGCCATGGCCACGGCCTGCCACGCGAGCGTCTGGTCGCTGCGGAGGTTCCAAAGGCGCAGCTGGTCAATGAAGATCCCTGCGTGCCAGCCCAGCAGGACGCTGCCGGTATACGCGCAGGCCTGCGCGAGGACGAGGGTCCACGCCGCCAGGATGGGATTAAGCATTCTCTTTTTGTTGCCGTTGCGCCAGCGCAGCACCCGGACGCCCAGCACGATGGTGAGCACCACGATCACGGCCATCGTGATGAGCCCGGTGAGCGGCAGGACGGGGGTGTTCAGGCTGTAACGGGTCGTCAGCAGGGCGGCCAGCCAGCCCAGGACCCCTACGGCCACGCCGATGAGGGACAGCACCAGGGGGCTGGTCAGCTTCATCATTCGCTTGCTCCGGCCGCGGGGTGGAGGGTGTCGAAGCCGTCGAAGGGAATGAGGTCGGGGAAATCGGGGGCTTTGGCCGCTAGCTCGCCGACGCGTTGGCCGTCCAACTCGGCGGCAGGGTCGATAAGCGACCACGGGAAGAGTACAAAGGCCCGCTGGGCGGCACGCGGGTGCGGAAGGGTGAGCTCCGGGTCGGAACTGGCCAGCTCCCCGTACGTGATGATGTCCACGTCGAGGGTGCGGGGGCCCCAGCGCACGTCGCGGACCCGGAGGTGCTTTTGTTCCACAGCGTGGCAGTGCCGCAGCAGCTCACCGGGTGTCAATGTGGTCTCCACCGTCATCACCATATTGAGGAAATCCGGCTGGTCCGGCGGACCGCCGACTGCTTTGGTCTGGACGATCGGCGAAATGGCCAGGAGGCGGACCTCCGGCGGGTCGACGATGTCCGCGACGGCTGCCGAAAGGGTGTCGCTGCGCGCCCCCAGGTTGCTGCCGAGCGCAAGCACAGCCCGCGTGTAGCTCATTGTTGGTCCTGCCGGCTCCGGCGCACGCTGACGGAGACATCACCGAATGCGACCTCGATGGGCGCCTCGGGTTTGTGCACAGTGATTTCCACTGCTGCCACGGGGAACTTCTGCAGCACGTCCTCGGCGATCCGGACGGCGAGTGCCTCGATCAGGTTCAGCGGCTCCCCCGCGATCCAGGTCCGGATGCACTCCGCCACTTCACCGTAGTGCGCCGTGTCCAGCACGTCGTCGGAACGTGCCGCGCGGCTGAAATCCAGGTGCAGCACGGCATCGACGACGAACGGCTGGCCGTCGCGCCGCTCGAAATCAAACACTCCGTGGTGGCCGACGGCGGTGACGCCGCTCAGCGTGATCTGGTCCATGGTGGCTTTCCGGTTCAGTTATCGCCGGCGGCGGGTACTGCGCGGCCATCTGCCGGGCTCATCCCGGCGGCGACCTTGACAGCATCGAGGCTGGGCCCGACGTCGTGCACGCGGACAGCCCAGGCGCCGCGGGAGGCGCTGATGGCGGTGACCGCAGCGGTGGCCGCGTCGCGTTCGGCCGGCGGGGCGGACTTGCCGGCGACGGACAGGAGGCTGCCCAGGAAGCGTTTGCGGGAGGCGGCGACAAGGACCTTATGACCCATGGCCTGCAGCACGTCGAGGTTCTGCAGCAGCTCCCAGTTCTGCGCGTCGGTCTTGGAGAAGCCCAGGCCCGGATCAACGATGATCTGCTCCGGGCTGACACCTGCGGCGTAGAGCTTGTCCCGGACGCCCGCCAGTTCCGCGGCGACGTCCGCAGCCACGTTTCCGTAGTCCGTCAGCGTGTCCATTGTGCCCGCTGTGCCCCGGCGGTGTGTGAGGACGTAGGGAGCCTTGCTGCGTGCCACGAGTTCGGCCATTTCGGGTTCAATGCTCAGGCCGGAGACGTCGTTGATGATGACGGCGCCTGCCTGCAGCGCCGCGGCAGCGGTGGCGGCGTGGGTGGTATCGATGCTGACCAGCGCCCCGGCCTTCGCCAGGGCGGCGATGACTGGAAGCACCCGCCGCTGCTCCTCGTCGGGCTCCACTTCGGTGGCTCCCGGGCGGGTGGACTCGCCGCCGACATCGATGATGTCCGCGCCGGCGTAGAACATCCGCAGCCCGGCGGCGATGGCGGTGTCGGCGGTGGCGTGCTGGCCGCCGTCGCTGAAGGAGTCCGGGGTGACATTCAGGATGGCCATCAGCAGTGTCCGGTCAGTGGGCAGGGCTTCGAATGTTGCCGCGCGGCGTGCCTTGCGCACTACTGGCAGGGGCGACGTCGCCGGTCCGGTTCCGGGGGCTGCAGCTAGGGAGTCCATTGTCTGTGGTGTTACCTTCCGATAATGAGGCTCATGGCTTCGGCGCGGGTGGCCGGGTCATGGAGTTGCCCGCGTACCGCACTGGTGACGGTCCTGGCACCGGGCTTGCGGATGCCGCGCATGGACATGCAGAGGTGTTCGCATTCGACGACGACGATTGCGCCGCGCGGCTTGAGGTGGGTGACGAGGGCCTCGACGATCTGGGTGGTGAGGCGTTCCTGGACCTGGGGGCGGCGGGCGAACATGTCCACCAGCCGCGCCAATTTGCTCAGCCCGGTCACCTTCCCGTCGTGGGAGGGGATGTAGCCCACATGGGCCACCCCGTGGAACGGCACCAGATGGTGCTCGCAGGTGGAGTAGAACGGGATGTCCTTGACCAGGACCAGTTCCTCGTGGTCCAGGTCGAAGGTTGTGGCGAGAATCTCTGCCGGGTCATGGTGAAGTCCGGCGAAAATCTCGGTGTACGCCTTGGCGACCCGTTTCGGCGTGTCAATGAGGCCGCTGCGGTCCGGGTCCTCGCCGATGGCCAACAGGATTTCGCGGACGGCCGCCTCAATCCGGGCTTGGTCCACAACGGCGGGGACAGCGGCTGAGGCTCCCGCCACCAAAGAGCCGGTGGCGGGAGCGTCGTCGTCATTGAAGAAAGAAGTCACTGAAGAAGCCTAGCCGGGATGGCCGTCAGGCCCGAGATCCGTTACACCGCCCTGGAACGGCTCCTGTCCGGGGACGCCTTGGGCGTGCGGCGGGAAGGTGTCCAGCGGTTCCTCGAGCCGGGCTTCCTTGGCCTCTTCCTGCGCTTCGCGTTCTGCCTTCTCCCGGCGGGACTCCACCGGGCCGACGTCCTGGATCGGGCGGGTTTCCTTGGAGAGCCAGATCTCACGGAAATCACGCTTGCGGATGTTGGTGAAGACCTGTGCGATTTCCGCCTGGTTCAACGTTTCGCGTTCCAGCAGTTCAAGGGCCAACTGGTCCAGGACGTCGCGGTTCTCGATCAGGATGGCGTAAGCCTCGTCGTGCGCGCCCTCGATCAGGCGGCGGACTTCCTCGTCGACGATGTAGGCGATCTGGTCCGAGTAGTTGCGCTCGTGTCCGGCGTCGCGGCCCAGAAACGGTTCGCCGCCGCCCTGGCCCAGGCGCACTGCTCCGACCCGTTCGCTCATGCCGAACTCGGTGACCATTTTGCGGGCGATGCCGGTGGCCTTTTCGATGTCATTGGACGCCCCGGTGGACGGGTCGTGGAAGACGAGTTCCTCCGCGACGCGGCCGCCCATGGCATAAGCCATCTGGTCGAGCAGTTCGTTGCGGGTCACGGAGTACTTGTCATTCTCCGGAACCACCATGGTGTAGCCCAGGGCACGGCCGCGGGGCAAAATGGTGATCTTGGTGACCGGAGCGGAATTCCGCAGCGCCGCCGCCACCAGGGCGTGGCCGCCTTCGTGGTAGGCCGTGACCTTGCGTTCGTGTTCCTTCATCACGCGGCTGCGCTTCTGCGGACCGGCCATTACACGGTCAATGGCTTCGTCCAGGGCGCGGTCGTCAATGAGGTTGGCATTCGAGCGGGCCGTCAGCAGGGCGGCCTCGTTAAGGACGTTGGCCAGGTCAGCGCCGGTGTAGCCGGGGGTCTTTTTGGCCACGGCCCTCAGGTCGACGCCGGGAGCCATCGGCTTGCCCTTGGCATGGACCTGCAGGATCTGGTCACGGCCGATCAGGTCCGGGGCCTCGACGGAGATCTGGCGGTCAAAGCGTCCCGGCCGCAGCAGTGCCGGGTCCAGGACGTCGGGCCGGTTGGTGGCGGCGATCAGGATGACATTGGTCTTAACGTCAAAGCCGTCCATCTCGACCAGCAGCTGGTTGAGGGTTTGCTCGCGTTCGTCGTTGCCGCCGCCGATGCCGGCACCGCGGTGGCGTCCGACGGCGTCGATCTCGTCCACGAAAATGATGGCCGGCGCATTTGCCTTGGCCTGCTCGAACAGGTCACGGACGCGGGAAGCGCCGACGCCGACGAACATCTCAACAAAATCGGAACCGGAGATCGAGAAGAACGGCACCCCGGCCTCGCCGGCAACGGCGCGGGCCAACAGGGTCTTGCCGGTTCCGGGCGGACCGTAGAGCAGCACGCCTTTGGGGATCTTGGCGCCAACGGCCTGGAACTTCGCCGGCTCCTGGAGGAACTCCTTGATTTCTTCGAGTTCCTCGACGGCCTCGTCAGCTCCGGCGACGTCGCCGAAGGTGACCTGCGGCATGTCCTTGTTCACCAGCTTGGCCTTGGACTTGCCAAACTGCATCACCTTGGAGCCGCCGCCCTGCATGCGGGAGAGCAGGAACCAGAACAGGACGCCGAGCAGGATAACCGGGATCAGGAGGGAGAACAGTCCGGCGAACCAGTTGTTCTCGACCGGCTGGTCGGTGTAGCCGCTGGGCGGGCGGGAGTCCGTTACGGCTTTAACGACGTCGGCGGCGCGGGCATTGACGTAGTAGAACTGGATGTTCTTGCCCTTGTCCTGCCCGTCAACCTGCAGGTTGTCCTTCAGGATCAGGTCCACGCGGTTTTCCGCGTCGAAGATCTTCGCCTGTTCAACCTTGCCACCGTCGGTCAGCAGCGCGAGGCCCTTGTCGGTGTCGATCCGGGCCGCGCCGCCCGGTGAAAGGGTGGCAAAGGCCAGCAGGAGCATGCCAACTACAACGACAATCCAGATGCCGGGGCCCTTGAAGAAACTCTTAGCTTTCATCTGTGCGGGGCAGGCCCCGTCCCTCCTGGTAGTGCTGCACGGCGACCGATCTGCGCGCGTGTGGTGCTGCGTCAGCTTCTAGCTATACACCGTCGCTGTAGCTCACGCACGGTGAAGTGCAAAAGTTCCCTGAGGGCGTAGCGGGGCCGGGGATGGCCGGGCCCGGGGCGGAGCTTTGCGGTGTCCCCAGCGTCGGTGTGCTACTCGTAGACGTGCGGCGCGAGCGTTCCGACGAAGTCCAGGTTCCGGTACTTCTCGGCGTAGTCCAGGCCGTAACCGACCACGAACTCGTTGGGGATGTCATAGCCGACGTACTTGACGTCGATCTGGACCTTCAAAGCCGTGGGCTTGCGGAATGCGGTGCAGATTTCCACGGAGGCCGTGCCACGGGATTCCAGGTTGGTTTTGAGCCAGGACAGGGTCAGGCCGGAGTCGATGATGTCCTCGACGATCAGGACGTCCTTGCCCATGAGGTCCGTGTCCAGGTCTTTGAGGATGCGGACCACGCCGGAGGACTGCGTGCCGGAGCCGTAGGACGAGACGGCCATCCAGTCCATCGAAACGTGGCTGTGGAGTGCGCGGGCGAGGTCGGCCATGACCATCACTGCGCCCTTGAGCACGCCGACGATCAGCAGATCGCGGCCTTCATAGTCCTTGTCGATCTGGGCAGCCAGTTCGGTGATCCGGGTCTGGATCTGCTCCTTGGAGTACAGAACGTGCTTAAGATCTGCCTGGACGTCGTTTGAATCCACCAATAACTCCTGTGTAGATGCGGGGGCGACTATATCTGGGGCGGTTTTTGAGGCCGGAATACAAGCTTCCCACAGCGGGCCGCCCCGCGGGGAACACTTCCGGGCCCGGACGGCCCTTCGGCGAGCAGTTGGACGAGCGGGAGCCGGTAGACGTTGACCCCGCCGGCAAGCTCCACGGGACCGGCCGATCCCCGCCGCCGGAGGAGGGCTTCTGCGGCGAGCAGCCGCTGGTAGCTGGGCTGCTGGCCTCCGACGGCGGCCGCGGCCTTGGCGATGACCCGGAACCTGATGGCCGGCGCGAGCCCGCGCAGGGCTTCCTCCGGGAGGCTGATGGTTGTTCCGGATTGTTCCCGGAGGCTGAGGAAGGTGTCATTCGCCACGTCCTCTAGGTAGTCGGCGTCCAGCTGCAGGATCGCCGCGGTCCGTGCCAGCGACTCGGCAACGCCCGGACCAAGCTTCTGCTCAAGCAGCGGAAGCACCTCGACCCGGGTCCGTGACCGTGCAAACGCGGGATCCACGTTGCTCGGATCGTGCCATGGCTCAAGCCCCTCAGCCGCGCAGATTGCGAGGGTGTCGGCGCGGCGCAGCCCCAGGAAGGGCCGTAACAGCTTGTCGCGGGCGGGCCGCATCCCCGCCAGGGAGCGCGTCCCGGAACCGCGGGCGAGCCCAAGCAGTACCTGTTCGGCCTGGTCATCGAGGGTATGGCCGAGGAGGATGGCGCCGGCGCCGTCCTCAGCTGCAGCGGCGTTCAAAGCTGCGTGCCTGGCGTCCCGGGCGGCTGCCTCCGGGCCCACCCCGGTGGAAGCGACCTCGACGGCCTTGACGTGTACCGGCGAGAGGCCCAGATCCCGCAGGGTCGCGGCGGCGGCAGCGGCAACACCGGCGGAGCCGGGCTGCAGCTGGTGGTCCACCACCACGGCGCCCACGGAAACGGGATGTCCGTCCACGTGGCCGCGGCGGCCGAAGTGGGCAGCGGCCGCCGCGAGGGCCAGTGAGTCGGGTCCGCCGCTGCAGGCGACCAGGATCCGCTCGGGGTATCCTGCTGCACCCAGCGACTCCTGCAGCATTTTCCGTGCCGTGCCGACGACTGGCGCCAGCCGGCCCGGCCGGCGTCGTTCGCTGGAGGCAGGACTGGGCGTCACGGAACTAATGCCCCATCCGTTCGAGCCAGAGCCTGGAGTTGTGAATTTCTGTCTCGCTGGGCAGGTGTTCCGCGGACTCCCAGACCTTGTTGAACCCCTCCATGCCGGCCACGTCCACTACTTCGCGCACGAACTTCGAACCGTCGCTGTACTGGCGCATCTTCGCGTCCAGCCCGAGCAGGTTGCGGATGAACTTCTCAATCACGCCGCGGTCCTTCGACCGGGTGTTAAAGCGCTGCCGGATGGTCTTCACGGAGGGCACAATGCTGGCGTCGACAGCATCCATCACCACGTTGGCGTGCCCTTCCAGCAAGCTCATCAGGGCGGTCAGGCGTGAGATCGCGGCCTTTTCCTCGGGGTTCTGCAGCAGGTCAAGGATGGCCCCCCGGCTGGGCGCGGCGCCGGACGCGGTGCGGTCCTTGAGCGACTTCGCTGCGGCGGAGGCCCGTTCCATCAGGGAGTCGACGTTGCCAAGCAGCTGGCCGCTGAGGCTTTCGATCTCGTCCAGCATGTGATGCCGAAGCCAGGGCGCGGCGGCGAACTGCACCCGGTGGGTTTGTTCGTGCAGGCAGACCCACAGCCGGAAATCCTCGGGTTCGACGTTAATTTCGCGTTCGACGGAGATGATGTTCGGGGCGACGAGGAGCAGCCGCCCGGCGGCGGGCGCGGTGGAGTTCTCGGCCAGAGCCGAGAAGGGGTCATATTGGCCCAGGACCTTGCTGGAGAGGAACGCGAGGATCGCCCCCAGCTGGCCGCCCGTAATGGCCCCGCTGACACTGGCCGCGCCGGGGTTGAGGGTCCCGCGGCGGCCCTCCAGCATCTTTTCCATCGCCGGTTGCAGCATTACGGCGAAACTCTGGGTATTGGCCTTGGCCCAAGAGGCGCGGTCCACCACCAGGACCGAGGAGTCACGGAGGTCGCGGGCGGCATCGAGACCGGTGATGCTATGGACGTGCGGGACCGAAATGTCCGCCATCAGGCGCAGGTTGTCCACGGCGGCTTCGATGTCCGCCGCTGCCAGGATAGGTCCGGCGGGTGTGAGCCGGGCGGCAGTGGAAGCGGCCAGCTCCCAGTTGATGAGGGCTTGGACTTGGGGTGACGTCGCGCCGGCAGAGGACTCCATAGGCTCCATCAGATCACAGCGGACTGACAATGCGCCTTAAATTCGTCGGCCGGCGAACGGCCGCGCGCGTCAGCGGCAGCCGCACCCGGCCAGGACGGACGCGGCGCGGTCCAGCACGGCCTTATTCGCCGCCCCCGGCGTCAGTCCGTTGCCAATGAAGGAAAACACCAGGAGCCTGCCGTCGGCGTCCACCACGTAGCCGCTTAGCGCAAGGACGGTGTTCAGCGTGCCGGTTTTGGCCCGGACCAGGCCCGCGCCGCGCGCCGTGGCCGCATCCATGTACCGGTCCCCCAGCGTTCCGGTGAGCCCGGCGACCGGAAATCCGGCCAGAGCGGACCGCAGCCGGGTGTCCGTGCCCGACGTGATGGCCCGAACCACCCCGGCAAGCTGGCGGGCGGACACCTGGTTGTCCAGGGCCAGGCCGGAGACGTCAGCTGCGCGCAGTGTGCCGGCAGGGATCTCCAGGTCGTCGAGCTGCTCCAGAACGGCCGCGACGGCGCCGTCGTTACTGCCGGGTTTACCGGCCGCGGTTGCCGCCATCCGGCCCATCGTCTCGGCGAGGTAGTTGTCCGAGGTGCGCAGCAGCAGGTCCACCTGCTGGCCGACAGTCGCTGACTGGACCTCGGCCAGGACCCGGGCTTCAGCATCGCCTTCGGCAGTTGCCGCGGGGACCCGTCCAACGCCGGGCGCCACCGAGAGCCCGGCCGCTGCAGCCGCCGTCGAAAGCTGGGCGTAAAAGGCTTCGGCGGCGGTCATCGCGGCGTCCTGCGGGCGGGGCCCGGTGGTGCTGGCCGGGTCGAACCGGGCGGAGTTCAGTGCCAGCGGAAACAGCGGCGCTACCTCACCCGCGGCAACATCCTCCGGGCTCCAGGCCGGGTTCAGAGCGGGGCCGGTGAACAGGGAGTCGTCAAGTTGCACCGTCAAGGGACCGGTGACGTTCCCGGCCTCCAGCGCCCGGACCGTGGACTGTGCCAAGGTAGCGAGTCCGGCGTGGCCCAGCACGGCGTCGGGCACCGATTCCCCGGCGCCGAGCAGCACGTCCCCGCCGCCGGTGAGCACCACAGTTCCGGGGGCACTGCCCGCCACTGCCCTGGTGCTGAAGCGGCGCTCCGGTCCGAGGGTGCGCAGGGCAGCGGCGGCCGTGAGCAGCTTCATGTTGGAGGCGGGAACGCGGACCGCGTCGCCGGAACGGTCGAATAATACGTCCCCGGTGAGGGCATCCTGCACCATACCGGTAAAGTCCCCGGCACCGTCGGTCTTGAGGGTTTCGTTCAGTTGCGCAGCGAGGTCACCCGGTGCCGGGCGAGGGGCGGCGGCAGTGAGCGGTTCGATGCCGCCGCTGCCGGCGGCGGTGCCGCCGCGGGGGGCCAGCGTACCGGGGACCTGCTGCCAGGTCGGGGTATTTTCGCCCGTGGCCGCGGAAGACGCGGGGCCGCGGAACGCCGGTGCCAGCGCGACGCCGGCAGGGAGGGCGAGCGCCGCCACCAATAGGGTCTGGAGCAGCAGCGGAAGGTTCCGCCGAAGCGGCCCGGTCGCCGGCCGCGCGCCCGGCCGGCTCGTTCTGCGTTTCATCCTGCTACTGGTCCTTTAGTCCCGAAATGTCCCCACTAGTTCCTGAAACCAGCGCCTCTCGCTATATCCTCAATAGTAGTCGGCGGCACCGGCAACCTCCTGTGAGTGTGTGCCGCGCACCCCTGAAAACCGCGCACCCCTGAATTCGTCAAGGAGTATTCCATGAAGCATGACGTGACAATCGAGATCCCCAAGGGATCACGCGTCAAGTACGAAGTCGACCATAAGACCGGCCGCGTCCGCCTGGACCGCGTCCTGTTCACCTCCATGCAGTACCCCACGCACTACGGGTTTTTCGAGAACACCCTGGGCGAAGACGGCGACCCGCTGGACGCCCTTGTGCTGCTGCAGGACTTCGACCTGCACCCCGGCGTTATCGTCGAGTCACGCCCCATCGGCGTGTTCAACATGACCGACGACGGCGGCGGCGACGCGAAGGTGCTCTGCGTCCCCACCGATGCCCGCTTCGATCACATCAACGAGATCACCGACGTCAGTGAATTCCTGATCCGGGAAATCGAGCACTTCTTCACCCGCTACAAGGACCTGGAGCCGGGCAAGTGGGTCAAGGCTGAGGGCTGGGGCGACCGTGCTGCCGCCGAAGCCGAGCTTGAGGCGTCGATCAAGCGTTACGTTCCCCACACGCACTAACGTTCCGGAACTCCAACGCGGGGTCGTTGACCGCCCATCCGGCTTCCGGATGTGGCTGTCACCGGCCCCGCGTTTGCCGTTTCAGCGCAGAGCCAAGCGCAGCGCAAACTACGTTGGCCTGTCAGTGGCGGGTCAGGAATGTGTGAAATTGTTGGCTCATGAACGACGATCCTGCCTTTAGCCCACCCAGCGGTCCGGTCACCGGATGGCGGGACGGCGAGGTGCTGCGTGCCAGCGGAATTCCCTATGCCAGCGCCGGACGGTTCCAGCCGCCGGTGCCTGTACCTGACCGGACCGCTGTCCTCGCGGCGACGTCCCTTTCGCCGGCGTGCCCGCAGGCTCCGGTCCCTTTCCTGGATGAGATCCTCGGCACCCGCTACGGGGAGCTTCCCGGCAGCGAGGACTGCCAGCGGCTCTCTATCACCATGCCGGCCGGGCTCACTGCGCACGAGCGTGTGCCGGTGATGGTGTGGCTCCATGGCGGGTCCTACACGTCCGGCTCCGGGGACTTGGCGATCTTCGACCCCAAGTCCCTTGTGGCCGAAAACCGCGTGATCGTGGTGTCCGTGACCTACCGGCTGGGCCTGTTTGGTTACCTGGCAAGCGGCACCGGACGGCCCGCGAACCTGGGCCTCCTGGACCAGCTTGAGGCGTTCCGCTGGGTCCAGCGCAACATCAGCGCCTTCGGCGGCGACCCGGCAAATGTCACGGCCTTCGGACAGTCCGCCGGCGGGGACGCCGTCGCCCATCTGATGGCAACGGCGGAAGCCCCCGCCCTCTTCCGGCGGGCCATTATTCAGAGCGCACCCCTCGGCATTACCCGGGGTCGGGAAAAGATGAGCCACGCGATGGGCATCGCGGCGCAAACCGTCACAAAGGACACACCGGCGATGGAAGTTGTCGAGATCGAGGGGCACGTTTCGCAGGTGGCCCGGAAGTTCGGGCTGAAAGCAGCCATGCCGTTCGGCACCCAGTACGGGCACGCCCCGCTGCCGCGGGAATCCGCGATCGAGGACGCATGGAACAACACTGCTGCCGGGATTGAGGTTTTGATCGGACACACCTCCGAGGAAGCCCGGATGTTCCTGCCGCGCAACCGCACCGTCAGCGCCGTGGCCAAGGTCCCGCTGCTCGGGGCCGCCATCGTGCGGGGCATCAACTGGGCCGTCACCGAGGCCGTGTATGGCAGGTCCGCCAGGAAGTTCGCCAGGCGGCACGCCCGGGCCGGCGGCACGGCCTACAGTTATGTGCTGTCCTGGGCCGCGCCCGGAAACGTCTATGGTGCCGCGCACACAGTAGACCTGCCCCTGCTGTTCGGAGACCAAAAGACCTGGGAAGGGGCGGGGCTGCTCGCAGGTGCCGACTGGGCGGAAATTAACGCCCAGGGCAGGGAGCTCCGCGCCGTGTGGGCCCGTTTTGCCGCCGGGGAGGGCCTCGGGCGCCGCGGCGGGATTCCTGGCGCCCTGCGCTACCGCGCCGTCTGAGCCGCCGGAGAACTGCGGCCGGGGTCCTAAAGCTGATCCGGCCGAAACCAACGGTCAGGATCAGCTGCTTTCCGGGCCTCCGCAGCCGCCGCAGCCGGCACTGGAACCAGTCTCCTTTTGTGCCGGCGCGCCGTCCCGCCGGCACCGCTTTGGCGCTCTTGCCTGACGCATTCCACCGGGTAGTGTGGATCCAGAATGTTCACGCTGACGATCAACCAAACCGACAGCCGGCGCGACGGCGATTGCGTGCCCCAGCTCCTCAAGGACCTGCGGCACATCCCGGCGCGCCTGGACTTCGACCGCTCGGTCGAGGATGAGGTCCAGGGCATTGTGGACTGTCCCCTGCAGGCCGTCGAAGCGGCGATGATCTCCCTGCGGACAGGCAGCTGGTACGTCGGCATCGGTGTCGGCCCGGTCAATGAACCCCTGCCGAACCAGATCAAGGACGCCTCCGGTCACGGCCTCATTTATGCCCGCCGGGCCGTGGACCGGCTGCGCAACGGCAAGGACCGGATCCCGGTGGCCGTCGAAGGCCCGCTTGCAGACCTCGCCGCGGAGTCGGAAGCCGTCCTGCGGCTGCTCGGTCAGATCGTGCACGACCGCAGCCTGGCCGAGTGGCGGGTGCTGGACCTGCTGACCCCCGGGGTTCGCGGACAGCAAAAGGCGGTGGCTGAGGAACTCGGGATTACCACCCAGGCTGTCAGCAAGGCAGTGGCGCGCGCGCAGTGGAATGAGGAACACGCGGCGCGTCCCGCCGCGGCCAGGCTCCTGGGCCTCATCCTCGAAGCGCGCTGACACCCCGCCCGGCCCGGCTAGGGCAGCAGGCTGCGCAGCACGTGGGCGGCACCGTCGTTATACACGGAGTGGGTGACCTCGTTTGCGGCGGCGATGACCTCCTCGGGCGCCTGGCCCATGGCGACGCCGCGCGCGGCCCAGCCGAGCATCTCGATGTCATTGCGGCCGTCGCCGACGGCAACGGTGTGGTGCGGCTCGACGCTCAGCCGTCCGCGGAGCTGCTCGAGCGCACTCGCCTTGGTGACTCCGGCGGCGGCGATGTCCAGCCACGCCGTCCAGCCCACCGAGTAGGTCACCCCGGCGAGGCCGATGTGGCGGATGGCGGTGTTGAACTCTTCGGGCGTGTTTTCGGTGCTGAAGACAACAACGCGCACGGCAGTGGCTTCCAGCAAGGTCTGGAAGTCCACGCCAATGGCCTCAACGCCGAAACTGGCGTCCTGGAAGCGCTCGGTGGAGAGGAAGTTGCCGTCCGCATCCTCCAGCGCATACTTTGCCGAGGGCAGCCGCTTGCGCAGTGCTCTGAGCGCGGGCCCGGGGTCGAAGGTTGCCTTGTGCATGATCTCGTAGCCCTCGGACAGGCCGGAATCCAGACGCAACGTGACGCCGCCGTTGGAGCAGACCGCATAGCCGTTTTCAATGCCGATATGTTCAATGATGGGCAGGGTCGCATTCAGCGACCGCCCCGTCGCGATGGTCACGTGGTGGCCCGCCGCCACAACGTCCCGGGCGGCTTCGCGGACGGGAACGGACATATGGCCGTCGTGGTCCACGAGGGTGCCGTCGACGTCGAGCGCAACCATCAGCTTGTGGCCTGCGGTGTTGTTCTGGTTAGTGTCTCGCCGGTCATCGTTGCCGGCGACTGAAGTTTCAGTCATTGTTGTCATCTAACAAGTAGAGCAGACACCCCTGACACCCGCTAGGACGCAGGCCACAACGGGTGGTAAACCCGGGGTGAACAGCTGTTGACCCCGGGTTCCGCCGCACGCGGCGGAACCCGGGCCGGGCGCAGTCGGCTCAGATGACCGGGAAGACCGTCATGCCGCCGAGATACTTCTGCAGTGCCTGCGGGATGTTAACGGAGCCGTCCGGGTTCTGGTGGTGCTCCAGGATGGCCACGATCCAGCGGGTGGTGGCCAGGGTGCCGTTGAGCGTGGCGACCGCACGGGTGCCCTTGGGGGCGCCGTCCCCGTTCAGCACACGTTCGCGGATGTTGAGCCGGCGCGCCTGGTACGTGGTGCAATTGGAAGTCGAGGTCAGCTCGCGATACGCCCCCTGCGTCGGAACCCAGGCCTCGCAGTCGAACTTGCGCGCCGCGGAGTTGCCGAGGTCACCGGCTGCGGTGTCAATCACCCGGTAGGGCAGCTCGCACTTGGCCAGCATCTCCTCTTCCCAAGCTAGGAGCCGGGCGTGCTCGGCCGCAGCTTCCTCGACCGTGGTGTAGACGAACATCTCCACCTTGTTGAACTGGTGGACCCGGATGATGCCGCGGGTGTCTTTGCCGTGCGAGCCAGCCTCACGCCGGTAGCACGAACTCTGCCCGGCGAAGCGGATCGGACCCTTGGAGAGGTCCAGGATTTCATCGGCGTGGTAGCCGGCAAGGGCCACTTCGGAGGTGCCCACGAGGTACAGATCGTCCTCCGCGAGCCGGTAAATCTCGGCGTCGTGCTTAACGTCGAATCCGGTGCCCTGCATGGTCTCCGGG
The DNA here is from genome assembly GCF_029964055.1 of Arthrobacter sp. EM1. Taxonomy (NCBI): domain Bacteria; kingdom Bacillati; phylum Actinomycetota; class Actinomycetes; order Micrococcales; family Micrococcaceae; genus Arthrobacter; species Arthrobacter sp. EM1. Next base: position 3,711,574 of record NZ_CP124836.1, on the reverse strand, counting down.
CGCACCAGCGTCGGGGTGATCATCGGCACAAAGCCTGCGTCGATGGCCTGCTCCATGGCCATCTGCAGCAGCGCCATTTCCAGCCGCGCCCCGGCCCCGCGCAGGAAGTAGAAGCGCGAACCGGATACTTTGGCACCGCGCTCCATGTCGATGGCGCCGATCAGCTCACCGATTTCCAGGTGGTCCTTCGGCTCGAAGTCGTTAAATTCGCGGGGGGTGCCGACGGCCTTGAGGACGATGTAGTCGTCTTCCCCGCCCGCTGGGACACCGTCCTCGATGAGGTTGGGAATGCCGCGCAGCAGTTCCTCGTGAGCGGACTGTGCGACGTCGGCCTCAACCGATGCTGCTTTGACCTCACCGGCGAGGACCTTGACCTCGGCCAGCAGGGCCTGCTTCTCCTCGCCCTTGGCCTGCGCCACCCTCTTTCCGAAGACATTCTGCTCGGCCCTGAGGTTCTCGAAGCGGATCAGGGCCGCACGCCGGGTCGAGTCCGCTGCGATGATCGCGTCCACCACGGATTCATCGGCACCGCGGGCGCGCTGGCTGGCCCGGAACGTGTCCGGATTTTCGCTGAGGTCTTTTACGTCGATCACCTGATAAGAGTATCCAATCCGGGCGCCTGCACCGGGCAACCAAATCACCGCCCACCGGCGGGATAGTGTTGGAGCACAATGCGTGACTGGCTGCTCTATCTCGTCATCGCTGGAGTTCTGGCGTTTGCCGCCTCCAGCTGGTGGGGAGTGCGCAAGCTCAAAGCCAGGCACAGCCGCAGCACCGTGTCGGAGGAAACGCACAGCCCAGGCCTGGGCCAGCAGAAGGTCGCAGTGGTGATGAACCCGATCAAGGCCCGATCAGGCGAAGCCCGGACACTGATAGCGAATGCGTGCGCAGCAGCGGGCTGGGCGCCGCCGCAGTTTTACGAAACTACTGCCGCGGACCCGGGCTTCTCGCAGGCGCGGGCCGCTGTCCAGTCCGGCGCCGACGTCGTACTGGTGGGCGGCGGCGACGGCACGGTCCGGGTGGTGGCGGACATTCTGGCCGGCACGGAAACCGCCATGGGCCTGATCCCGCTCGGCACCGGCAACCTGCTGGCCCGCAACATCCACCTGGACGTGGGCGACCTGCGCGCGAGCGTCCAGACTGCCCTGTTCGGTCAGCAACGCTTTATTGATACGGCGCGGATGACGGTGGAGAACGCCCGCACCAACGAATCGGCGGAACACACCTTCCTGGTCATCGCCGGCATCGGAATGGACGCAGAGGTCATCGGCGACACCAATGACGGGCTCAAGAAGGCTGTGGGCTGGCTGGCTTACACCGAAGCGGGGGTCCGGCATCTCCCGGGCCGCCGCAAGAAGGTGACCATCTCACTGGACGACCAGCCGGAGCAGAGCCGGAAGATCCGCAGCGTACTGTTCGCGAACTGCGGGTTGATCCCCGGCGGGATTGATTTCATCCCGCAGGCGATGATTGATGACGGGATGCTCGACGTGGTGGTGATGAGCCCGCGCAGTGCGATCGGCTGGCTGGCGATGTACTGGAAGATTGTGCTCAAACACAAGAGAAACCTGCCGGTGATGGCGTTTTACCGCTCCGGAAAGATCATCATCCGCTGTCCGGAACCAATGCCCACACAGGTCGACGGCGATCCGTCCGGAGAGGCCACGAAGGTCACCGTACAGGTTGCCCCGGGCTCGCTGCTCGTCCGCGTCAAGAACGGCACCGAGCAAGGCTAGGCGCTGGTTTCCGTCGCCGCCGCTGCGGACTTTTTCGCCTCCGCGGCAGCCTTGGCCGCGCGCGCCTCGGACTGCTCCCGGATCATTGCCTGCTCCTCTTCGAAGCGCAGCCGGTCTGCACGGTCGGCGTCGTCGCCGTCCCAGTCCTGATTGTCAGCGGTCGGCTTCGGGTTCACGATCATTCCCTGGCCGTCATTTTCAAGGCTGGTATCTGCCATAACCTGCTCCCTCGTAGCGGACTTCCCCAATATGGATCAGGCAAGCATACGCACAGTTGCAGAGGGGCGGAAGTGCGGCATGCGGCATTTGTCTACGCTGTGGGCGAAGCGCCCGACGTATATACCGGCACCACTGATGCTCCCGAGAGTATGTCTTTTACCCAGGCATGGGCGGCACGGAAGGCCTGGTCCGAGGTGTGTGGCTCCACTGTGGTGCGCTGGCCGTCCGCGCGTCCGTAAGACCCGAGGAAACGGGTTGCCGGGCTGATCCGGTGCAGGCCGGCGAGGGCATCTGCAACCCGGGCATCCGCCACGTGTCCGTCGGCGTCAATGCTGAAGAAGTAGTGGCCAAGGTATTGGCCGGTAGGCCGTGATTCGATCCGGCTCAGGTTCACGCCGCGGGTCGCGAACTGGTCAAGGATTTCCATCAATGCACCGGGGCGGTCTTCGGGCAGCGGAACCACGACCGTGGTCTTGTCCGCGCCGGTGGGTTCGGTCAGCCGGCCGGGCCGGCCGACCAGCACAAAGCGTGTCACCGCACCCGGGTTGTCCCCGATATTCTCCGCCAGGACGTGGAGTCCTGGCTGCTTCGCGGCCACAATCGGGGCGCAGATGGCGGCGTCGTAGTGGATATCGCCTTCGAGCAAGCCCATCGCCGCTGCAGCGGTGGAGGAACCCGGGATATATTCAGCATTAGGAATATATTTTTCTGCCCACAGCCGGCACTGCGCCCAGGCGTGGCCGTGGGTGGAGATCCGGCGGATATCTTCAATCCGGGTGCCGGGCCGGGCCACCAGCACAAAGCTGATCGATACCAGGGCTTCGCGCAGGATCCGGAGTTCCTGTCCGGTGGCGATTGCGTCCAGGGTTGCCGTGACGCCGCCTTCCACGGAGTTCTCGATCGGCACCATGGCGGCGTCGGCAGAGCCGTCGCGGACCTTATCCAGCGCCGAGTTGACGTTCGAGGACGGAATACGGATTGCTTCCGCAGCATCGGGAACCTGCATCAGGGCAGCCTCGGTGAAGGTGCCCGCGGGTCCGAGGAAGGTATACGTCACAGGTGATGCGGGCATCGGCGCTTCTTTCTTCAGCTACAGGATGACGGGCTTGAGTCCGTTGTCGGACACCAGCGGCATTCCGGTTTCCAGCCACTGGTCCATGCCGCCGGCCACATTCAGGGCGGAATACCCCTGTCCGGATAGCCACTGGGCGGCGCGCAAGGAACGGCCACCGGTGCGGCAGATAACAAAAACGTCCTCGTCCGGGTCGAGGTCCTCAAGCCGCGCCGGGAGCTGGTCCAACGGGATGTGGAGGGCGCCGGCCGCGTGGCCCGCCACCCACTCGTAGTCTTCGCGGACGTCGAGGATCCGGGCCCCTTCCGGGATGTCGGACACGGTCACTGTGTCAAAGTCGCTCATGGTCGTCCTTCCGCAGAATGAATGGTCAACCTTCAGCGTATCGCCACCGGCCAGCGCCGCACCCCTACCCGGCGGCAGGTTACGCTTCTGGGATGGCGCACCGGAGACCCACTGGCACAGGGGACATGTCCAGTTCCCACCCGCGCGCATGTCCTCCCCCGGATGCGGGGCCTGGGCATACGCCCAACGTGTCCGCCCGTGGGCCCGGGGAGTGGGCAGGTGCACCGAAGCCGAGGGCCAGGGCGGCCGGGCGAGCGCTGGAGCCGCGTTCCCTTGGCTGAAATCCATGAATTGACCGCCGTCGAGCTGCGCGATGCCCTTCGCGGGGGCGAACTGTCGGCGCGGCAGGCCGCCGGCCACTTCCTGGACCGCATTTCGGCGATAAACCCGCACCTTGGCGCGTTTATCACCGTCACGGCCGAGCAGGGGATGGTCGACGCGGCGGCGGCCGATGACCGCTACGCCCGATCCGCCCGGGACGGTGCCGGGCTGCCGCTGCTGCACGGGGTGCCGGTGGCGTTTAAGGACCTGACAGACGTCGCCGGAGTTATCACCACCCACGGCAGCGCAGCGCTGGAGCATAAACCCGCCCTGCTCGACGGCGCCCTGGCTGCCAAGCTCAAAGGCACGGGCGTGGTCTCGCTGGGGAAAACGCAGGTGCCGGAGTTCGGGCTGACGGCCTACAGCGAGAACCGGATCGCGCCGCCCTCCCGCAACCCGCATGCGTTCAGCCGCAGCTCGGGCGGATCCTCCGGTGGAAGTGCAGCTGCGGTGGCCGCCGGCCTGGTGCCGTTCGCGCCGGGATCCGACGGCGGCGGCTCGGTCCGCATTCCGGCTGCCGCCTGCGGACTCGTGGGACTCAAACCGGGGCGGGGGCTGGTTCCCGCGGGGGAAAGCACGGGGGATGCCGCGGGGCTCGTCGTCTCCGGTCCGCTGGCCCGCTCGGCCGCCGACGCTGCCCTGCTGCTGGACGCGCTCAAGCCCGCCGGTCCGCAGCGGGTCCGCCGGGAGGGCGCACCGGGCTACCTGGAAGACTCAGCGCGAAAACCACGGACACTGCGCGTTGGCGTCAGCCTGGACAGCCCGTGGCAGACGATTTTCCCCTTCACCCCGGACCCCGAGGCCCTCGACGCACTTGCTGAAGGCGTCCGGTTGCTCGAAGCAGCGGGCCACGAGACCTCCGATGCCTCCATCCGCTACGACAACCGCTACCCGGATGCGTTCACCACGGCCTGGACCGCCGCCGTCGGCAGCGCCCGGATCCTGCCCCAGCGCGAGGCGCTCCTGACGCCCCTCACCCGGACCTTCCGGCGCCGGGCCCAGCAGCGGAGTCCCGCGAAACTCGCCGAATCCCTCGCGTTCCTGCGCCGGTTCCAGCGGGACACGATCGCCCAATACACCGGCTGGGACCTTATCCTGACGCCGGCGTTGGCCCAGACCCCCCGTCCGGTTGGCTGGTTCACCGGAACTGCCCACGGCAACGGCTACTGGCCAGCGGCCGAATGGGCCGGAGACGCTGACGGCGACTACCGCAAGCAGTGCGAGTATGCACCGTGGTCCTCGATGGTAAACGTATGCGGGCTGCCCGCGATCACCCTTCCGGTGCACTGGACCGGCGGCGCGGCCGGCTCGGGGCTGCCGATGGGAATCCAGCTGATCGGGCCGATGGGCTCCGAGGCCCTGCTGCTGCAACTTGCCACACAGCTGGGCTTCTAGCCTCCCGCCGGGATGAGCCGGGATGATTTCCGCGGACGCGGCCGATACGGTGGAGCTGGTCAACGCCAGGACATGTCCACTCTCTGAAGGCTCCCAACTGAAAGGGAACAATGAAGATCACCGGTGCTGTACTCGAGGAAATCGGGCGCCCCCGCCCTTTCGCTGACTCCAAGCCCATCACCATCTCCGAGCTGGAGCTGGACGGTCCGGGGCCCACCGAGGTCCTGGTGAAGATCGAAGCCGCCGGCATCTGCCACTCGGATCTGAGCGTTGTGGACGGGAACCGGGTGCGCCCGGTGCCGATGCTGCTGGGGCATGAGGCTGCGGGACGCGTCGTCGAGGTCGGCTCGGAGGTCAAGGACCTGGCGCCCGGCCAGCGTGTTGTGATGTCCTTCCTGCCCCGCTGCGAACGGTGCCCGAATTGCGGGGAAGATGGGCGGCTCCCCTGCACCGCTGGTTCCAGGAGCAACGGCGAAGGTACCCTCCTGCACGGATCGATGCGGTTGGGCCGCGGCGGCGAAAAGATCTACCACCACCTGGGCGTCTCCGGCTTCGCCACCCACGCCGTTGTGGACCGCGCCTCGGCCGTCCCGGTCGATGATGACATCCCGGCGGACGTCGCCGCCGTCCTCGGCTGCGCCGTGCTGACCGGCGGCGGTGCGGTGCTGAACGCGGCCCGGCCCCGGCCGCAGGACAGTGTGATGATCGTGGGGCTCGGAGGCGTTGGTATGGCCGCGCTGATCACCGCGGTTTCGCAGGGGGTCTCGCGGATCGTCGCCGTGGACACGCTCGAGGAAAAGCTCGAACACGCCCGCCGTCTGGGCGCCCACGAGACCTACACCCCGCAGCAGGTCCTGGCGGAGGGCATCAAGGCCCGGTACGTGATCGAATGCGCCGGTAACCCGCGCGCCTTCGAGACCGCCTTCGCCGCCACCGCTGTGGGCGGCACCACCATCACCGCGGGCCTGCCGCACCCGGACGCGCGCGCCCAGATCTCGCCCCTGACCATCACGGCGGAGGCCCGGACCATCGTCGGCAGCTACCTTGGCTCAGCAGTGCCGTCCCGGGATATTCCGAAGTACGCCCAGCTCTGGCGGGAAGGAAAACTGCCGGTCGAGGGGCTGATTTCGTCCCGCATCGCACTGGCGGACATCAACCAGGCCATGGACCAGCTGGCCGACGGAAAAGCGGTCCGCCAAGTCATCATGTTCGACGCCGGGTAGCCTGCCCCCACCCGCCGTTCCCACCGGGTGAGGCTACCGGGTCCCAAACGCCGCATCGGAAACGTCATCCAGTGACAGCGCACCCCGAAATGACTTGCCCCGGGGCGCCGCGAATGTGACAATCCCGCGACACACTGTCAGCATTAAGTAAATGAGCACAACTCATTTAACTGATCCCCCCGCTACAACGCCGGGCGATACCTCCTTTTTTGGCCACCCAAAGATGCTGGCCAGCCTCTTCTCCGTAGAAATGTGGGAGCGCTTCTCCTTCTACGGAATGCAAGGCATCCTCCTCTACTACATGTACTTCACGGCTGCCCAGGGCGGCCTGGAGATTGAACAGGGCCTCGCCGCCAGCCTCGTCGGCGCCTACGGCGGCGGGGTGTACCTCTCCACCATCCTCGGCGCCTGGCTCGCGGACCGGCTCTTCGGTTCGGAGCGGGTACTGTTCGGCTCCGCCGTGATGATTATGGCCGGGCACATCGCCCTGGCCCTGGTCCCCGGCATTCCCGGCCTCATCGCCGGCCTCGTGCTGGTGGGTGTCGGTTCCGGCGGCCTGAAGGCCAATGCCACCGCGCTGGTTGGCAGTCTCTACCGGGAGAAGGACGAACGCCGCGACGCCGGCTTCTCTATCTTCTACATGGGCATCAACGCCGGCGCCCTGATCGGCCCGCTGGTCACAGGCTGGCTGCAGGAAAGCCAGGGATTCCATTGGGGCTTCGGCGCCGCCGCCGTCGGGATGGCATTGGGCCTCGGCGTCTACGCCCTGGGCCGCAAGAAGCTGCCCGAGGAATCCCAGCGTGTGGCCAACCCGCTGCCCGCTGCGGAGCGCACCAAGTACGGCATAGTCTTCGCCGGCATTGCCGCCGTCATAGCTGCGCTGCTCGCCACCGGCGCTGTGAACGCGCAAAACCTTGCCATGTCCATGGCCTACGCCGCAATCGGCGCCTCGGTGCTGTACTTCATCCTGATCTTCAGCAGCAAAAAGGTGGACGGCACCGAACGCCGGCGCGTGGCGGCATTCATCCCGCTGTACATCGCCTCGGCCGCGTTCTGGGCCCTCTTCCAGCAGCAGTTCACCTTCATCGCCGTGTACTCGGAGGAGAAGCTGGACCGCAACCTGTTCGGCTGGGAAATGCCGGCCGCCTGGGTGCAGTCCATCAACCCGGTGTTTATCATCATCTTCGCCGGTATTATGGCCGCACTCTGGACTCGGCTGGGCCGCAGGCAGCCCGGCTCGGCACTGAAGTTCTCGATCGGCCTCTTTGTGATGGGGCTGGCCTTCCTGGCCTTTATTCCGTTGGCTGGGGAAGGCAAAACTCCGCTCCTGGCACTTGTGGGAATCCTGTTCCTCTTTACCCTCGCGGAACTGTTCCTTTCGCCCATCGGCCTGTCGGTAACCACAAAACTGGCGCCCAAGGCCTTCCACACGCAGATGGTGGCGCTGTTCTTCCTCTCGGTGTCCCTGGGCACCACCCTGGCGGGCATTTTGGCCGGCTTGTACAACCCGGAGGATGAACTTCCGTACTTCATCGGCATCGGCGGGACCGCCATGCTGCTGGCCGTTGGCATGGCAGCTGCCTCGCCGGCGATCAAGAAGCTAATGGGCGGCGTACGCTGAGCCGATGAGCTCCAGGCATCGCCCGTCAATTGAGTCCCGCGTCTACATCCCCGCCCCCGGCGAGGCGTCCGACGTCGAACTGATGCCGGCGGGCGATGTCACCGACGGCGTGGTGCGGGTGGGCGGAACCATCCGCCGCCCGCACCAGCCGCAGTCACTGGCCGTCGCGGCATACCTCGATTGGCTCGAAGACGCGGAATTCGACGCCTCGCCGCGGTTCCTGGGCCGGGATGCGGCCGGCAGGGACGTCCTGACCTTTGTGCCCGGGCAGTGCGCGGGGTCCGTTCCGGAGTTATGGGTGCAGTCCGAGGAACTGCTGGTGTCCGTGGCCCGGATGCTGCGCCGACTGCATACGGCCTCGTCCGGCTACATCCCGAGGGAACACCCGTTCCCGCCCAAAGCCGTCCGGCCGGACAGTCCGGACAGCGCCGGGCGCACCTTGGTGTGCCACTTGGATGTGACGCCGCAAAATGTTGTGGTCCGCGGCGGGGTGGCGGTGGGCCTGGTGGACTTCGACCTTGCCGGGCCCTCAACGGCCTTTAAGGATTCCTTTAATACGGCGATGCACTGGACACCGCTCCACGACCCGGCCGACCTCTGGCCAGGTTGGGAGTGCACAGACCCGTTCCGTCGACTCCGGCTCTTCGCCGACGCCTACGGCTGGGATGACGGCGAACGAGGGCGGTTGCCGGCCGTCGGCATCGAGGCCATGGCACTGAGCCGTGAACGGATGCGGCACAACGCCGCGGCACTCGGCGGCGGCTGGGCCCGGATGTGGAACGACGGCGTGGGTGAGCTGATCGGCCGCCGCGCGGCGTGGCTCGAAGCCAACGCCGACGCGCTGGTGGCGGCGCTGACGGCCTAGTTGGCCGCTGGCCCGGACTTCAGACCGCAACGCCGGTGTAGCGGACACTACCGGCCACGATCGAGATGATCACGATCACCAGGACGGTCAGGGCGATGCCCACATAGCCCAGGACAAGCCCGGCGATGGCCATGCCTTTTCCGCCGGGCTCGCGCCTCAGCGCCAGATGCCCCAGGATGACGGCCGCAATCTGGGGCAGGATAAAAAATCCCAACCCCACAAGGGCGGCGATGCCGCAGCATAAGCTGGCAATGCTCAGGCCCTTGGGTTCGGCGGGGAGCCCGTAATATGCCGGCTGGCCGTAGGCGTTAAACGTGCCGCCGGCCTGCCCATACGGGCCGGCCTGCCCATACGGGCCGGCCTGCCCATACGGGGCGGGCGGACCGTACGGGGCGGGCGGACCGTAGGGAGGCTGCCCGTCCGGCTGTTGCGGTGCCGCAGCATAGGGCGCGCCGTAGGGTGCGGCGGGCTGGCCGTAGCCCGGGGCGGGCCAGCCGTGCTGCCCCCCTCCCGGTCCCTGCCCTGTGGCCGCCGGACCGTAGCCCTCCGGTGTGTCGCCGTTGCCGTGTTTTGGCTGCTCGGTCATGGATTTCCCCTCTTGAAGCCTCTGGACCCAGAGTACCGCCGGGCTGTTCCGCGGGCAGGCCATTTCTTCGTCATAGGAGCCGCAATCCGCCGAAATCGTGTTGACTGCCCCTTCGGTCTGGCATGCTGGTGCCATGGCTAGCCGCGCGGGCACTGTTGCCCAACCCCAAGACCTTGTTGACATCACTGCGCTACTGGATGCGTACTACGACGTATCCCCCGATCTGACGGACCCGGGCCAACGGGTGGCCTTCGGCACCTCCGGCCATCGTGGCTCCAGTCTGAAGGCCTCCTTCAACGAACCCCACATCCTTGCCATCACCCAGGCAATCGTGGAGTACCGGGCAGGCCAGGGCATCACCGGACCCCTGTACCTGGCCAAGGACACCCACGCGCTCAGCGAACCAGCCCAGAATTCGGCCCTCGAGGTGCTCGCGGCTAACGGCGTGCACGTGCTGATCGACGCCCGGCACGGCTACACACCCACCCCGGCGCTGAGCCACGCGATCCTCACGCACAACAACAACTCTGCCGCCGGCGCCCCCCAGGCTGATGGCATCGTGGTGACCCCCAGCCACAACCCGCCCGGCGACGGCGGGTTTAAGTACAACCCCCCGCACGGCGGGCCTGCCGACACCGACGCGACCGGCTGGATCGCCAACCGCGCCAACGAACTGCTGGAAAACGGGCTGCGCGGCGTTAAACGGATTCCCCTCGCCGAGGCGCTGAGCGCCGGCACCACGGGCAAGTTCGACTTCCTGTCCAGCTATGTGGACGATCTCCCCTCCGTCCTGGACCTCAATGCAATCCGGGAGGCGGGCGTCCGGATCGGCGCCGACCCGATGGGCGGCGCATCGGTGGACTACTGGGGCGAGATCGGCGAACGCCACCACCTGAACCTCACAGTGGTCAATCCCACCGTCGACCCGCAGTGGGCCTTTATGACACTCGACTGGGATGAAAAGATCCGGATGGACTGCTCCTCGCCGTCGGCGATGGCCTCACTGATCAACAGGATGGCTGCTGGTGCGGACGGGTCCGCTGCCTTCGACGTCGCCACCGGAAATGACGCCGACGCCGACCGGCACGGCATCGTGACGCCCTCTGTTGATGGACAGGGCGGGCTGATGAACCCGAACCACTATCTCGCCGTTGCGATTGACTACCTGTACCGGCACCGGACCGGCTGGAACCCGCAGTCCGTGATCGGCAAGACGCTGGTGTCCTCATCCATCATCGACCGGGTGGCTGAAAGCCTGGGACGCAAGCTGGTTGAGGTGCCGGTCGGTTTCAAATGGTTCGTCCCCGGGCTCCTGTCCGGGGAGGGGGCCTTCGGCGGCGAGGAATCTGCCGGCGCATCGTTCAACAAAAAAGACGGCAGCGTGTGGACCACGGACAAGGACGGCATCCTGCTGGCCCTGCTGGCCTCGGAGATCACAGCGGTGACAGGCAAGTCGCCGTCGCAGCTCTACCAGGGCCTCACCGAACAATTCGGCGACCCGGTCTACGCACGGATCGACGCAGCGGCCACCCGGGAGCAGAAGGCCGCACTCGGCAAGCTGTCGCCGTCGGACGTTACCGCCACGGAACTGGCAGGTGAAACAATCACGGCCAAGCTGACCGAGGCGCCGGGCAACGGGGCGGCGATCGGCGGGCTTAAGGTCGTCACGGAGAACGCCTGGTTCGCGGCCCGTCCGTCCGGTACCGAGGACGTTTACAAAATCTATGCCGAGTCCTTCAAGGGCGCGGAGCACCTCAAGCAGGTCCAAGCCGAGGCAAAGGCGCTGGTGGACGGCGTCATTTCCTGACCGGGCACACCTGCGGCCGTTGGGCCCTGTTTTAGGGCCCCCAGGAGGGATAAACTCAGGTGCGGCCCCGGATGCGGCCGTGCGCTCAACCGCAGAATTGCGTCCCGAGTGCCTCCGGCCTGTCCCCCATGGTGCCGGAGGCACCTCCGCGCCTGGACACCGCCGGGACCACCCCCTCGCCGGCGGCTTCCCGTCAGAGCGTGCGGACAACGTCCTCGTAGGCGAACTTCGGCTTCGGGGCACCCCAGGCATCCGCGGCCGGCTGCCCGATATTAACCACCAGGAAGCTCCTTTGGCTGCCGTCGGGGAAAAACGCCGCATCGATAGCGGTGAAGTCTGCACCTGTCATGGGTCCGGCGGAGAAGCCAAGGGACCGGACGGCGAGGATAAAGTAGCCGGCCTGCAGGTGGGCGTTGTTGTTCCCGGTGGCCGCGGCGAGGTCCGGGGCGGCGTCGTACATGGCTTTGGGCGCGTTGTAGCCGGGAAGGAAGTTTTCCCACTGTTCCTGCCAAGACGTGTCGTAGCCCAGAACGGCGACAAGGGGCGCGGAGGCTGTTTTGGCGCGGTTGCCGTGGGCAAGGGTTTCGACAAGTGCCGCGCGTGCTTGCTCAGACCGGATGTACGTCACCCGGAGCGGCTGCGAGTTGAACGCGGTGGGACCAAACTTGGTCAGCTCGTAGATGGCCCGGGCCTGTTCGTCAGTGACCTCACCGGTAAACGTGCTCGCGGTGCGGGCCTCGGCAAAGATGGCGTCCACTGCTGCGGCGCCGATTACTGCTTCGTCATGGGCGATGGTCATGGGCATCCTTTTCGCTTGGCGTACCCGCCGGGTCGGCGGCCACTGAGTGCTGTCTTTAGTTGCAACTTCAACTTCTTGCCGTTCCTTCCCGCAATGCCCTGTGACCTCCGGCACGGACCTGCCGGCGGTGACACGGGCCGGAATCAGGGGCGCGGTAAAGTTGCTCCGGAAGATTCCTTCCCGCCCCACGCCACATATTCTCTGAAAGGCCCGGCAATGAGCATGCTCGGTACCAAATGGAAGCTCCACGGCAACGGCAGGTCGGTCCGCCCCGGTGAGGTTGTGAAGCCCGATGAGCGCCTGGCCTGGCCGCTGACCATCGGGATCGGGATGCAGCACGTCGTCGCCATGTTCGGTGCCACCTTCCTCGTCCCGATCATCACGGGCATGCCGCCGGCCACCACCCTGTTCTTCTCCGGTATCGGCACCCTGCTGTTCCTGGTTATTACCAGGGGCCAGGTGCCGAGCTACCTCGGGTCCAGTTTCGCCTTTATCGCGCCGATCATGGCCTCCCAGCAGCAGTACGGCGTTGCCGGCGCCCTCGGCGGCGTGGTGCTGGCCGGAGCCGGGCTGGCCATCATCGGCGCCGTGGTGCAGAAGTTCGGTGCCGGCTGGATCAACCGGCTGATGCCGCCCATCGTGACGGGCGCCATCGTGGGTCTGATCGGCCTCAACCTCGCGCCCGCAGCGAAGAACAACTTCGATGCGGCCCCCATCACCGCCCTCATCACGCTGGCCACGATCATCGTCGTCAGCGTCTTTTTCCGCGGCATCCTGGGCCGGCTGAGCATCCTGGTCGGCGTAGTGCTCGGCTACTTCGTGGCGATGATCCGCGGCGAAGTGGACTTCGCCAAGATGGACTCCGCTGCCTGGGTGGGGCTGCCGTACTTCCAGACCCCGGAATTCCACCTCGGTGTGGTGGGCTTGTTCGTGCCGGTGGTCCTGGTGCTCGTAGCGGAGAACATCGGCCACGTGAAGTCCGTGTCCGCGATGACCGGCCAGAACCTCGACGGCGTCTCCGGGCGTGCGCTGATGGCCGACGGCGCTGCCACTGTGCTTGCTGGCTTCGGCGGCGGCTCCGGAACCACCACCTACGCGGAAAACATCGGCGTGATGGCCGCCACCAAGGTCTATTCGACGGCGGCCTACTGGGTGGCGGGCCTTTTCGCAGTCGTGTTGAGCTTCTCACCGAAGTTCGGCGAACTCATCGCCACCGTCCCGGCGGGCGTGCTGGGCGGGGCGGCGACGATGCTCTATGGCATGATCGGCGTCCTCGGGGTCAAGATCTGGGTGCAGAACAAGGTTAACTTCGCCAACCCGGTAAACCTGACCACGGCCGCCGTCGCGCTCATCGTCGGGATCGCCGACTACACCTGGACCATTGGCGACCTGAAATTCACCGGCATCGCCCTCGGCTCCGCCGCGGCCCTCGTGATCTACCACGGCATGAAGGCCATCGCAACGGCCCGGGGTACCGTTGCCGAGCCCGAAACCGAGACTGTGGCCCCCGCCGCGGCGACGCCGGGCAGGCGCGCGCCGAAGAAGCGCCGCTAACGGCCGCTTCGCCCGCCGCCTGCAGCCGAAAGGCCGGGAGCCGAACACCACCCAAGGTGCACGGATCCCGGCCTTCGCTGTCCAGGGTCCCGCTGTCTGCGGGCGGCGGCTTTAGCCGGCGTCGAACGCTTCCGTGCTGTCCCCGTCGCGGTCCTTCGGTGCCTTGTCCTCGGGCAGGTCCGTTCCCGATCCGTCGGGCAGACCCGCCGCGTCCTGCCCGGGCTCCGAGGAGAACGGCCGGCCGGCGTCGGGCCGTTCGGTATTGGTCTCGTCCATTTCCGCCTCCGAGGACGGCATCGCCGCCTCGGAATTCTCGTCGGCGTCGGCGTCGTAGCCAGGTGTGGTGCTGGCGTTTTCTGCACTCATTTGTTCCTCCGTTCCTCCGAAGCGTCCTGCCCCGGGTTCTCCTGCACTGTCTTGGTCTGCGGCACCTAACTGGCTCAGGTTCGGGGCCCCGGCCGGGTAGGTCTCCCCGTCCGGGCTGTCCTGGCTGAGTCCTGCGGCGTCGAACGCTTCTTCATCACGCGGCTGGGCGAACTTGGTGGTGTCGCCGCCGGGCAGTTCCTGTTCCGCGGTCGGCGTGCCGTAGCCGCCTGCTTCCTCAATCGGTTCCTGCTGTTTCTCCTGAGTCATGCTGTTCCTCCCGTGCTGGAAATGTGAACTGCGTGGATTCTTATTCGACAACGGCACGTGGCCAGGACGTGGCGCCGGACCCGCGAGGATCGCACCGTGAAGTCACCAATTCCACCCTACCCGGAATTCATCAGTAGCCTTAGCATTCGCTTGAACTTCTTTCACTTCAAGCCTAAGTTGAGTGATGGCTGCCGCCGCAGCCGGATTCGCATACCCCCGGAGGCCCAGCCGTGACCGATCGACCGTCCATGCGTGCGCCGGGGCCGGAGCCGTCGTCAGGCCTGGCCGCGCAGGTGCACCGGACCGAATCCGCCATCGAGAAGCTCGACCGCAACTGGTTGGAGTTGCTCCAGGAATTGCGGGTGCTGCAGACCGGCGTGCAGCTCCTCGCCGGTTTTCTGCTGACCCTGCCATTTCAGGCCAGGTTTGAGACATTGGACAGGTTCCAGACGTCCCTCTATCTTGCCAACGTGTCGCTGGCCGCCCTCACCACAGCCCTGATCCTCTTGCCCGTGAGCGTGCACCGGCGCCTGTTTCGGCAGCATCTCCGGGCCGCCCTCGTGTCCAATGCGGACAAGATCGCCAAAGTTGCCCTCTCCGGCATCGGACTGCTCAGCGTCGGCACCACCGCCCTGATTTTCGATGTCACGGCGGGCCGGGCGGCGGGGCTCACTGCCGGGGCGGTGCTGCTTGCAGTGTTGTTTATCCTCTTGGTCATCGTGCCCAGGAGGCTGCGCCGGCACGCCGAAGAAGGCAGAATGAGATAGCCCGCGAGGAGAACCCGTCATCAAACAGCTCGCGGAACGCACTTTCGGACAATCCCCCGGCGCTTTAGGCCCCTTCAAGCACCTGGCTGGTGGCCCAGGCAAGGTACTTCGCGGCGTTTGCGACGGCGTCCTCCGGGCTGGCGGCGATATCGAGCAGCTGAGCAGCCGCCACAACACCGTGCCGGGCCAGGTCCTCGGGTGTGACCAGGATCCGCCCCGCGACCACAATCACCGGGATGCCGAGGCGCTGTGCGGCGTCGGCGAGCGCAATCGGCGCCTTGCCGGTCAGCGACTGCGAATCGAGTGAGCCCTCGCCGGTGATCACCAGGTCCGCGTCGGCGAGCTTTCCGGCGAGTCCGGTGAGCCCGGCGACCAGGGCGAACCCGCCTTCCAATGCGGCGTTGCCAAAGGCCAGGAATGACGCGGGGAAGCCCCCCGCGGCCCCGGCCCCGGGAACATTGACGTCCCGTCCGGTGGCCTGGCGCAGGATCGAGGCCCAATTGCGCAGCCCGGCGTCGAGCAACTCCACGGCGTCGGCATCCGCGCCCTTCTGCGGACCGAACACGTGGGCTGCCCCGTCGTTGCCGAACAGCGGATTCTGCACGTCGACGGCGATCCGGAACGTCACAGCGGCCAGCCTGGGATCCAGGCCGCTGACATCGAGCACTGTCACGTCCGCGAGCGAGCCGCCGCCGAGCGGCACCACATTTCCGGCGTCGTCCAGCGGTTTGAGGCCCAGCGCGCGCAGCGCACCGCTGCCGCCGTCGGTCATCGCCGAACCGCCCAGGCCCAGCACTATCTCGGTGGCGCCGGCGTCGAGGGCTGCGGCTATTAGCTGGCCGCAGCCGTAGCTGTGCGCGCGCAGCGCGTTGGACGGGGTCGGCGCCATGTGTGCCAGGCCGGAGGCCTGCGCGGTTTCGATCACGGCTGCGGCACCGCCGAAAGCGTCCTTTCGGAGTGCCCAGGCTGCTCCAACGGGTGCCAGGATCGGCCCGACGACGGCGTTCAGCCGTTCCTCGTACCCCGCGGCGACGGCCGCCTCAAGGGTTCCTTCGCCGCCGTCAGCGACCGGGAACTGGACGGCTTCGGCGTCCGGATAGACGCGCAAAGCACCTTCGGCGATGGCAGAGGCGGCTTCGGCGGCCGTCAGGGAGCCTTTGAACTTGTCCGGGGCGATCAGGATGCGCATGGCTCTATCCTGCCAGTCCGGCGGTCCGGGCCGGTCGCCCCGACGCAGTGTCTAAGCCCAGCACCCACGTTCCTGCAGGACTTCCTTGAGCAGGTCAGCACGGTCGGTGACAATCCCGTCCACCCCCAGGTCCAGCAGCCGGTGCATTTCCGCGGGGTCGTTGATGGTCCAGACATGGACCTGCAAGCCGTGACGGTGGGCGCGCCGGACGAAGCCAGGGGTCACGACGGTCACGGCACCGTAACTGGCCGGAACCTGCAGCGCGTGGACCCCCTGCAGCGTCCGGCGCGTTACAGCGGCCATGACCGCGGCCGGGAGCACAGGTCCCAGCAGGACAAAGAGGGCGTTGGATACCATGCCGGCCGAACCAGCCGCAGGACGGCTCAGCTGCCTGAGCACGGCGCGGCGCCGGCGGTCCGAGAAACTGGCGATCAGTACACGCTCGTGCAGGCCGAACCGTTCGATCACCGCCACGAGGGGGTCCACCGAGGTCCAGTCTTTGACGTCCAGGTTGAACCGGACCTCCGGGAAGGCGGTGGCGAGCTCCTCAAACAACGGAATAGGCTCCGCGCCGCCGATTCTGGCGAGCGCGACGGTAGCCGCCGGGAGTTCCGAGATCCGGCCGCGGCCATCCGTGACCCGGTCCAGGGTTTCGTCGTGGAACAACAGCAGGACACCGTCGGCGGTGGTGTGCACATCCGTCTCCAGATAGCGGAACCCGAGGTCGACGGCGGCGCGGAACGCGGCCATGGAGTTTTCCAGGCCGTCCCGGGAGAAACCGCGGTGCGCCATGGCCACGGGAAGGCACGGGCCGACGCCGGAGGCAGGTCCGGAGGCGAAAAACGGGTGCGGGGTGCTCACTCCTGAAGCCTATCGGAGCCCCGGACCGCACCGGACGGCTGCAACCGCCAGGTGCCCGGTCAGTTGGCGGGCGGAAGGATCTGCACGCCGTCACTGCAGTGCAGCAGCGTGCGCCCGCGGCCGCCGTCGAGGTGCACCCACACAGCTGTGTGGTCCGCCGTGATGGCGTCTACCCGGCCTCCGGTCTCGTAGCCGGGCGCCAGCCGGACACTAACACGGTCACCCTGCTGCAGGCTGTTCCAGTGCTCGTCCGGCACCACCCGGCGCAGGGGCGTGTCGTCCGAGTTGTCCATGCGGTATCTGGCCATGATTTCCCACCGTCACTCAACTGATCCGTCGTGAAACTCCACGGTAAAACGCCAAGGTGAACGTCAGTTGTCCGGAGGCTGGGAGTCCGGTGTCAGTGCGGTCAAGGGCGCAGGAGGCCGAGCCCGGCGAGCTTACCCTCGAGAATCTGCGCGACGCCGTCGTCGTCGAAGTGCGGCGCCTGCTGTCCGGCGGCGCGGATGGCCTCGGGGTGGCCGCTGGCCATCGCGTAGCCGTCCCCGGCCCAGCGAAGCATTTCGATGTCATTGGGCATGTCACCGAACGCCACCACGTCGGCGGCGCCGACGCCGAGGGAAGACGCGTATTCGGCGAGCGTCACGGCTTTGTTGACGCCGGGAAGCGATAGTTCCAGCAACGCCATGTTCGGCGCGGAGTGCGTCGCGGCTGCGAGATGGGCGACGGCGGGAGTCACCTCGGCCAGGAAATCATCGGCGCTGCCCTCCCGGACAATGGCCAGGAACTTCACGACGGAGTCCCCGGCGGTCAGCGTGCTGTGCAACGGTGCGGGGGTGACCTCGGCCAGCAGCCGGCTGGCGCCGTCGTCGAGGAATCCCGGTTCCAGATGGAAACCGGTCAGGGTTTCGGCGGCAAAAAATGCCGAAGGGCGCAGCCGCCGGATGATGCGGCGGGTCTCGAACACGGCGTCCAGCTGGAGGGCCCGGGCCGAGAGCAACCGGTTTGCTTCGAGATCCCAGACCACAGCTCCGTTGGAACAGATCACCGTGCCGGTGTGGCCCAGCTGTTCCTCGAGGGGGTGCAGCCAGCGCGGCGGACGTCCCGTAACGAAGACCAGTTCGATGCCTGCTTCCCGGCAGGCATGGAACGCACGGACGGTCCGGTCACTGATTTTCCCGTCATGGCCAAGGATCGTTCCGTCAATGTCACTTGCTACCAGCCGCATACTGCCAGTCTACGTGGGCCGCGGGACCGGGACGTGGCCGGACAGCCCCGCCTAGAGGTCGATGGAAATCACGGCGCGTTCGGTGGCGGCCGCAGAACGGGCTCCGGTGTCGGAGCTGACTGCCCGTGAGACGCAGCAGCACATCTTCGCCGCGGCGTGCTGCTGGCGCTCACTGTAGAAGACGTCCCGGTGGTCGATGGTGCCCTGGACACCAAGAAGCCGGACTTCACAGAGCCCGCATTCGCCTTTGCGGCAGTCGAACATCACGTCGACGCCGGCATCCTCAAGGGCTTCCAGCATGGACTTGCCGGCGCCGACGGTTGCCTCCACCCCCAGGCGGGGGACCCGGACCACAAATTCCTCCGGGTCAAACCAGCCGCTGTTGCCGAAGGTCTCGTACCGCAGGTTCGGCAGGCTGAGTCCGAGCGCTTGCCAGCCGCGTTTCACGGCATCCATCAGCCGAATCGGCCCGCACATATAAAGCTCCGACTCCGGGTCCACCCCGGCCAACAGCTCATCGACGTTCAGCGCCGTGCCCTCATCGTCCACGTGCACGCGAAGGGCCCCGCCGTGGAGCTCCTCGAGCTGCGGCAGGTAGGCCATGGCAGCGCGGCTGCGTCCTGCATAGACCAGGACGTACTCGGCCTTGATGTTCCTCAGGACCCGGGCCATATTGACCATCGCGGTAATACCGATGCCGCCGGCCAGCAGGACATACCGCGGCGCACCGACCCGGAGCGGAAAATTCTGCAGCGGCTGCGTGATCTCCAGCCGGTCCCCGACCTGGAGTTCCTGCATAAAGACCGCCCCGCCCCGGGATTGCGGGGACAGGAAGACGCTGATGGCCAACTGCTGCCCGTCCTCGCTGGAATCCACGACGGAGTATGAGCGCTTCTGGCGTTCACCGTTTATTGTCACCATCACGTCAATGTGCGTGCCGGGCTCCGCCCTCCTGGGCAGGGCCGGCGCGATGACCAGGCGCCTGGTCTGCGCGGTAAGGGACTCCGCCTCGACGACGGTGCCCGCCTGCCAGACTTCTGTGTTTGTTGCTGCCATGTCGTTCTTCTAACTTTTCAGCGGATCCGGAACAGCGGGAAGGCAATCAGGTGGTCGGGATGAGCCGGCCCTCGGCGGCCAGCTGGCGCTCGATCAGGCGACGGACCCACATCCCGCCGGCGTCGATGTTCAGGTTGTAGAACTCGTAATCCGGATTTGCATCGATTGCTTCCTGCTGTGCCTTGAGCATGGCTTCGTCCTCGCCAAAGACGCCGTGGACGCCGTCGCGCAGCTGGGTGGTGATGAGCTGGCTTTCCAGCCGGTAGTTGCGCATAAAGGCCCAAAAGTAGTGGCAGGTCTTGGCACTTTCCGGCGAGATGGTATTCATCACGAAGCCGTTTACGCCCTGGCTGCGGTCACCTTCGGGCGCCCCGGTACCCGCCTTGGCGACGCCCACGTCGATGTTGATTGTCGACGGCGACTGGAAGGTAATGATCTGCCAGCGGTCCACCCGGCCTTCGAAGCCCGGGAACTTGTCCCGCATGTTCTTGAGCCAAAACGGCGGGGCGTCAATATCGAGCATCCAGCGGGAGACCGTGACCGTGTTGCCGTCCTGCGTGACGACGAAGTCAGATTCGCTTAATTCGTCCTGGCCGATGGACGAGGAATGGACGAACTCCTCGTGGGTGAGGTCCATCAGGTTATCAAGCACCAACTGGTAGTTGCAGGGGGCGAAGATCGTCTCGCCGTCGCCGGCCCAGCCGTCGGAACTCATCTGGTGCATGTCGGGGATAAGACCCGGATCGGCCCGGGTGGGGTCACCCAGCCAAACCCAGATGTAGCGGTACCGTTCAATCACCGGAAACGAGGGCACTGTCGCACTCGGGTTAATGGTTTCCTGGGCCGGCATCGACACGCAGCGGCCCGCGGAGTCGTAGATGATGCCGTGGTAGGGGCACTGGATCTGGTCCTTCGCCAGGGTCTTGCCCATTGACAGCGGGGCCAGACGGTGCCAGCACGCGTCCGCGAGGGCCACTGCCTTGCCATCCTCGGTGCGGTACAGGGCCAGCGGCCGGTCGGCGATCCGGCGCGGCATTGGCTTCCTGGTGACCTCGTGGTCCCACGCGGCCACGTACCAGGCGTTCAGCGGATAGCCCAGCACCTTGTTCGTCGTCGAGCTCACAGACTGCATCATTGCCGTCATGGTCATTCCTTCCGGTTCCGGCTACTATCTACCTTCATAGGTAGTGTTCTGAATCACAGCATATCTATGAAGATAGATAGTGACAAGAGCCGCCAACACCTGACCCTGACCTCCGCGACGACGCGAGGGCCGGACCATCCACCGAGAGGCAGCCCCGTGAAACTGATGGACCCCACAATCTGGGACGGCAAAATCTTTACCGGAAGCTGGACGCTTTCGGACAGCGGCGACACTGCCGTTGTTGAACCGGCCACGGGCAAGGAGCTGGGGCGCATCGGCACCGCGTCGGCCGACGACGTCGACGCAGCCTGCAAGGCGGCTGCCGCCGCCCAGCCAGCATGGGCTGAAACCAGCTTCGAAGAGCGCGCAGCGGTCCTGCGGCGTGCAGGCATGTTGTTCGAACAACACGCCGACGAGATCCACGAGTGGATTATCCGTGAGGCAGGCTCGATCCTGCCGAAGGCCCAGCTGGAAACCCATACCGCGGCGCAGGAGTGCTTTGAGGCCTCAGCCCTTCCCTCCAGGGGCCAGGGCGAGCTGCTTGCGGCCGCAGATCCCGAGCGGCTCAGCTTCAGCCGGCGGGTTCCGGTCGGCGTCGTCGGGGTGATCGCACCGTTCAACGTTCCGCTGATCCTGGCCATCCGGGCCGTGGCCCCCGCGCTGGCCCTCGGAAACGCCGTGGTGCTAAAACCGGACATGCGGACTGCCGTGGCCGGCGGCGTATCGATCGCCCGGGTCTTCGAGGAGGCGGGCTTGCCGGCCGGAGTCCTGCAGATGCTGCCGGGAGGAGCGGAGGCCGGCGCTTCGCTGGTGGCCAATCGGGAAACCCGCGTCATCGCATTCACCGGTTCAACGGCCGCGGGCCGCCGCGTCGGGGCCTCGGCTGCCGAGCATCTCAAGCGGGCGCACCTCGAACTCGGCGGCAACAACGCGATGATCGTCCTAGCCGATGCCGATGTGGAACTGGCGGCCTCCAACGGCGCCTGGGGCTCTTTCCTCCACCAAGGCCAGATCTGCATGACGGCCGGACGCCATATCGTGCACGAATCCATCGCGGACGAGTATGTGGCGCTGCTTGCCGAGAAAGCCAGGCAACTCACTGTGGGCGATCCCTTCACCGAACAGGTGGCTCTGGGCCCGATCATTGACGTGAAACAGCGGGACAACATCCATCGGCTGGTCACCGACAGCGTGGCCGGCGGCGCCACGCTGCTTGCGGGCGGCACCTTCGACGGGTTGTTCTATGCGCCCACCGTGCTGGACGGGGTGCGTCCGGATACGCCCGTGTTCTGCTCGGAAGTCTTCGGACCGGTGGCGCCCGTGATTCG
This sequence comes from Arthrobacter sp. EM1, assembly GCF_029964055.1. Taxonomy (NCBI): domain Bacteria; kingdom Bacillati; phylum Actinomycetota; class Actinomycetes; order Micrococcales; family Micrococcaceae; genus Arthrobacter; species Arthrobacter sp. EM1. Next base: position 3,689,825 of record NZ_CP124836.1, on the reverse strand, counting down.
CTTCAGCACGGTTGAGGAAGCCGTGGAGTTGGCCAAGGATTCCGAATACGGGCTCTCGGTCAGCATCATAACTTCCGACGCGATGAGTGCTTGGAGCATCGCACGGCACATCCCGTCCGGGCTGGTCCACATCAACGACCAGACCGTTGGCGATGAAGCCCACATTCCCTTCGGCGGTGTCCGCAATTCCGGGACCGGCGGTCGGATCGGCGGCGCCGAGGCCAACCTGGAATCGTTCACCGAAAACCAGTGGGTCACCATGCAGGCCAAGCCTGCCCGGTACCCCTTCTAAGCCGAAACCCGCGCGACTGGAATCAGCATGCCAGCGGGCCCCGGACCCGGGGTCCGCCGGCGCGCGGGCTCAGGCTTCGAGCTTGTCAATCAACTCCAGCCCGCGGCGGGCCCATGCGACTTCAGCTTCGGCCCGGTCGATCATGCCTTCATAGGTGAAAATCTTGTAGCCTGCGATTTTTGCCCGGTCCTCTTCCGGCGCGGATTCCAGGCGCCGGGCCAAGGTGGGATTGCTGCGGTCCTCGAGGCTGGCGATCATCTCCCGCCATTGCTGTGCCCGTGACGAGTGGTAGTCAATATGGGCGCGCATCTGGGCCCTGGCCGCATCTGGTTCAGCCCATTCGAGGTAGGCGGCCTTGAGGTGGATCGGGTCGCGCTCCCGCGCATAGTCGAGCGTGGTATTCATCCAGGCCCGGAATGCCTCCACCCCGTCGGGGGTAATGTGATAGCGCTTCTTCTTGCCCTTTTGGCCCCAGGCTTCTTCCACCCCGCCGAGCAGGCCGTCCTTTTCCATCCGCCGGAGTTCCGGGTAGATCTGCGAATCCGGAGCGTGCCATACGTAGCCGACCGAGCGCTCAAAGTGCTTGTAGACGTCATACCCGGTGAGGGGCTGGGACGTCAGCAATGCCAATAGTGCGTACCGCAGGCTCATCTGCCGCCGATCTTCTTCGTCAAGAACCCGGTCGGGTGTTTTTCGCCCGCCCGCCGGGGCTCATCCCATTAAACCCCTCGTCAACTATCTATGGAGATAGTTATGATGTGTGTCACGCCACATACCTATCACTATAGATATGCGGCAGTAGGTCCTCCTTCGACGACGAAGGGCAGGCCTCGACGCCGACGGCCCGGCACGGAGCACCCGCTCGTTTCACGCCAGGGCCCACCCGCCACCGCCGGCCAGCCCGCGGATTCCAGAAAGTAGTCACCCATGCAATTGCAGGAACGCATTGACGCGTCACGCATGTCGTTGTACCAATGGCTCATTGTCGGTTTGTGCATTGTGCTGAACGCCTTGGACGGCTTCGACGTCCTGGCCATGGCCTTCACCGCGAATAGCGTCACCCGCGATTTTGGCCTCAGCGGCGCAGAACTTGGTGTCCTGCTCAGTGCCGGGCTGGTCGGCATGGCCATCGGTTCCTTGGGCCTGGCTCCCTTCGCTGACGTCATCGGACGCCGGCCAATGGTCCTTGTCTCCGTCGCCCTTGCCGCCGCAGGAATGCTGCTCGCCTCCCTTTCCCATTCGGCCGTCGAACTCGGGATCTGGCGGATCGTGACCGGCCTGGGCATCGGCGGCATCCTCGCCTGCACCAACGTGATCGCCAGTGAGTACTCACCCAAGCGCTGGCGCGGTCTGGCTATCAGCATCTACACCGCCGGATACGGCGTGGGGGCAACACTGGGCGGGGCAGCTGCCGTTACCCTGCAGGCCAGTTTCGGCTGGCGCTCGGTGTTTCTCTTCGGCGGCATCTGCACCGCCGCCGTCTTTGTACTGCTCGCCTTGCTCCTGCCGGAGTCGGTGGACTTCCTGGCCACCAGAAGGCCCCGCAATGTTGTGGCCAGGCTGAACCGGATCGCCCGCAGAATCGGGCAACCGGCAGTGACTGAACTGCCACCCGCAGCCGCAGCTGCCGGGCGCAGGAATAAGGTGTCCGAGCTCTTCACCGCCGGAACCCGACGCTCCACCTGGCTTGTCTGGCTGGCCTTCTTCGCCGCCATGTTCGGCTTCTACTTCGTCAACAGCTGGACTCCGCGACTTCTGGTCACGGCCGGAATGACCGAGAGTCAAGGCGTGATCGGCGGGCTTATGCTCACCCTGGGCGGTACTTTCGGGTCGCTGCTCTACGGTTTGCTGACCATTCGCTGGAACAGCCGCAAGGTGATGGTCGTCTTCGCCGTCCTCTCCGCGGCCACCATGGTGATGTTCATTTCCACTGCGGGAATCCTGGCCCTCGCCTTTGTCGCCGGCGGAGTCGTGGGCATGCTGATCAACGGCTGCATTGCCGGGATGTACACCATCACCCCCGCCTTGTACGGTGCCTCCATCCGGAGCACCGGCGTCGGCTGGGCCATCGGAGTCGGCCGGGTGGGCGCGATCGTCGCGCCGCTGATCACCGGCGCCCTGCTGGACGCACACTGGACCGCGTCCATGCTCTACATGGGAGTCGGCGTTGTGGTGCTGGTGGCCGGCGGCGCCGTGGCCGCGATGCGCCCGGGCCCCGCCGAGACCACAACAGCGGCTAAAGCCGCGGCCGAGGAAAGCCTGGCGTCGGCGCCCTGACGCCGTCCGCGGCAGGCGGCCACCCGAGCCTAATGCTGTTCGTAGAGCCCCGTCAGCTTCGCCCGGCCAAGCGTGTGGCTAAAGAGCGCAAAGCCCAGGCTGGCAGGACTGCCGTCGATGTCGACCCCTAGCTGGTCGACGTCGACGGCGTGGACCACGATCAGGTAGCGGTGCGGCCCGTGCCCCTTTGGCGGCGCCGCCCCGATGTAGCCGGCGAATCCGGCGTCGTTCCTCAACTGCAGGGCCCCGGCCGGAAGGGCCGCGCCGTCGCGGGATCCGGCACCGGCCGGAAGTGAGCTGACATCAGCCCGAATGTTCAGCACGGCCCAGTGCCAGAACCCGCTCGCCGTGGGGGCGTCGGGGTCATAGACGGTCACCGCGAAGCTCTTCGTCCCGGCCGGTGCACCACTCCAGCTCAGCTGCGGGGACTCGTCCGTGCCGCCGGCGCCCATAAGGCCGCTGCGTTGTGCCGGGGGAAGGGTTCCGCCGTCCTCGAAGGACTCGCTGCTGACCTCGAAAGCGGCGACGCTGGGAAGTGCTGCGTAAGGATTATGGGCCGTCATGGCTGCCTTTCTCGTTCTTCCTGCTGTCCGGCCGGGCCTGCCAGGGGGTGCCGGAACCCACGCTACCAGCCTCCAGCCGGGCCAGTTCCGCGCGGGTGGGCGGGTTGGCGCCGGCGCGGGAGACGGTGACAGCGGCGGCCCGGGAGGCATGGGCGAGGAGATCCCGCAGGCTTTCGGCCGAAAGCCTGCGGAGCTCCTGGCGGTTTTGCGCCCCGTCCAGCCCCCGGTCCACAACCCCCGACAGCAGCGCCGCCATAAACGAGTCCCCGGCTCCAACCGTGTCCGCGACTTGCACTGACGGCGCGGCGAAGTGGGCTTCGCCGGCGGCATTCACACCCCAGGGCCCCCGGGCGCCGCGGGTCACCACCACCATGGCCGGACCCACCGAGCCGCCAAGTGCCAGCCAGCGGCGGGCGGAATCAAGCGGGTCCTCGCCGGGGTAGAGCCACTCCAGGTCCTCGTCCGAGGCCTTCACCACATCCGCCAGGCGGACGAATTTCTCCGCCTGCCCCCGTGCATAGTCCACGTCGGTGATGATGCTGGGCCGGCAGTTGGGGTCGAAACTGACGGTGGCCAGCGGGTGGGCGTGTTCGACGGCGGCAAGCACCTCGGAGGCGCCTGGAGCCAGCATGGTTGCTATCGAGCCGGTATGCAGCAGCGTCGTTGACTGCAGCATCAACGGCAAGCGGTCAGCGAGGCCGGGCAACTCCCAGGCGAGCTCGAACGTGTAGCTGGCGGCGCCGTCGTCGTCGATCAGTGCGGTGGCGACGGACGTGGGCAGCTCATCGGGACCCACCGGGAGCATCACCGAGCTGGACTTCAGGTGTGCCGCCACTGCCTCGCCGTACGCGTCGCGTCCGTAGCGGCCAATGAACTGCACGGGATGATCCAGCCGCGCAAGTCCGACTGCGACGTTTAGGGGGCTTCCGCCGACATGGGCCTGGATCCCGGAGGAACGCTGGACTACATCTACCAGGCCCTCGCCAATTACAGTGAGCATGTCAATACTCTGCCAGAGAACGCGGGCCGGCGCGCTGCCGTACCCCGCGGCTACCGTGCGGGGCCGTCCTGCTGGTAAACATCCGGAATGCCATCGTGGTCGGAGTCGACCTTCTCGGCCTCTTCGGCCTGCCGGTATTGCCGGTTCCGGGTCTTGAGCACCGCCGTTGCCAGCAGGGCCGCCAGGAGGGAAGCCGCGAGGATCCCCACCTTGGCATGGTCATCGTGAATGCTGCCCTGACCGAAGCTCAGCTCGGCCACCAGAAGCGATACCGTGAAGCCGATTCCGGCCAGCAGGGATACGCCAAAGACGTCAACCCACTTAAAGCTGTTGTCCAGCCGCGCCTTGGTGACCTTCGTGAGCAGCCAGGTTGTGCCCATGATGCCGATCGGCTTGCCGAGAACCAGCGCCGTGATGATCCCGACGGCCACAGGGTCGGTCAGCGCCGAGAGCAGGCCGTCCCAGCCACCCACGGCAACGCCTGCGGAGAAGAACGCGAAGATCGGGACCGCGATGCCGGCCGAGATCGGCCGGAACCGGTGTTCGAAGATCTCCGCCAGGCCCGGTCCGGCCTGCGGGCCGCCGCTGGCTTGGGAGCGCATGACCGGAATGGCGACTCCAAGCAGGACACCGGCTACGGTCGCGTGGATGCCGGAGGCATGGACGAGCGCCCAAGTTACCGCGCCCAGCGGCAGGAGGATCAGCCACGCGGCTGCGGGCTTGGTCCCGAAGAACCGCCGGTATTTATGCGCCAGGAAGGTATAAAGAGCCAGTGGAATCAGCGCCAGCAGCAGCGGCAGCGGCATAAGATCGCTGGTGTAGAAGACGGCGATGATGGTGATGGCGATCAGGTCGTCCACCACGGCAAGGGTCAGCAGAAAGATCCGCAGTGCACTGGGCAGATGCGAGCCGATGATGGCAAGCACGGCAACGGCAAAAGCGATGTCGGTGGCCGTGGGGATTGCCCAGCCGCGCAGGGTTTCCGGGCTCGCGAGGTTTACGACGGCGTAGATCACCGCCGGGATGGCGACGCCGCCGACGGCCGCAGCCACCGGAACGATCGATTTGTCCAGCTGCCGCAGGTCCCCGGCGATGAACTCACGCTTGAGTTCGAGACCGACCAGGAAAAAGAAGATCGCCAGCAGCCCGTCGGCCGCCCACGCCCCGACGCTCAACTCCAGGTGCCAGGGTTCGTAGCCGAACTTGAAGTCCCGTAGCGCAAAATAGCTCTCGGACACCGGGGAGTTGGCCCAAATCAGCGCGATCACGGCGGCGGCAACCAGCAAGGCGCCGCCGACTGTTTCCTTCCGGAGGATCTCGCCGATCCGGAGGGACTCGGCGTAGCTGCCGCGGCCGAAGATCGTCAGGCGAGGGCGGGGAGAGGATGGTGTGGGGCTCATGCGGGAGTCCTAAAAGTTGGGTCGACAGAACTATGCCGACCAGACTTCCCGGCGCACCTGTAGTCCAGTCTAGGGGGTCAGGACATCGTGCTGAAGCGTTCGGCCTGGGCTTTGCTGCCCTGGACAATGATCTGGTCGTCGTCGTAGAGCACCGTTTGCGCCGTGGTGTGGCCCCATTTGCCGCCCGGCCGTTTGACCGCCACGATCGTGACTCCGTACTTGTCCCTGAGGCCGAGCACACCCAGCGGCCGGTCTCGGATGCCCGACGGCGGGCTGGTCCGGACCATAACAAAGTCGTCCTCAAATTCGACATAGTCAAGAATCGAGCCGAGGACCAGGTGCGCGACGCGCTTGCCCATGTCATGTTCGGGCCGGATGACGTGTTCGACGCCGAGCTGGCCAAGAATTTCGGCGTGCGGTTCGCTGATGGCCTTGGCCCAGATCTGGGGCCGGCGGAATTTGAGGATCCGGGAAGTTGTCAGGATGCTGGCTTCGATATCCGAGCCGATCCCGACCACCGCCCGGTCGAATTCGTGGACCGAGAGCTGGCGAAGCACCTCTTCCTTGGTGGAGTCCGCCCGGACCACATGGGTCAGGCGGCCGTTGAAGGACTGGACGATTTCTTCGCTGGAGTCGATGCCGAGAACTTCGGTTCCCTGCGCCTCAAGTTCCAGGGCCAGCGAGCCGCCGAAGCGGCCCAGTCCAATAACCACCACCGACGACGCCTTGTCAACGGCTGCAGCGGCATGGGAGGAGAAGATGTTCCTAGCCAATGAGTGGCCTTTCCTTGGGGAATTCGTAGAGCACGGGGCGTTCGCGCAGGGCCAGGGCGGCGCCAAGCGTCACCGGGCCCAGCCTCCCGACGAACATCAGCACGATCAGCACGAGCTGACCCACCGGCGGAATAGCGGCTGTGATGCCGGTGGAGAGCCCTACAGTGGCGAACGCCGAAATGACCTCGAACAGGATCCGTTCCTGCCCGAAGTCGGTGACCAGCATCAGAAACATCGTCGCGCCCGTGACTAGCGCGATTGCCAGCAGCACGACGGTAATGGCTTGGCGGTGTACTGCGCGGGACAGGCGTTTGCCGAAGATGTTTACGGCGGTCCCGCCCTGGAGTTCGGTACTGAGAATAAAGAATAGGACAGCGAACGTGGTGATTTTCAGGCCGCCCGCAGTTCCGGCCGGGCCGCCGCCGATGAACATCAGGATGTCCATGCCCAGCCAGGACACTGGATTCATCTGCCCGATGTCAATGCTGTTGAACCCGGCGGTCCGGGTAATGACGGACTGGAAAAAGCCTGCGAGCACCTTCTCGGCCGGATGCAGCCCGCCCAGCGTTGCCGGGTTGGCCCATTCGACGGCGGTCAGGAACGCGGCGCCGCCGACCAGGAGGATGGCCGAGCCAACGAGAACGAGTTTGGTGTTCATGCTCCAGTGGATCGGCCGCCGGTATTGGCGCCCGAGCTCAAAAAGTACCGGGAAGCCAAGTCCACCAATGATCACTGCGGCAGCGATCGGCAGACAGATCCAGGGATCGCCGACAAACCCCATGAGGTTATCTGAATACAGGGCAAATCCGGCGTTGTTGAAGGAGGAGATGGAGTGGAACACTCCGTGCCAAAGCGCTTCGCCAAGCGGATAGCCGTACCCGGCCATAAAGCGGATCGCCAGCACCAGCGCCAGGACCGCCTCCACCGCCAGGCTGATGGCCAGGACCCCGACGAGTACTTGGCGCACGTCGCCGAAGCCGCTGCTCTTGGTCTCAGCGGCTGCGGAAATCCGGGACCGCAGGCCCAGCCGGCGGGCTGTCAGGACCCCGAGCAGCGTGCCGAAGGACATCACCCCGAAGCCGCCGATCTGGATCAGGACCAGGATGACCACCTGGCCGAATCCACTCCAGAAAACTGGCGTGTCCACGGTGATCAGGCCGGTGACACAGACGGCGGAGGTCGCAGTGAACAAGGCTTCCAGCACGCTCGCCCCGCCATCGCCTGCCTTGGCCACGGGAAGCAGGAGCAGCCCGGTACCGGCGGCGACGGCCGCGGCAAAGCCGAGCACGATCACCTGGGCCGGGTGGCGGGGCGCGAACGCACGGATAAACTTCGGGAAGCCCCCTGCCAGGGCGCGCAGGACCGCGGGAGCTTCAACGTGCATAGGGCTCACGCTATCACCGGGTGGCGCATGCCACCGAAGGGCTCAGCCCAGCAGCAACTGGACCAGTTCGCGGCACTTCCGGTACGCGCCCGCCTTGGGGTCTATCAGGGCGAAATGATCGCCCGGGACTTTCACCAGCTGAACCGGGGCGGCGGCCGACTTTGCCGCCGCAGCGTACGAGTCGGACTGGCTCACGGGAACGGTGTCGTCGTCCATGCCGTGAACGGCATAGACGGGTACTGTCAGTGGGACCGCGCTGATTGGATCAGCGTATTTATGCCGCTTTGGGTATTTCTCCGATGAACCACCCAACAGGTTGCTGACGGCGCCGTTACTGAGGTTCAACCGCTCGGCCTCAGCGAGATTGAGCACACCCGATTGGCTGACGACACCGGTCAGCTGCACCGCCCCGTCGTCGCCCCTGCGCAGCAGTTGGCGGTCCGCGTCCGGGGCCCCAAGCCGGGCGAGGCGGGACCGTCCGGCGGCCCACACCGCGAGATGACCGCCGGCCGAGTGTCCCAGCGCCACGACCTTGCCCAACTCGAGTCGGTGGTCGCCGGCAATGTCGCCGAGCTTGTCGATTCCAGCGAGTACGTCGGAGAAGGTGTGTGGCCAGCCGCCGCCGTTGCCGGCTCGTCGGTATTCCAGGTTCCACGCAGCCATGCCGTGCGCCGCTAGGTCCTTGGCCAGGGGTTCACCGAGTTCCGCGCCGTACTGCGAGCGCCAGTAGCCGCCGTGGATGACCACCACCACACCCTTGGCGGCGGCAGTCTCCGGCAGGAAGAGCTCCCCCCACTGGCTTGGGTCATCGCCGTAGCTGTACCTATGCCGCTTCACACTGTCCTCCTTGGGGCCTGGCGAGCAGTCGGCGAAGACTGCCCCCAAAGTCACCGTCGCTGCGGCCGCGATCAAAGCCCGACGCCGCACATCAGCCATCTGCCGAGCCTACCCTGACCGCCGCGCGGCACGGCGCAAGGCGACTCCGCGCCGGTGGCAGGGCCGCACTCCCGCCGAGCCGCAGTTTCAGGTCGCGCCGCCGACCCCGGGGGTGTCAGCCCTCCGCCGTCGTACCCCGGCCGTAAGCTGGGACCATGGCGAGCAACTGGGATCGACTGGACCCGAACCTGCGCGAATCCGTGCAGGAAAACGTAGAACTCTACGAGCGGGTGCGACCTGCCCTGAAGCTGGTCACCCGCGAGGTCCTGCTGACACTTCGGGCCATGCTCAAGGGCACCGAGGTGACACCGCTGTTCGTCACCGGCCGGACCAAGACTGTTGAATCCTTCCGGGAGAAGATTTCACGGACCGAGGAACCGCTGGAGCCGGGCGGTCCGCCGGTGCTGAAGTTCCCGGACCCGTTCCGGACCCTGAACGACATGGTGGGCATCCGGGTGATCACCAAGCTGCCCGCGGAAAACGCCGTCGTGGCCAACCTGATCAAGCGCCAGCGTCAGCTCTTTGACTGCCGCGGCGACCGCGAGAAGGACATCGGCTCGATCGAGTCGGGGACGTACGGCTATTCCAGCCGGCACCTGATCCTGCGGACGATCCACAACGAGGCCGTCAAGGAGTATCAGGAAGCCTTTAACCCGGAAGCCCAGCCCAATGGCAGCTACTTCTTCGAATGCCAGATCCGCACCGTGTTCGCGCACGCCTGGAGCGAGATCGAGCACGACATCCGGTTCAAGGCCGAGGATCCGCGCGCGTGGACGCCGCACTTCGACCGCCAGTTCACCGCCACGGCCGCGATGCTGGAAACGGTGGAGGGAGCGTTCGCTGACCTGCACGAACGCTACGAGGAAGTCCGCAGCTACTGGGACATCGACGGCGAAGGAGCCGCCCAGCTCACCCCTAACCGGATCCGCGATGTCTGGCGTACACTGCTGCCGCACGTGGACCGGAAGGTCGACGACGACTGGGGCTGGGCCGCCGAACTGATGGCCGCCCACGGCCTGAACCAGACCATGCAGCTGGCCGGGCTGCTGAGCGCCAACCGGATCACCGAGGTCCGCAGGGCCCTGGACCACCGCTACTCCCCCGGCCCAGACCGTCTCTTGGATGACCTGTTGCTCTGGCAGTACGGCACCAAACATGTCGACCTCACCGCCGAACCGGCCGACGCCGTCCCACACCCGCGGCGGGACAGCCTCCAGCGGCGGCTCAAGCAGATCGAGCGCTATCGGCTGACGCAGGGGTAGGAACTCCTAGAGCTCGGTCGGATCGAGGCGTTCCTCGACTACTTCGGCCGTGGAGCCGTCCGACGCGGCCAGCGTCACGCGGTAGGCAGCCTTGCCTGGTGTTTCCGCCACTGCCTCCACCAGCTGGGTCCCGCGGTAGAGCAGGCCCACACCGTCGTCGGTGCAGTGGGTCTCGCCCAATGTTCCCTGCGCCACCAGCCGGTGCACCAGGGGCCGGCGTGCCGCTTCGGAATCATAATGGACCCCGTTGTCGAAAGGGAGGAGGGCCAAGCCGTTACTCACGGCGCGCAGTTCAGGACCAAACGAGTCGGTTGTCCCGCCGCGGAACCAGCAGATCGATCCGGCCGACACGCCCGCCAACACCACTCCGGCCTGCCAGACGCGCCGGAAGATTGCGTCCAGTTCGTGGGCGCGCCAGACGGCCAGGAGGTTAACCACTGAACCGCCGTTCACCCACACAACGTCCTGGCCGAGCAGGTACTCCTCGATGTTGCCGACGTTGGGCATGCTGAACAGGTTCAGGTGCGTGAGCTGGAATCCGGCGACGTTGCCCGCTTCGCTGATCTCGGAGTTGAACCACCGCTGGTCCCCGCTGGCGGTGCCAAGATGGGCGATCCTGGGTGCCCGCCCGGTGACACCGGACAAATCCACCGCGTAGTGCACGAGTTTGTTGAATTCCAGCCTGGTCCGTGCGCCCGGCTTGTAGCCGCCGGAGGTCGCAAGAATTGTCGGACTTTTGGACGCCATAGCGGGTTGCTCCTTGGACGGGACAATCATTGCAGTTGAGCCTACCGAAGCCGGCGGCACGCACCGGCCGGATACCGTTCCCTTTCCGGGCAGGGGCAACTGGGCAGGAGCGCGCCCGGTCCGGAATGAAACGCTCTAGCGCGGCGGGCGGGCTGTCCTTAGAGTGACGGAGGAACCCGCAGCCCGATGAAAGGACGCCGACATGTCGTTCCAGGCCTATCTGGACACCATCGAAGACAAAACCGGCCTCACCCCGCGCCGGCTCGTTCAGATCGCCGAGGAAAAAGGATTCGCCGATCCTTCAGTGCAGGCTGGGACCATCCTTGAATGGCTCAAAGCGGACTACGGGCTCGGGCGGGGTCATGGAATGGCCCTGGTCCACGTCATCAAGAGCGGGCCGCGGATCGATGCCCGGCACATCGGGTCCTCCGGCGTGCACCGCGATGAGGCGGACGTGCTCTGGCTGGACGGCAAAGCAACCAAACCAAAGCCCTGACTGCGGAGGGGCCCAGCCTAGTGACCGGCGCCGAGCTTGCCGCCGAGGCGTTCGCGCATGAGGGCGCTGGCGTCGTTGAGGCCGATGATCTTCACGTCCGTACCGTGGTGGTGATACTTCTCGGTGATGGCGTCCAGGGCGGCGATCGTCGAGGCGTCCCAAAGGTGGGAGGCGTGCATGTCGATCAGGACGTGCCCGGGATCCAGGGCGTAGTCGAACTGGGTGTAGAGGTCGTTGGAGGACGCGAAGAACAGTTCGCCGTCCACAACGTATTTGGCGGTTTCGTGGCCGTCGATGTTCACGAGGGACCGTTCAACCGTGACAAAGTGGGCAACCCGGCGGGCGAACATCACCATGGCGACAAGAACGCCGACGCCGACGCCGATCGCCAGATTATGGGTTGCGACGGTGACGATGACGGTAGCGACCATAACTGCGGTTTCGCTCTTGGGCATCATTTTCACGGTCCGGGGCCGAATGCTGTGCCAGTCGAAGGTGGCGACGGAAACGAAGATCATCACCGCGACCAGCGCGGCCATCGGGATGATGGAGACGATGCCGCCCAGGACCACAACAAGGATCAGCAGGAAGACACCGGCGAGGAAGGTCGAGATCCTTGTCCGGGCGCCGGAGGCCTTCACGTTGATCATGGTCTGGCCGATCATTGCGCAGCCGCCCATGCCGCCGAAGAACCCGGTGACGATGTTGGCCACCCCCTGGCCCCAGGCTTCGCGGGTCTTATGGGAGCGGGTGTCTGTGACGTCGTCGACCAGCTTCGCGGTCATCAGGGATTCGAGGAGTCCGACGAAGGCCATGGCGAGGGCGAAGGGGAAGATAACCTGCAGGGTCTCGAGGCTCAACGGCACGTTGGGAATGAACAGTGTCGGCAGTGAGCTGGGCAATTCCCCCTTGTCGCCCACGGTGGGGACCGCGACGGCTGCGAACACGGTGATGAGGGTTAGAACTACGATGGCGACCAGTGGTGCCGGAACGGCTTTGGTCAGCTTCGGCAGGCCGAAGACAATGACCAGGCCCAAAGCAACGAGCGGGTAAACGAGCCACGGGACATCGAGGAGTTCGGGAACCTGGGACATAAAGATCAAGATGGCCAAGGCGTTGACGAACCCGACCATAACCGAGCGGGGGATGAACCGCATGAGCTTCGCCACCCCGGAGAGCCCGAGAATGACCTGGAAGATGCCGGCGAGGATCACGGCGGCGACGAAGTAGTCCACTCCGTGGGATTTCACCAGCGGGGCGATGACCAGGGCGATCGCACCGGTGGCCGCGGAGATCATCGCGGGGCGGCCGCCGACGAAAGCGATGGTCACGGCCATGGTGAAGGAGGCGAACAAGCCGATCCGCGGATCAACGCCGGCGATGATCGAGAAGGCGATGGCTTCCGGGATCAGGGCCAGCGCGACAACGAGTCCGGCCAGCACCTCGGTCTTGAGCCGGCGGGGGGACATTAGGGTCCCCCGGACGGATTGCAACTGCTCGGGCGTGAATGCCGGGGCATTCATGGCTGGTTTGACGGCCATTTCTGGCTCCGTTCATGGTCAAGAAGACGCGCGAATGCGGCTTCGCTTTGCTAATGTCTGGGGCGCAGCGCCGCGCGGGGAGGGGGGATTTCGCAAGGAACGTCTCAACCCCACTACCCAAACTCTACCCTAACGTGATGGTAGGGTTTAAATTTGAACAGGATGGAGCCCCTCATGAGCGCTAAGACCAGCACCATGCACATCGGTGAACTGGCCGAACGCACCGGGCTGTCCCTGCGGACGATCCGCCATTATGACGAGGTTGGACTCCTGCCCGCCAGCGCGCGCACCGACGGCGGCTTCCGGGTGTACTCGGAGGATGATTTCGAACGGCTTGCTGTTATCAAGCAGATGAAGCCGCTGGGGTTCTCGCTGGAGGAAATGTCCGAGATCCTGGGCCTGCTCGCGGGTGGACCGGACGCGCCGGGGTCCACTGACCGGCTCGTGGAAATCCTGGGGCGGGCGACGCATCAGCGCGCCAAGATGGCCCGCAGCCTCGCACAAGCGGATGACTTCATCGCCATGCTTGGCAGCCGCACCGCCTAACCATCCAGGGTCCGCGCCTGCGGCTCAGCTAGAATCCGACATATTCTCCCGCGCAGCGTTCACGAACTGGCTCCGGAGCGGCCCCAGTGGCACCATGTTTGGATGCTTGAGGCAACGAAAAACCCGCAGTCCGCCCAGGAGCCCAGCGCTGACGCGGTCCCGATCAACCCCGCCCTCGCCGTTGAGGCCAGGATTGCTCGCATCGCGGTGACCGTATTCCCGCTGCTGGTCCTCATCGCCGGAGTCGCCGGCTACCTGTTCCCGGGCGCCCTCAAACCCCTGAGCCCCAGCGTCCCGTACCTGCTGGGAATCATCATGTTCTGCATGGGCCTGACCCTGACCCCGCCCGACTTCGCGTCGGTCGCCAAACGCCCCTGGGCCGTGGTCCTCGGGATCGTGGCGCACTACCTCATCATGCCCGGCGCGGGCTGGCTGATCGCCGTCGCCCTGAATCTGTCGCCGGAACTGGCTGTGGGTCTGATCCTCGTCGGCTGCGCACCCTCGGGCACGGCGTCCAACGTCATGGCATTCCTGGCCAAGGGCGACGTAGCCCTCTCGGTCGCCGTCGCCTCCGTGTCCACCCTGATCGCCCCGATCGTGACGCCGCTGCTGGTGCTGTTCCTGGCCGGTTCCTACCTGCAGATCGACGCCGGCGGCATGGTTCTGGACATCGTCAAGACCGTCCTCCTGCCGGTGATCGCCGGCCTGCTGGCCCGCTTTTTCCTCAAGAAGCTCGTGGCCCGGGTGCTCCCGGCCCTTCCCTGGGCCTCCGCCGTCGTGATTTCACTGATCGTGGCGATTGTGGTCGCCGGCAGCGCCGGCAAGATCGTCGCCGCCGGCGGAATTGTGTTCCTGGCCGTGGTGCTGCACAACGGCTTCGGCCTGGGCCTGGGGTACCTGGCCGGCAAGCTGGGGCGTCTGGATGACAAGGCCCGCCGTGCGCTGGCCTTCGAAGTCGGTATGCAGAACTCCGGCCTGGCCGCCACCCTGGCCACGGCGCACTTCAGCCCGCTGACCGCCCTGCCGTCAGCCGTCTTCTCGGTCTGGCACAACGTCTCCGGCGCCATCGTCGCGGCCTGGCTGGCACGCCGACCGCTGCGGGACGCCTAACGCCGCCGCTCCCCGTCCGGCGCGGCCCGTGCGGGAAACTATTCCGGCAGCCGCGCAAGCAGGGTCGTGACAGCGCGCTCGGCGGGGCCACCCGCCGCCGGTGCCCCCGGCGCCAGAGCGTCGACACCATCCGCCTGCGCCGAGTCGGAGAAGACCAGTTGGGCGACACCGCGGGCAGTGAGCTCCTTCATCGTCGCAACGTCGCCGATGCTGCGGTTCGCCGGCTTGGAGCCGAGGATAACGCCGTCGGCGCCACCGGAGAGCATAAACTGCCGCCAGCTCTCGCCCACGAGGATCACCGGCTGGTAGCCGTGCCCGGGCAGGAGCCGAACGGCCGCCGCGGCGAGCCCACGGTCCCAGGAATCCTCGAGGTCGGTGATGGCGACGGCCACCACGTCGGTGCGTCCGCGCCGCATCCCTCGGGCTGCCCGGTTGGGCACGTAGCCCAGGTCTCGGACTGCGGCACGGACGCGGTCCCGGGTGGGCTGGCTGATCCGGGTGCTGCTGCCGGTGCGGCCGGTCAGCACGTAGGAGACGGTGGTAGGGGAAACTCCTGCGGCCGCCGCCACGTCTCGGATGGTGGGCTTGGATCCTTGCCGCAAAGATGACTCCCGGTAGTTCTCCGTCACGGAAAGGTGGCGGTGTGGCTGGTTCTCGTTGAACTCTAGCGGGAAGCCGAGGCAGATCCTTGGTGACCGCCGGTGGGCCGTCGGTTTCCGGGTCTACGGCCGGGCCAAAAGGTCTTCGTAGCGGGCGTGGCACAAAATACCCCATAGGGTATATTGAAGAAGTCCCCGGCTGCAGGGGCCACGTCCGGGAGCCTGAAGGATCGCCATGCACACGAAGGAACTGCCGGAAGGCTTGAAGCCAGTCCAGGCCAACCGCCCGGCGCGAAGCGCCCCCACGACCCAACCCGGCCTGGATAATAAGCGCCTCCAGCGCCGCGTGGTCTTCATCCTCGCCGGCGGCCAGATCCTCGGCGGCATCGGCATGGGAGCAACACTGTCCCTCGGTTCCCTGCTGGCAGCGCAGCTCTCCGGGTCCAACGCGTGGTCCGGCATGGCCGCCACAATGAGTACCCTCGGCGCCGCCTTCGCCGCCGTCCCCCTCGCCCGGCTGGCCCAGGCCCGCGGCCGGCGGATCTCGCTGTCCACCGGCGCCCTGGTTGCCGGCGCCGGCGCCGTCACGGCAATCACCTCCGCCGCGCTGGGCGTCTTCGCGTTGCTGCTGCTGGGCCTCATGCTCCTCGGCTCGGGCTCCGCAGTGAATCTGCAGGCTCGTTTCGCCGCGACCGACCTGTCCCGCCCCGGCTCCCGGGGCCGGGACCTCTCGATTGTGGTGTGGTCCACCACGATCGGCGCCGTCCTGGGCCCGAATCTGTTCGGCCCCGGTGAGACCGTCGGAGGAGCCCTTGGCCTGCCCCCGTTGACGGGCGCTTTCGCCTTCTCCGTGGCCGCGCAACTGTTGGCCGCCGGCGTCTATGCGACAGGCCTGCGGCCGGACCCGCTCCTCACCGCGATGGCCGCCCGAGTGCCCGATCTCGAGGCACCCCAGCCCAAAAGCGGTCTGCGGATTCTGCGCAGCAGCCCCCGGGCCCGGTACGCAGTGGCCGCCGTCGCCCTCAGCCACGCCACTATGGTGGCGCTTATGTCAATGACGCCCGTGCACCTGCGCGACCACGGGGCAAGCCTGACGGTGGTCGGCCTGACGATCAGCCTGCACATCGCCGGCATGTACGCCCTGTCACCTGTTTTCGGCTGGCTGTCGGACAAAGTCGGGCGACTGCCGACCATCCTGCTGGGCCAGGGCATGCTGCTGGTGTCGCTGGTGCTGGCCGGAGTTGCGCCGGATTCCAGCGCTGCCGTGACAGCGAGCTTAATCCTGCTGGGGCTGGGTTGGTCTGCCTCCCTGGTTGCCGGGTCTGCTTTGGTGGCCGAGTCAGCCCATGTGCAGGACCGGCCCGCGATCCAGGGCGTTTCCGACTTGAGCATGAACGCAGCCGGAGCGACCGGCGGCGCGCTGGCCGGTCCGGTACTTGCCGCAGTCGGGTATTCCGGGCTCGGGTTCCTCTCCATCACCATGGTGGCCACCGTGATCATCTGGACCGCCCGGCAGCCACGACGTCCCGGCAAAATCCAGGAGCAGCCATGACAAGCGACAGCGGCCCCACAGGGAACGTCGGCACGGGCACCCCTGACATACCCGAAAGCCGCGGCCGTGCGCGGCAACTCGCGCAGGTGCTCGGCAACTGGTCCCGGGCACGCGTGGTCTCAACCATCGTCGCCGCCGGCATCGCCGCGCTCTTCCTGCTAGGCGCCAACGGCATGATTGCCGGCGCCGGCACCGGCTGGACGGGCTACGCCCTGGTGGGCGCGGCGTCGATCCTGGCCGGCTTCCTGGCAGGCAGCTATGTCAACACCCCGATCGGCGCGGCGGCCACCCTGTGCGATCTACGCTGGCCCGTCCTGGGCCTCTTCGGCGCGGTGTGGGCGAGCTCGGCTAGGGAGGCAGTGCCGTCGGTCCAGGTCGCCGCGGGCCTACTGTCCCTGGCTGTGATGGCATGGGCCCTGCACGGCCGACTGGAGCTGGAGCGCAAAGTCACGCTGGGCCGCAGCGGATCGCCGGAATCCGACGTCGACGTCTGCACCGACTGCCGCCCGCTGTTCCCCACCAAGCCGCAACCGCAGGACTGAGCCTGCAAGCCTCGGCGGCGGAGCGCAGGCCAGAGGCGGATGTACGCCCAGCCGTCCCATTGGCATTTGGCAAGGAGCGATGACTGGCAACTCACCGCTAGGGCTTCAGCACAACCTTGATGCAGCCGTCTTCCTTTTTCTGGAAGATCTCGTAGGCCCCGGCGGCGTCGTCGAGGGCGACTTCGTGGGTTTTGAGGTCCATAACGCCGAACGGGTCTGCCGGATCCTCAACAAACGGAAGCAGCTCGTCCGTCCAGCGCCGGACGTTGCACTGGCCCATCCGGAGTTGGATCTGCTTGTCGAACATGCTCATCAATGGCATGGGGCTTGCGGTGCCGCCGTATACTCCACTGAGCGAGACGGTCCCTCCCCTGCGCACGGAATCCAAAGCTGTATGGAGGACCGACATCCGGTCGATACCGGCAGTCTCCATCACCTTCCTGGCCAGCGCATCGGGCAGGAGCCCCACGGCGTTCTGCGCAAAGGCGCCAACCGGCGAACCATGCGCTTCCATCCCGACGGCGTCGACGATCGCGTCGGGGCCCCTGCCATCGGTCATGTCGCGGAGCTGGTCCCCAATGTCTTTCGTAAAATCAACGGTCTCCACGCCGTGCCGCTCGGCCATCCGGCGGCGTTCCGGAACCGGCTCGACGGCGATGACCCGGTGGCCCAAGTGCCGGCCGATCCGGCTGGCGAACTGCCCCACCGGGCCAAGACCAAAGACGGCGAGTGTCCCGCCGTCGGGAACGTCAGCGTAGTGGACCCCCTGCCAAGCCGTGGGCAGGATGTCGGAAAGGTAGAGGTACCGCTCGTCGGGAAGCTCATGCCCGACCTTCACCGGCCCATAATCCGCGTGCGGAACCCGCAGGAACTCGGCCTGCCCGCCGGGGACCGAGCCGTACAGCTCGGAGAACCCGAACAGGCTCGCACCGCTGTTGTGGGAGTGGACCTGGGTGGTTTCGCACTGGGACTGCAGACCCCGTTTGCACATCCAGCAATGACCGCACGAAATGTTGAAAGGGATCACAACCCTGTCGCCCGGCTTGAGGTTCCGGACGCCGGAGCCGACCTCCTGAACGATCCCCATGGGTTCGTGGCCGAGGATATCGCCGGCCTTCATATACGGACCCAGGACCTCGTACAGGTGAAGGTCAGAGCCGCAAATCGCCGATGACGTGACTTTGACGATGGCGTCCGTCGGCTCCTGGATCACCGGATCCGGAACCGTCTCCACACTGACTGACCTTTTTCCCTGCCACGTAAGCGCCCTCATGTCCGCTCCTCCAGTCACAATCGAGATTGATAAGCATACTTGCCATTTCGATTGTTCCTTATCCCCGCGTTATTGAAAAGTGAGACCGGGCCCGGGGCGGAGTGCGCGGCAGCCCTAGGCCTTCCGGTGGATCGACTTGTAGCTCAAGTAGGCGGTGAGGCCCTCGACCCCGTACTCGGTGCCCAGCCCGGAATCGTGCCGGCCGCCGAAAGGAGCCGCATGGTTGGAAGCGAAGAAGTTGATGCCCACCGAGCCGGTGTCCATCCGGTCCGCCACGGCCAGCGCTGCCTCCTGATCACGGCCGAACACCAGCCCGCCGAGGCCGAATTCCGTGTTGTTCGCCAGCGCAACCGCCTCATCAACACTGCCACCTGCGTCGTTGTATTTGAGGATGCAAATCACCGGACCGAATATCTCCTCCCGGGAGATCCGCATGTCCGGCGTAACGTCGGCAAACACTGTGGGTTCCACGAAGTAGCCGCCTTCCAGCCCGCCGCCCAGTGCCGCGCGGCGACCGCCGGTGGTGGCTCGGGCGCCCTCGGCCAGGCCCGACTCCACGAATTCCAGCACGGTCCGGTACTGGGATTCCGTGGCGCACGGCCCGAAGACCGTGTCCGGATCCAGCGGGTCGCCCTGCTTTCCGGCCGCGATGGTGCTGGTGACCATGGCCACCACCTCCTCATACCGGCTGGCCGGCGCCAGGATCCGGGTCGAGATGTAGCAGGTCTGCCCCGTGTTGCGCATGGAGGAGCGGATCAGGACTTTGGACATTTCCTCAAGATCGGCGTCCGGCAGCACGATCGCACTGGACTTCCCGCCGAGCTCCAGGGTCACGGGACGCAACAGCTCGCCGCAGGCCGCCGCGATCTTCCGGCCAACCGGCGTCGAACCCGTGAAGGCCACCTTGTCCACTCCCGGGTGCTTCACCAGCGCATCGCCCAACCGTCCGGAGCCGGTGACGAGGTTAACGACGCCGGCAGGAACACCAGCCGCTGCGATCGCATCGAAGATCACCCGGAGCGACAGCGGGGTGGGCGACGCCGGCTTGATCACCACGGTGCAGCCGGCCAGCAGCGCCGGGGCGAGCTTGATCACCACAAGGTTGATCGGGAAGTTCCAGGGCGCGATCAAGGCGCAGACGCCGATCGGTTCGCGCCGGACTACGGATTCGCCGCCGCCCAGGGGGAAAGCCCGCACGTCCTCCCGCTCAAGGTAGCCGGCCAGGCCTGCGAAGTAGCGAAAGATGCCCGCGGCGTTGGCCGCCGCCCCGGCGGACTCCGAGACCGGAGAACCGTTCTCGCGGGTGTTGGTCAGCGACAGTTCCCCGGCGCGCTTCTCTACCTCTTCGGCAATGCGCAGCAGGTACGCAGCGCGGTCCGAGGGTGCCAGCCGCGGCCACTCCCCGCCATCGAAGGCCGTGCGTGCGG
Organism: Arthrobacter sp. EM1; assembly: GCF_029964055.1. Taxonomy (NCBI): domain Bacteria; kingdom Bacillati; phylum Actinomycetota; class Actinomycetes; order Micrococcales; family Micrococcaceae; genus Arthrobacter; species Arthrobacter sp. EM1. Next base: position 3,670,105 of record NZ_CP124836.1, on the reverse strand, counting down.
ACTCGACGGCGGAGTCGACGTCCGCGGCGGTTCCGTCCGGGACGGAGCCCCATACTTCGCCGGTGGCGGGGTCGGTGACGGGGTTGCGGCCGGTGCCGCCCGCGGACCTCCAGGCGCCGTCGACGAAGATGTTGTCAACGTGCGTGTACGGCAGCTGAAGGGCGGCGCGGAGGGCCAGGGCAGGGCTGTTGTGTGTGGCGGCAGTCATCGGATGACTGCCGTCTTCAGCAGGGCATTGGAGCGGTCCAGGTCGGCGCTGGCCATGTCGTGGGCGGCCTGGGTGATGAGTTCGGGCACTATTTCCGCGGCCAGGCGGTCGGTGTAGGTAGCGGGGTCCAGCTTGAACCAGGACGAGGCCAAGGCAACCCCGGCCTGGTCGAAGCGCCACAGCCGGTCTGCGTCGCGCATCAACGCGTCCTCCAGCGACTTGGCTACCGGGCGGGTGTCGTGGCCGTCGATGATCTCGCACACGCGGTCAATGAACTCGGTGTTATAGCCCAGGCCCGGGAGCACCCGCCGGGCGACCTCGCAGCCCTGCTTCTCGTGTTCGTAGCGAATGGCGGCCTTGCGCCAATCCCCCGCGAAACCCTCTGAGATGATGCGGGACTCATCCACGTGGGCCCAGCCGGTATCGTGCAGCAGGGTGGCCACCCGGACCAGTTCAGCGTCAGCGTTGGGGTAGGCCCGGCAGAGTCTTTCGGCGAAGGCGAGGGAGATCGGCAGGTGGATGTCATTGCCGCGGGTACGCGTCTCGTGCACTACGGTGCGCCAGAGCCCGTCGAGATCCCCGAGCGCTGCCGGGGTGGTGGCGATCGGGGCGGTGTCTACCGGTCCCGGCGCCGGGACCGGCCGGACGGGGTATGCGGCTGCGAACTCCGCAGCCGCGGAATCAACAGCCGCGGGACTGGTTCCAGCCGGATTTTCGGAAACCGGGTTCGCGGCGCCGGTGGCGGCAGCCGAGGTGTGGGGGGCAGTCATGATTCTCCTTCGGGTGGGCAGGCCTGCTGGCTAGCTGTCCGTGGTGATCGTTTTGAGGGGCGTAGTTGGGTCGGCAGCGGCGCCGGCGGGGATGTTGCGCCCTTGGGCAAGGGCGTTTTTGACGGCCATAAAGTCCAGCGGAGCATTAACGCAGTCCGCGGCGATGACCTGGCCCAGGCGGTAGTAGAGAACGCTGAATTTGCCGCGTTCCCTGTCCGGCCGCAGCACCGTCTGGTCGTAGCCGTTGCAGAGCCCGGCGATCTGGAGTTTCAGCTCGGCCTGGTTGGACCAGAACCACGGGATGCCGGCGTATTCCTCGCGCCTGCCGGTGAGCGAGTAGGCGGCCACCTTGGCGTGTTCAATCGCATTGTTCACGCTTTCCAGCCGAATCCGCTCACCCGGTTCCGAGCCGGGCACGGGGTTGGGCATGTTGGCGCAGTCACCGATCGCCACCGTGGTGCCGTCCGATGCCAGCGCGAAACGGTCCACAACGATCCCGTTGTCCACGGCGAGGCCAAGCTGTTCTGCGAGTTGGGTGTTGGGGCTGACGCCGATGCCGACCAGCACGATCTGCGCCGGCAACACCGTGCCGTCCTGGAGCTCGACGCCGGCGACGGCGACGGCGCCTGCGTTGCCTGCGGCTGCGGTGAAGCGTTTGGCGCTTGTATTGAGCCGGATGTCCAGGCCGCGGGCGCGGTGCGCCTGCAGGAAGTACTCGGCGGTTTCCGCGCCGACGGCGCGGCCCACCAGCCGCGGGCCGAATTCCAGCACGGTGACGTTTTTGCCCATTTTTTGCAGGCTCGACGCAGCTTCGAGGCCGATGAACCCGCCGCCGATCACCACAACATCCTGCGCGTCCCCCACCCGGGCCTTGAGCGCCAGCGCGTCGTCGGCGTTGCGCAGATAGAGCACGCCCTCGAGGTCGCCGCCGGCTATTTTCAGTTTCCGGGCGCGGGCGCCCACGGTGAGGGCGAGGCGCTTAAAGGGGAATTGCCTGCCCGAGGTGGAATACGCGACGCCGGAGCCGTCGGCGTCCTTGTCAATCCTGACAATGTATTCGGCTTTGACCAGCTCCACGTTGTGCTCGGCCCAGTAGTCGTTGGAGCGGAAGATAAGGGATTCGCTCCCCACCGTGCCCTGCAGGAACTCCTTGGACAGGGCCGGGCGCTGGTAGGGCCGGTGGTCCTCATCGCCGAGCAGGGTGATGTGTTCCTCGAAACCGAGCGCCCGGAGCGATACCGCGAGCTGGACGCCGGACTGGCTGGCGCCGATGATCAGCAGGCCGGTGCGGGTCGGGCTCTCAGTTTCGGTACCGGCTGCGCCGGCGGTTCCGGCGGACGCCTGCTGCGCCGCGGCAACATGGGTGCCCATCACTACACCTGCGTTTCCGGGGTAGTGACGAACAGTTCGAGCTCATCGGTGAGGCGGAGCTGGCAGGACAGGCGCGAGTTGTCCGCACGGTCCACAGCGGTGCCGTAAAGCATCTCGTCTTCCATGTCCTCCATGGCCGGAAGCTGCGAGAGGCAGTCCTCCCGGACAAAAACGTGGCAGGTGGCGCAGGAGAGCGAACCGCCGCACTCGGCCACGATGCCGGTGACGCCGTTGCGCACTGCGGTCTCCATGACCGAGTCGCCGGCGTTGCCCTGGACGTCGCGGACTGCGCCCGCGGCGTCGGTGAAATGAACCGTTGGCATTGGTCCTCCTTGGATTGAAAAGCTGAAAGGTGAGGTCAAGGGCGGGGTCAGATGAACTGGCGGCCGCCGTCGACCACCATGGTCTGGCCGGTGTAGTAGGAACTGTCCGGACCGGCCAGGAAAAGGGCCGCGCCCACGATGTCCTCCGGCTGGCTGGCCCGCTTGATGGCGCCCCGGTCCACACCGTAGTTTTCGGCGTCCGCCATCAGCCCGTAGCTTGCTTCGGTCAGGGTGAAGCCCGGGGCGATCGCATTGACCGTGATTCCCCGCCGGCCCAGTTCCTTGGCCATCACCCGGGTTAGGGCCACCACGCCGCCTTTGGAGGCGACGTAGTGCAGCCACTGCTCCGAGCCACTGAAAACGGTGGCGCTGGAGAGGTTGATGACGCGCCCGCCCTCGGGCAGGTACGGGCTCGCGGCCCTCGTGACGAGCCACGGGCCCTTGAGGTTGACGTTCATCACCAGGTCCCATTCGGCCGGGTCGATGTCCTCGAACGGGCTGCGGGTCACTCCGGCGTATACCGCGGCGTTGTTGAGCACAACGTCGATGCTTCCGCTGCCGAAATCCGCGCAGCTTTTCGCCAGCGCCTCGGTGGAGCCGACGCTGGTGACGTCGGCGTGGAGGGCGACGGCATCGGCACCGGTAGCCAGAACCAGCCTGGCAGTTTCCTGTGCACCGTCGAGGTTTACGTCCGCCACCGCCACGCGGTAGCCGCGGCGGCCGAAGCCGAGCGCGAACGCCCGGCCGAGCCCGCCGGCGGCACCGGTGATCAGGACGGTGCGGGCAGGCTGCCCCGCACCGTCCAACTGCGGATCAGACATGGCTGTGGCTGTGCGCGCCCGGTCCGGCGATGACCAGTTCGTCTTCGGCGTCGAGGATCTGGACCGTGCCCTTCGTGCCGTCCACGCGAAGCCGCTGCCCGGTCTTGATTGTGGTGGACGCCGAGCCGGTGCCGGTCACGGCCGGCAGGCCGTATTCCCGGCAGACGATCGCCGCGTGGCTCATCATGCCGCCGATGTCCGTGACCGTGGCCTTGATCTTGCCGAAGATCGGCCCCCAGGACGGTGCCGTGACGGTGGCCACCAGGATTTCGCCCTGCTGCACCTCGGATAGCTGGTCCGCGTCGGTGATGACGCGTGCCAGGCCTTCCACGACGCCGGGTGAGGCGGCCATGCCGCGCAGACCGCCGCCTTCGACTGCTTCGCCGGCCCCAAGCCATTGCTGGACCTGTTCGGTGGTGATGCCCCAAAGCATCCGGGTGAAGGGTTCGGTGATGATCTCCGGCGGGGTGTTCAGTGCCGGTGCGGGCCGGGCGGTTTTGAGCGCATCCACGATCCCGCGGCGGCGCTCGATTTCCTCCGGCCAGTAGTCCGGACCAATGGGCTTCGCGCCGACACCCCATCCGGTGACGAGGTCGAAGAGCGCGTCACGGACCTCGTTGCGGCCCAGGTAGAGCAGGTCGTCCGGTTCGGTCCAGAAGCCTTCAGCCTGCATCATGCGGGACAGTTCGCGGATCTTGCGCCAGAAGACGCCCATGGTCCAGTGCTCGATGTAGAAGTTGTGGTTCTCCACGTACGGGTAGGCGGTGGCGGCAAGGCCGCGCTTGGCGTCGAAAAGTGCCAGGTTTCCGCCTTCGAGCAGGTCCCGGTATTCCCCGATGATGCGGTCGCGTTCGATGATCAGGGCCTCGACCGGCCGCATGATTTCCTGGCCCTCGTCCACGCGGCGGATGTAGTCGGCGATGTAGCCGAGCGGGATTTCCTGGTGTTCGTTCCAGTACTTGTCGTGGCCGTAGAAGCCGTTGCCCACGGTGAAGTTGAACCACGGGTCCTTGGCGGCCTCGTACTGGGCCGTCCAGCGGTCCCCGCCGGGGGCCGCGGCGATGGCCGCCAGGGTGGACCCGACGTCGTCGGTGTTGCCGAAGAGCGACTGCAGCTTAAGTTCGACGGCCAGTTTAGCCAGCCCCTTCAGCTCGTCATCCGGGCGGAAGAGTTCCATGTCCACGCCCTGGACCATCGTGGCGATGGACTGGTCGGGGATGTTGGGGAAGACCTGCTTGCAGAAGTTGAAGAAGTCCAGGTAGGCGATGTAGCCGAGGTTGAGGAACTCGAAGTGGTACTGCCAGTTCTGGTAGGCCAGCTGGATCAGCCGGTCGTAGCTCTCAAGCAGCTTCTCGGAGCCGTCCTTGCCCTTGCCAGAGAGGATGTCCTCCATCGGGACCACGTCCGGGAGCTTGGGGAAGGAGATGGTTTCCATCTCGTCGATGGTCCCCTTGACCTTGATGTGCCACTGCTTGAGGAGCTCATCCCAGTTCTGGAAGTAGTGGCCAACCCGCTGCTCGAACAGGGGCACCCGCGCGGCGATCTGGTCCTCGGGCACCGGGATGGGCGACATGTAGAGGTAGCCCAGGTGGACCCGGAATTCGATGCCGTTGGCGTTGGGGATCATCAGGTGCCGGGCGTTGTACTGGCCCAGGCACTTGACCGCGAATTCGCCGCCGATGGTCTCGAAGGGCTTGAACACGGTGGGCCAGTGCTGGCTGTCGCAGAACCAGAACTTGGCGTCCTCCTGCTCCTTGAGCTTGTCCTGGAACACCAGGTAGTAAGGGTAGATCTTTTCCCAGCCCTCGGCGCCGGCGGGGACCGCAAGCTCGGAGGGCTTGGGGAAGGATTTCAGGGACATGGCGGTCCTTTCAGTGCGGGCTCGGCGTTGAGCCTGGGTGAGGGAGCGGGATAGGGGGTCAGGACTTGTTAGGTGAGCTGGCGGGGGCTGAGTCCGCTGAAGTAGCCACCAGCGGCAGCAGCCGACGGGACAGTCGGCTTGGAGGAATGCACCGTCTCGGGGCGGGACTGGAGCAGGAGCAGGTTTTCGCCGTCGGGCAGGTCGCCGTCGAGTGCCCATTCGATGTCCTGCGGGCATTTGTAGTGCTTCTCCGCGCGCTTGGCCATTTGCGCTACGGCCGCGAGTTCGGCGTCGCTGAGGCTGCGGCGGCCGCGGCGTTCGGCGTCGACCTCCCGTTCCACCAGGCGGCCGGCCGCGGCGTCGGGGACGAGTTCGGCGTGCTTGTCGCCGAGGTGTTCGAAGATGACGGCCAGGGTGACCTTGTCCAGCATGATGTTGTCCGGGGTGACCTGGCCGGAGACCACCATTTCGCCGACCCCGTAGGAGGAGTCGATGGTGATCTTGGAGCGGTCGCCGTTGGTGGGGTCCATGGTGATCGCGACGCCGGAAACACGGGCGTTGACCATCTTCTGCACCACCACGGCCATCGACAGGCCCTCGTTGGGGATGTTGTTCCGGAGCCGGTAAATGATTGCGCGGGAGGTAAAGAGTGAGGCCCAGCACTGCCTGATGTGCTCGGTGACGGCCTTGACGCCGTCGAGCCAGAGATAGGTGTCCTGCTGGCCGGCGAAGGAGGCGTCCGGGAGGTCCTCGGCCGTGGCACTGGACCGCACGGCGACCGGGACCGGCTCCTCAAAGCGGGACATCAGGGCGTTATAGGCTCCGACGGTGAGCTCGCGCATCGCCTGCGGCACCGGGCGGGAGCAGATGTCCTCGCGGATGGCGGCGGAGACCTTATCCACCTGGCCCATGTCCCCGGGGTCCAGATCGGCAAGGAGCTGGTGGATATGCCGGGTGATGCCGGCTTCTTCCATAAACGCATCGAACTGCGCGGTGGTGACGACGAAGCCGGGAGGGACTGGCATTCCGGCGGAAGTCATAGTGACCAGCGAGGCGCCCTTGCCGCCCAAGTTTTCAAGTTTCGGCTCGATGCCGCCGTCGAAGAACTGGATGTATTCGTTGCTTTGCATGTTTTTTAGGCCTTCCAGCTGACGGGGACGGTCTCGGGAACGCGGAAGGAGAGGTTTTCGCGGAAGGTGGTGGCATCCGGCCTCTCCAGCTGCAGCCCGGGGGCGAGCCGGGCGACTTCCTCGAGGGCGATTTTGGCCTGCAGCTTGGCGAGCATATTGCCCAGGCAGTAGTGGATGCCGAACCCGAAGGACAGGTGTTCGCGGGCATTGGTGCGGGTGATGTCGAAGTCCTCGCCGGAGCTGAACTTGCCCTCATCGCGGTTTGCGGCGCCCATCAGGAGCAGCAGCTGCGAGCCTTCCTCGATCGCCACCCCACCGACTTCGGTGTCTTTGAGGGCTTTGCGCCGCCACCCGACAATCGATCCGGCGTAGCGGAGGACCTCGTCGATGGCCGCAGGGATCGTCTTGGGGTCTGCTACGAGCTGCTTCCACTGCTCGGGGCGGGCCAGGAGTTCACGGAGGGCGTTGGAAATCAGTGTGGTGGTGGTCTCGTGGCCGGCGAAGAGCAGGCTGTAGAGGACGGAGGCGATCTCGTGGTCGGAGATCTCGGCGCCTTCCTGCTGCGATTTCACCAGGTCGGCGGTGAGGTTGTCGCCGCCTTCCTGGTGGGCCACCCTGACCAGGCGGAGGCATTCCTGCCAGTACTCCACGAGGTTGTGGGCGTGCGGGATCTGTTCCTCGTCGCTGAGGTCGCCCCAGGTCATCGCGGCGCGGGAATCACTCCAGCGTTTGAAGGTGTCCACCTGGGACACCTCCGCTCCGATCAGGGTCAGGATGGTGATGGTGGGGACGTCGTAGGCGAGGTCCCTGACCATGTCGCCGCGGTGGTCCGGGCTGGCCAGCATCTTCTCCAGCAGTTCGACGACGTTCTGCCGGATAAAGGGTTCCAGCGCCTTGTAGCGCCGGGGAGTGAAGGCCTTTTGGACCACGGCACGGATGCGGGTGTGCTCCGGCGGCCGGCGGGCGGACAGGCCCGAGTAGGCGGTGAAGCCGCCGTCTTCCATGATCTTCTTTGCTGCGGCGCCGCGTTCGCGGACGGGAGCCTGGGCATTTTCGCTGGAGAAGGTCTGCCAGTCGTCGAACACGGCTTTGATGTCGTCGTAGCGGGAAACAACGTAGAGGCCGATCCGCTCGTCGAACATCACCGGCTGCTCGGCCCGGAGTTCGGCGTACGCCGGAAACGGATCCTTCATCTGGAACGGCTCGTAGCCATGGTGCCCGGCGGGGGCTTCGGCGCCGTGACCATAGGGGCAGCGGCCGGCCGTTTCTGTCGACGATGACATCTGGGCTCCTAGATTTTTGGTCCCGCCGGCAGCGGCAGTGCTTGCCGGGGGTTCTTATTCATCAGTGTGGCCCCGATCACCCGCGCCGGACAGGACTGGCTTCCACTCAGTGGAAGCCAGTTGTCTTCCGTCACGGTGCGACGGCGACGGCGACGGCTCAGGCCGTGCCGGCGAAGTTGCTGCCGAGCAGCGTTTCCAGCGGGATCCGGGCCGTAGCGCGCTCGATCTGAGCGGCGATGCCCCGCAGGACGGGCAGGTGCCGGGTCATCGTGTCGGCCTGGCTGGTTGGCAGAACCAGTCCGATCGAGGCGCCAATCCGGCCGGTATGGAAGACCGGGACGGCGATCGAGCAGGAGCCCAGCCGGACTTCCTCCAAGGTCGTGGCGTAGCCCTGCTCGCGGATCCGGGTCAGCTCCCCGGACAGCTTCCTGGGGTCCACGTGGGTGTGGGCGGTGTGCCGCTCCAGCTGCCGGTTCAGGTAGGCCTCGCGGACCCAGTCCACTTCGAAGGCCAGGATGACCTTTCCGACGGCGGTTGCATGCATGGGCAGCCGGCCGCCGACCCGGGAGGCCCGCGGGACCCGCCTGGAGCCGTAGACACGATCGATGTAGAGCACCTCATGGCCGGCCCGGACCGCCAGGTGCGCGGTTTCGCCGGTGAGCGAGAACAGATCCTGGACGTAGGGACGGGCCGCATCGCGGAGCTGCCGACCGGTGTTTTGGGCCAGTTCCCAGAGCCGGATGCCGAGCTGGTAGCGGCCGTTGGGCTCGCGGGAGAGGAGCCCCCAGTCGGTGAGTTCGTTGACCAGGCGGTGGGCAGTGCTCAGCGGCAGCCCGGACTTTTCGGCAATGTCGGTGAGGCTGAGAGCGCCCCGGGACTTTTCAAAGGCTTCCAGGATGGCGAGGACCTTCGAGGTTACGGTCCTGCCGGGTTCGCGGCTGCCGCCGGCCATCATGACCTCCTCGTCGCGGGCTCAGGGCCGGCCGTCAGCTGGCCGTTCCCTACCCGGAATCGAGTCTAATCGGCACTGGCCGCGGCACGCTCCGAACGAGCCACGGCCCGCCTAGACATCGATGGTGTCCATGTTCGGGTACCTCGCTCCGGCTGCCGCCCCGGCCGGGGCCAGTTCGTCGAGGCGGGCCAGGTCGTCGGGGGAGAGTTCGACGTCGGGAGCGCCCAGGTTTTCGAACAGACGTTCGCGCTTCTTGGTGCCCGGGATGGGAACAATATGCTCGCCCTGGGCCAGCAGCCAGGCAAGTGCCAACTGCGCCGGAGTGCAGTCCTTCGTATCCGCCAACTCCTTCACCCGATCCACGAGCTGTAAGTTGCGGGTGAAGTTTTCGCCTTGGAAACGCGGGGAATGCCGGCGGAAATCGTCCGCCGCAAAGTCGTCAGGGCTGCGGAATTGACCGGTCAGGAAACCTCGGCCGAGCGGGCTGTAGGGGACAAAGCCGATGCCAAGCTCGGCGAGGACCGGGATTATCTTGGTCTCGGGCTCGCGTTCCCACAGCGAATATTCGGTCTGCAGGGCCGTGATCGGGTGCACCGCATGTGCCCGGCGAACGGTGTCCGCGCTGGCTTCGGATAACCCCAGGTGCCTGACTTTTCCGGCCTGAACCAGCTCAGCCATGGCTCCGACGGTTTCCTCGATCGGGGTGGCCTTGTCGACGCGGTGCTGGTAATACAGATCGATATGGTCCACGCCCAGTCGCTGCAGGCTCGCGTCGCAAGCGGCCCGCACGTAGTCCGGGGAGCCGTTGATGCCGACCCAGGATCCGTCGGCCCGGCGTTCGTTGCCGAATTTGGTGGCGAGCACCACGTCCTCCCGACGGCCGGCAATAGCCCGGCCAACAAGCGCTTCGTTTGTGAACGGGCCGTACATGTCAGCCGTGTCCAGCAGGCTGCCGCCGGCATCGAGAAAGGCCTGGATGGTTGCGATGGACTCTTTTTCCTCGCCACGACCGTAGAACTCGCTCATGCCCATGCAGCCCAGCCCCAGGGCTGAGACGGTGAGTGAACCGAGAGTGCGGGTTTCCATAGATTTCTCCTCAGTCAGATCGGCATGGCGGCCACCGGCGTCCCGTTCCGGAACCTGATGGGACTTGTGTCCCGGCTGCGGGACGTCGCCCAGGTGGCAGGTGGCCACTCTAGGCCCATCCGTCCTGGGGTACAACAAAAATCCGATTCGGCTGCGCTTGCGCGGTCCGCTGCGACTCGCGTCCGGTCGAATCGGCGCGTCCGGTCGAATCGGCGCGGCGGACGAAGCAACAGCACAGCAAAGCAGGCCCGACGTCGGCCGACCGCAGAGCAGCGCTCTCGGACGGGTTTTCTTCGCCTCAGCGCCGCCAGCGGTACGGCGTCGTCGTCGACACCCGGAGCAGGCCGTAGCGTTCCAGGATCGGCCGTGAATATTCGGTTGAATCGCTGTGGATGAGCGTTTTGCCCAGGGTCAATGCGGCGCGGGCCCGGGCCGCGGTGAGAGCGCGGTAGATGCCCCGGCCGCGCCACTGGCTGAGTGTTGCCCCGCCCCAGATTCCCGCGAAGTCAGTGCCTGACACCGGCTCGAGGCGGCCCGCGCTGACAATCAGCCCCTGATGTTCGGCGACCCACAATTCCATCCCGTCGCGGCGAGCCATCCGACGCAGGACTGCTGCAGCGTTTCCATCGGAGACGGGACTGCCAAAAACCCTGTCCTGCATGGCGTTCATGGCCCGGATGTCCTGTTCCTCGGTCACTTTTCGCAGGCTCACACCTGGTGGAAGATCCACCTCGACGCTCAGTTCGCTGGCCGGCCCGATCATAATCGACTCGGTCTCGTCGGGCTCGAATCCGTGCTTCAGCAGCGCCTCGTGGAGTCCGGGCGCATGATCGTGACCGCGGGTTTTCCATTCGATCCGCACAATGGCCGGATCGCGGCGGTAGAACGCCAGCGCTTCGGCCACCCATCGCGCGATCGTCTCGGCGCCGGCCCCAGCAAGGTCTTGGTAGGTGACGAAACCTCGTCCGCCCTCGAAGGTCACGAGCCGCAAGGGACCCAGCCGCTCCACGGCGGCCGCGCCGGGGGTCTCCGCGTCCGTGCGGAGCTGCTGGTCGTACCTCTTGAGGAGTCCTGAAATCGCCATCGCTCCACGGTACAGCGGCCGGCGGGGGCGCACGTAGGATCGGCACATGACAATTGACGAGTGGGAGCGCAGCGTAGCCGCATTCTGGACGGCCTTCGAGGCAGCACCGAGTGACGCCGACGACGTCATCGAGGAACTGGACGAGCTCGCTGCGGCTTCGCCGGCAACCGACGGCCGGGCAGACTTCGAACGCGCCTGTATCCGCGATTCAACCGGCCGGACTGCAGATGCCGTCTCCTTCTATGACTCCGGGCTTGCTGCCGGGCTCGACCCGATCAGGCAGACCCGCGCCTGGGTGCAAATGGCCAGCTCCGAGCGCGCACTCGGACACACTGACGAAGCTTTGAGGATCCTCTCCCGCACCGACCCGCACGCCTTGGGCGGAGCCCCCGGCGCGGTGCGGGCCCTGGCCCTGCGGGACGCCGGCCGGCACGACGAAGCCCTCCGGGTCGCACTCGAAGCACTCATTCCACATCTGCCGAGGTATCAGCACTCCATCGCGAACTACGCGAGGCTCCTTACAGACGGCTAGCGCCGAACCGGCAACACCTCCCGAAACCGCGGAACATCCCAATTAATCCACTCGGTGTAGTATCTGGTACTGCGTGCCGTTTCCGTGTCCGTTGCGTCTGAAGGAGTTCCCGTGAGTCACCGCCACAACCGGAGGGTATCCCCCACGTCCGGGGACGAAAGCCCCGTTGCCGGCTCAAGCGGGGTCCCGGGCGGCATAATGGCGGGACCGGCATCCCGCCAGCAGAAGGTGCCGGCAACGGCGGGCAGGGACACGGCAGCAGCTCTCCTGATCGGACTCCTGGCGGGCATCCTCGGCCTGGCGCCGTGGCTGATCACCGGCGCACGCCTGCCGCTGCAGAACCTTTGGGGCTCGCAGCTACTGCCCGGACAGATGCCCCTGGCCCTTCTGCCGCTTAGCCAGTACGAAGCCACCACACTGGTGTCGTTAATGACCACGGGCGCTGCGGCAGCCGGCCTGGCGGTCCGGCGCTGGTCCCCGGCGCGCCGTCGCCTGGTCACGTGGTGCGCCGCCGGGGGCGTACTTCTGGTGCAGGCAACAGCAGCGATCCAGGCATTTAATGTGGTCGGCGAGGGCTTGGCGCCCGGCGCGTTGTCACGCCTCTACCTGGCTGGCCTGTTGGCTGGAGTGCTGGCCGCAATCGCCGCCGGGCTGGTGTTGCTCTTGCTCCTCGCAGCCCGTTCTCCGGCCTTGGTCGCGTTGGGGGTTGGCCTTGCGGCCGTTCCGTTTGTGTCCTGGGTGACCTCCGCAGCTGCCGAAGTGGCTGGGGTGGGCAACGCTCCCGTATGGCTGACCTTGCTGTGGCGCTGGTTCCCCGCGGTGCTGGTCGGCGTTGCCCTGGCGTGGTGCGGGCTGCGCCCTGCGGTCCGCGCTGTGGTGTGGGCGGTGGACCTGGGCCTGCTCTGGGTGGTCCCCGCAGGGTTCACAGCAGTCAGCAGTGTCCTGGGCACACGGGTGCTGGGAGGTGACCTGCAGGAAATGTCAGCAATGGGAAGGCAGGTTTTCGCTGCGGCCCTTGGTCCCGCCGGCGGCGCCGGACCGACGGTGCTGCTGGCACTGGCGATCGCTTTGTTGGGGGCTTTCGGTCGATTCCCGGCCAAGAAAGGGTTGAATGCCATTTACCGGACACGGGCGCATGGCTTTCCCCAACCTCCGGGTTAGAAGATCCGCGGGGCCAGCCGGGGACCTGTCTAGACTGGCCCAATGAGGTCGAATTGGGGGATCTTTCGCTCTGCCGCCGTGCTGGTGGCTGCTGCTCTGCAGCTGACCGCCTGCGGCAGCACCGACGTCGTATGCCCTGCCGTCGGGTGGGTCAGCACCATCACTGTGCGGCTCGAAGGCGACCTCACCGCCGTCGACCACGTTGAGCTGTGCACCCCGGCGGGTTGCTCCGTTCCTGTTGTGGCCTCCGCCCAGCCCGCTGCTCCAAAATCTGCGGTTCCCAGCCCGCCGGCTGACCCTTCACCATCCGCAGCACCCTTCACCTCAGCCCGGACAGCGATCAATTCCTGGTTGTTCACCGTCCGGGGCCAATTGCCCGAGGACGTAAAAACTCGTGTGCTCACCCAAGACGGCACCTTGCTCGCCGGGCTGGAATCCCGGCCGGAATGGACCAGGGCGGGTGGGTCGGAAGAATGCGGCGGTCCCATGACCACGCCGCCCATCACCCTCCAGCTCCCGCACCGGCAGCAGTAGCAGCCTTGCCCGCCGACGAAAGGATCAGCCATGACCTTCTTTCAGGACTTCCCGGTACCGCCCACTCCCCCGCGCGGGCGGGCGGTGAGGTACGTCCCGCCGGTCTGGGCCGGCGCCCCGCCCTACGAGCTTCCGGCGGTTGTCCAGATCGGTCAGTTCCTGCACCGGAGCCCGACATTGGTGATGGCAGTCAAGAGCGCCGATGTCTTTTCAACGGGTTGTTCGTTCGATGTGTCATGGACCATCCGCCGGGGCGACCAGACCGATGCGGAGTGGGCGGATCTCAACGACGTGTTTTTCCGGCCCGGATCCGGCCCCCGAAGGGGCTCCGGGGGAGCTTCGATGCTGCACTTCGGCGCGGCTTTCCCTGACGGCTCAAAGTCCAGCACCAGCGCGCATCCGCACGGATTCTTCGAAGGCCCCGGGGAGCCTGCTCCGCCGGTCCTCCTGATGCGAAACGGAGGCGGGAGCGGCGGCGACGACGAGCTCTCCGGCTCCGGCTCGCTCTGGCTCTGGCCGTTGCCACCCGCGGGGAAACTTCGGCTGGTTGCCGAGTGGAAAGACTTCGGCCTGGCAGAGTGCTCCATTTTCCTGGACGGGTCCCGGCTGCGTGACGCCGCTGCCGGAGTGCAGAAATTCTGGTGAGCTGCGCATCGCAGCGCCCGGGCACCCGCCTGCGGCACCCCCCGCCGGGAAGGCGGCAGACTGGGTCGGGGGAGCTGCACACGACCACAAGGAGAATCCATGACCACCGCAATCTCAGTCATCGTCTTTGACGTCAATGAAACCCTCTCTGACATGTCCGCGATGGGGGGACAATTCAGCGACGTCGGGGCGCCGGCTGAGTTGGCCAAGCTCTGGTTCGCGACCCTGCTGCGTGACGGCTTCGCGCTTACAGCCAGCGGAGACAACGGATCGTTCGCCGCGATCGGGGCGGAGGCACTTCGGGGACTTCTGACCGGGGTGGAGCTAAACCGCCCAATGGATGCGGCGGTCGACCATGTTATGGCCGGGCTGACCGGTCTCAAGGTACATCCGGACGTCCCCGCGGGGATTACAGTCCTCGCCGCTGCCGGGTTCCGGCTGATCACCCTCAGCAACGGCTCTGCCCGGATCGCCGCGAAGCTGTTCAGTGGGGCTGGGATCCGTGACGAGTTCGAGGCGCTGCTCTCGGTCGAGGATGCGCCGGCCTGGAAGCCGGCCCGCAGTTCCTACGACTATGCGGCTGCCGCTTCGGGCGCCGCCCCGGCGGACATGCTGCTGGTCGCCGTCCATCCGTGGGACATCCACGGCGCAGCCCGTGCCGGGCTGCGCACCGCATGGCTAAACCGGTCAGGGAGCAGCTACCCGGGCTATTTCGAGTCGCCAGATTTTACGGTCAATGCCCTGACCGAGCTTCCCGGAGTGCTGGCCGCAGCGCACTAAAAAAGCAGCGCCGAGCCCCTCAGCTGAGCTGGCCCGGCGCTGCTTGCGGGTCGCAGCCCGGGGCACGGACGCGACGATGCTTCTAGCCGGTAAATCCTTTATCTTTGAGCCAGGCGGCAGCCGCATCCCGGGGGTTTACCTTCCGGTCGCCGGAGACTTCCTCGTTCAACTTCAGCAAGTCCGCCGTCGTCAGAACCCGTGACACTTTGTTCAGCACTTCCGTGCTCTTAGCGTCCAGCCGGTCCTTCAGCGCCAGCGGCACCACCTGTTGGGCCGCGAAATTGTTCAGCGGATCCGCCAGGGAAACCAGCTTGTTCTGGAGAATCAGCGGTGAGGTGCTGAAGACATCGGCGGCCTGGATCCTGTCATCGAGCAGCGCCCGGACTGTCACCGGCCCGCCACCGTCGCTGAAGGGGACGAATTCCTTAGGCTCGCAGCCGTAGTTCGCTTTGAGCCCCGGGAGGCCCTGGGGCCGTTCCTTGGCTTCCGGCGGCATACCGAGCGCAATCTGATCACACACCTTCCCCAGGTCGGCAAGAGTTTTGAGCCCGAATTTCGCCGCCGTCGCCTCGGTGACCACGATGGAATCCTTGTCCTCCGCTTGGGCCGCTTCGAGCACTGTCAACTCGTCGGGCAGCTTGCCGGGGAGTGCTTTCATGACGTCGTCGGCACTGGCAGCGGTAGCGTTCTTGTCAACGTAGCGGAGCAGATTGCCGCTGTAATCGGGGACGACGTCGATCGACCTGTCCTGCAAGGCCCGCACATACACCTCACGGGAGCCAATTCCTGGCTTCGTCGACGCGGGGATGCCAGCCGCGTTGAGCGCACCCGCGTAAACCTCGGCCAGCGTCTCGCTTTCCGGGAAGTTTGCCGAGCCGATCACCAGGGCAGCCCCCGGGGTGCTGCTTCCCGAAGGCCGGTCATTGTTCAGCGGATCATTTCCGGCGCCGCAGGCGGCCAGCGAGAGCGCGAGCAAAGTCCCCGCTGCCAGCGCGACGGTCCGGGCCAGTGGTTTCATCATGTTCATGTTCCTCATTCTTGAACCCGGCCGGTTCCGGGCCGAATTTTTCGTCCTGATGCGCCTGCACCCGCAGGACCATGGTACTCAGCACCGTCCGCAACTGCGGCAATGGCGCCTCAAGGATGCATTGGTCCGGGAACGCCGGCCGGGCTGACGGGACGCAGTGGCAGCATTTTGCGCGAGCCCGCATTTTCTGCCGCGTCCAGGGTCGGGTACTGGACGCAGGCGGGGACCAGCCGCCTGACATTCTTGGGCACCGGCGCCAGCGTCAGGACGGCATAGGCCAGGATGAATACGGCAGGTCCCCACCAACCCGTGCTGCCGAAGTAGTTCCGGATTTCATCGACCGACGGTAACGGGAACAGCAGGGCTGCCGCCGCCGCGGCAGCCACCAGGGCAAGCAGCAGGCCCAGCTGCAGGCCGGCCCGGAGCCGGCTAGGCCGGCCCGGAGCCGGCTGCCCGCAATGGGTGCGTTCGCTCCCCTCATGTGGCGTCTCCGGGGTCCCCGATGCGCGCCCGTTCCTTGTTCTCGGCCGTGTGAATGGCCCAGGCGGCGTTGATCAGGCCGATATGGCTGAAAGCCTGAGGGAAGTTGCCGAGCAGCTCGTTGCTGTCCGGGGAAACTTCTTCGGCCATCAGACCCAGATCGGTGGCAAAGCCGGAGGCCCGTTCAAAAACGGCGCGGGCACGTCCGGTCTGTCCGGCCAACGCCAGTGCGTGCGCCAGCCAGAAAGTACAGAGCAGGAACGTGCCTTCCTCACCGGACAGCCCGTCGTCCCCCTGGTAGCGGTACACCAGACCGCGGCTGTCGGTGAGCCGTTCATCGATGGCGTTGATGGTGGCCAGCATCCGCGGGTCATCGGCCGGGACAAACCCGACGATGGCCAGCATCAGTGCGGACGCGTCGAGCTCTTCGGAACCGTAAGCCTGGGTGTAGGCGTGGGCGTGGTCGTTCCAGCCGTTCACGCGAATCGAGTCGGCAAGCCGGGCCCGCGCTTGGATCCATTGCGGCACCCGGTCTTCGGCGTCCAGGACCGCGGCGAGGCCGATGGCACGGTCCACGGCGACCCAGCACATCAGCTTCGAGTGCAGGTAATGCCGGGGGGCACCTCGGACCTCCCAGATGCCCTGGTCGGTCGACTGCCACAGTGATGCCGCGGTGTCGGCCGCCCCGGCGAGGAACTTCCGGGTCCCGGGCTCCATCGCGGTGAGGTATTCCGGAAGGGTGGCTGCGGCGTCCAGCAGTTCGCCGTACACATCGAGTTGGCGCTGGTTCCAGGCTCCGTTGCCCACCCGCACCGGGGCACTGTTGCGCCAGCCCGGAAGGTGGGCGAGTTCCTGCTCGGACAAGTCCCGTTCGCCGCCGATGCCGTACATGATCTGCAGCGTCGCGTCGCTGTCCGGCCGGCTGGCAGAGACCGTCGCGAGGAAATGGAAGAACTTTCCGGCCTCATCCGGGCACGCAGCCACCCAGAGCGCCTGCAACGTCATACTCGCATCCCGGATCCAGGTGTAGCGGTAGTCCCAATTCCGGGATCCGCCGGCCACTTCCGGTAATGAGGTCGTCGCTGCGGCCACGATCGCGCCGGTCGGAAAGTAGGTTAGGGCCTGCAGGATCCGGCCGCTGGAAGCCACCAGTTCCTGCCAGGGCCCCTCGTAACTTTGGTGCAGCCGCGACCAGCTTGCCCAGCCCGCCAGCGTGTCCTCAAGCCGCCGCGCGATCTCCTGCGGGTTCCAGAAGGCCGGCAAGCCGGCGCCGGAGTCCTCGTGATGGAGGCCGAACTCCAAAACGTCGCCGGAGCGAAGCACCGGATGCGCCCGGGCAGTACCGTCCACCAGCTCGAAAGGAACGGTGGTGGACAGGGCCAGGATCCGGGTGCCGCCCCGAACAGTGACCCCACCCTCGACCCGGGCCAGCTCCGGCACGTCCCGGCCGTAGTCCGGGCGGGGAGCGAACACCACTTCCATTTCGATCTCCCCGCTGCTGCAGGCCACGTGACGCAGCAGCGTACCCGGCGCCCCGGCACCAAGCTCGTGGCCCCGGATCCCGTCCCCGAGCGCCAATGCGTCGGTGACCGTAACGATTCCCGCGGACGTGGTGTGGGTCGTCTCCAACACCATGGTGGGACCCAGGTAGCGCCGCGTCGAGGAATGCGGCGCAACAGGCCGGATTGACCAGGAACCGGCGGCCTCGCCCAGGATGCGGCCGAAAACGGAAGGGCTGTCGAACCGGGGAAAGCATAGCCAGTCCACCGAACCGTCCCGGCTCACCAGCGCCGCGGAGTTGCAGTCGGAGAGCAAGGCGTAGTTTGCGATCGGTTCGTTGGTCATTGGTGCCCCTGCCTTGTTGCCAACCCTGGCCCGCGGAAAACCGCGGGCGGTTGCCCTTCGTTCTACGACTATAGGCAAGGCCCCGGTCCGGGCTCTGCAAGTGAGGACACATTGCCGGCCGCAAGGCGCCTGGCCACGGACCTAGCCGTGCCGAAGCATCGTGGATTTCCTACTATGCCGAGGCCAGGGCGTCCCACGCGAAACTTGCCAGCCAGTGGCTGGACATAAACTCCTCGGTGCTGACGGAATCCATGCCTGCGGCCAGCAATGGCATCGTCGCGACGTCGAGTACGCGCACGGGCTCAGCCGTTCCCTCCGCTGCCGAGAGCGCTCGGCGGATCCGGATCAGCTGGCCGGCGCGGGTCAGGTTCAACCCGTTGAGGTGTGCCAGATACCCGTCCGACTCATCGGTGACAGTGGCTTTGGCAAGGATCCTGTCATCCGGCGCGAGACCCGGCAGGAACGCTGCAAACCACGCGGCAAAGGCATCCGCGTCGAGCACCCGGGCCATCAGGTCGGCCTCGCTCAAACCGGCGGACAGGAAATCCTGCCCGCTCATTTCCCACTCCCCCGGCCATCCGGCGTCGTCCTTAAACCAGTTCAGTGCCGCTTTCTCACAAACGGCGGCAGCCTGGTCCCTGCCCAGGGTGCGGAAGGCGTCCAGCATCATGCCCAGGCCGAACGCGGCATTGGTATGCAGGCCATGCCGGACCGGGAACTCCGCTTTGGCGGTCCAGCCGGCCACCAGGGAGGCGACAATGTCCACCAGCGGATCCAGGTTCTTGCCCCATTGCCGGATCTGCGCGTCCCGGGAAGAGGCGGCAGCAGCAGCGAGCCGAACCAGCCAGGCCCAACCGTACGGACGCTCCCAGCTGGGGTTCGCCAGCAGGTAAGCACCTTCGACGGCGAGGTTTTCCGCGGTGAGGTTCGCTGCCAGCACCGCCCGGAGGGCGCTGTCACGGCCGGCGTCGAGACCATGCTCCACCAGGACGACGCCGAGCCAGCTCATGTGCACCGAGGAATGCCAGTCGAACGAGGTGTAGAACGCCGGGTGAAGTTCCTGCGGGCTGGCCCGATCCGCCAGGGACGTTTCCACGTGGTGGGAGGCGTAGGGATACTCTCGGGTCAGGTTGTCCAGGACGATGTCCGCGTAGGCCTCGGCGAGGTGGTCCATTTGTTCCGTGGGATTCAGGATCATGCGTGCTCCTTTGAAGGGCAAAGTCAGTTGAAGGCCAGGAAGTACATCAGTGCTGTGTTGGCGCCCAGCAACGGAATTGCCGTGGCGATCTGGGCCCTGATGACTCCGTATTTGTTTTTCATTTCCAATAGCGCCGCCGGGACCAGGTTGAAGTTGGCGGCCATCGGTGTGCAGAGCGTCCCGCAGAAGCCCGCCAGCATGCCGATCGCGAAGATGATCGCTGGATTCCCATGGAAGCCCTGGACCAGGACCGGCCAGCCGATGGCGGCTGTCATGATGGGAAACGCGGCGAAGGCGTTGCCCATCAGCACCGTAAAGAGGAACATCCCAACGGAGTAGACGATCACGGCGGCAATCAGCGAACCCTCCGGAAGTATGCCTTTGGCCAGCGTGCCCACCGCCGTGCCGACGCCGGCTTTGGTGAACAAAATGCCAAGCGTGGAGAGCATCTGCGGCAGCAGTGCTGCCCAGCCGATGGACTCGAGAATGCGGCGCCCTTCGAAAATCGGGGTCAGCTTCTGCTTCGGCCGCAGAATAACGACGGCGACGACGGCAGCCGCGACGGCACCGACGGCCAGTGCCACGAGTGTTGTGTTGGTGGGATCGAAGATGGGTTGTCCACCGATCTTCAGCACCGGAGCGAGCAGCACAATGATCACCGTCACCACCGGCAGGACGAGCGCGGGGATGAAGAGCCTGTTGCCGAACCGGGTGGCGGATACGGCGCGCTCCGCCATGCTCGTGGACCTTGCTTTGCCATCACCAAGGGGTCCCGAACTGGCAAGAGTCACCAGCACCAGCACGGCCACGCCCAGGATCCACGGCGGCGCGGTGCCAGCCTGGACCCAAGTGCCATAGAAGAAGCACACACCCAGCAGTCCCCAAAAAGCCGCACTGCCCCAGCGCTTCGGATGGGTCGTATCGCGGGCAATCAAGAATGCCCAGGCAACAAAAAGAATGCCAATCAGCCAGAAGACAGCTTCAACCTTGATCATGCGTTGCCTCCGACAGTGGCGCTCTGGGCGGTCTTCGCTGCTTGTTGGGTTGCCTGGACGTCCCGGTCCAGCTCGCGGTCGAGCCGCAAGAGACGGAACCCGTGGATCAGGAAGGCGATCACGGCGGACGGGATAGCCCAGATGGCCAACTCAAGCGGCTCCAGGTGGAGCCCGTATGTCGCGTCCACGAAGGTGGTGATCAGCAGGATCGAGCCTACTGCGACAAAAATGTCCTCGCCGAAGAAGACGCCGACGTTGTCTGCGGCAGCGGAGTGGCCCTTGATTTTTTCCCGTACCTTCTCCGGAACCTCGCCGTACCGCCGCAGCGCGGCGCCTTCTGCCATCGGGAAGACCAATGGCCGCACCGTCTGCGCATGGCCGCCGATGCCGGTCAGGCCGAGGGCAGCCGTGGCTTGGCGGACCAGGAGGTACCCCAAAAGGACACGCCCGGCCGTGAGCTTGGCGAGCTTGGAAATCAAGATCTTCGCCTGCTCCTGGAGGCCAAACCGTTCGATGATGCCGATGACGGGAAGGACCACAACAAAAATCGTGACCGACCTGCTGCTGGCGAAGCCGGAACCGAAGGCGTCGAGGATTTGTAGCGGCGTCAGTCCGCCAAGAAGGGCCGTGATGATGCCTGAGGCGGTAACAACAATCAGTGGGTTCATTCGGATGGCAAAGCCGACGATGACCAGCAAAACTCCGATTAGTACGAGCATATCCATCCATCCCCGCATGGATCAGGTCCGCTCTGCGGACGCGAGTAGTTATCGTGGCATGGCCGAGCCGGCCCGTGCCGGGAAGGTGGTCCCCCGCAAAGTGATGCCCATCACCGTGATCCACAGCCTAGGGATTTGTTGAACAATGCGCAAGGCGCCGCCGCGTCCGGCTAATCGGTCATGGCCTCGAGTAGTTGAGCCTCGGCCCGGTCAAGATAGTGGCGCACGAATTCCGCGGCAGCGGCATTGTCCCCGGCGGCCATCAACTCAATCACGTGCGCGTTGTCCGCCACGTAGGGCTCGTGGAATGCCGGATCGGATCCCATCGAGTGGAACACCAGCCGCATTTCCGCCAAGACCTGCTCCATCAACGAATCAAGCCGCTCACTTGCCGCCCGCGCAACCAGGGCCCGGTGGAATTCCTGATTGGCTGCCGCCATCCCGTTGACATCCCCGCTGGAACGGGCCAGCTGGGCCGCGGCGACAATTACCCGCAACTCGTCCAGCGCCGCTGGTTCCTGCCACAGCACGGCTGCAGGTTCAATAAAGCGGCGCACACGGTAAATTTCACGAACGTCTGCCGCGGACGGTCTCGCGACAAAAACTCCGCGGTTGGGAATGCGGGTAATAATATGTTCGGCGTTCAGCGCGGTGAACGCCTCCCGGAGCGTGTTCCGGCTGACACCCAGGGCATCGCCCAGGGCTTCCTCGGATAACTTTGTGCCGGGCGCGAGCTCGCCGGCAGCTATCCGCTGACGCAGTTGGGCTGAGATCCACACACCGGTGTGGGAGTGGGTTGAGCCCTTAGCCATCCGGCGAAGGGAATCCAGTACCGCTTCGAAAGTCATGGTGCTTAGCCTAGTTGGCGGGGGGACACGACCGGCATGCACCAGCGACGGGCGCCCCGGGCGGCTCCGGCATCCTTGGGTAGTCTTGGCGGGCGCGCCTACCGTTCAGTGGCCGCACCCAGGCCCTGCGCCGCGCTCAGCACTTCCGCCAAAGTCGCCATGGAGTTGTCGCCCGGGGTTGTCATCGCCAGCGCACCGTGCGCTGCGCCGATATCGACGGCTTCCTGGACCGGTAGCCCCTGGAGAAGAGCGTAGATGAGTCCGGCGGCGAATCCGTCGCCCCCACCAACCCGGTCGAGGATTTCCAGGTCCTTGCGTTCCGGGGAGACCACAGTTCCTGTCGCTAAGGTGTGGCACATGCCTTGCCAGTCATTACGGCTGGCACTGCTGACCCTGCGGGCGGTGGCGGCCACCATGCGCAGGTTCGGAAACCGGGCCAGGGTCCGGGAGGCGATGGTGCTAAAGCGTTGTTCGCCGTCTTCTGCGGGGACCGGGGGTTCGATAGCCAACCGGTCCAAGAAGTCGGTTTCACCGCCAATGACAATGTCAGCGCTTGCAGTTAGTTGGGTGAAGACGTCGGCGGCACGTTGTTCTCCACCGTGGTCCGCCCAGAGACTGGGCCGGTAATTGAGATCGACGGAAACGACGGTGCCGTGGGCCCGGGCAGCTGCCATGGCGGCAACCGCCGTCGCACAGGCGTTGTAGGACAGGCCGGCGAATATGCCTCCGGTGTGGAACCAACGGACACCTCGAACACCGAAGAGGTCGGCAAAGTCCACGTCGTCGGGACCGAGCCGGGAAGCCGCCGTATTTCCGCGGTCGGAGACACCGCGCGCGCCCCGGATGCCGAAGCCTCGCTCGGTAAAGTTCAGCCCGTTGCGCGCTGCGCGACCCGTCCCGTCATCGGGTACCCAGTTAATCAGCGATGTATCTACCCCGCCTGCGCGGGCCAGGCCTTCTATAAGGCGCCCGATGTCATTGTCAGCAAGTGCCGACACAGCAGCCGTCCGTAGGCCGAAGACTTGGCTGAGCGCCCGGATGGCGTTGTACTCCCCACCTCCCTCCCAGACGTCGAAGTGGCGTGCGGTGCGGATCCGCCCGCTTCCAGGGTCCAGCCGCAGCATGATTTCCCCGAGGGCCACCGCGTCGTAGGCGGCGTCGGTTTTGATGTTCAGCAGCATCAGGACGGTACCGCCTTCTTGCGTTGGTGCCCGGCCAGGTGACCCATTGTTTCTGCGCAGAGCCGAGCCACTTCGTCAAAGTCGCCTGCGCGAATCGCGGCCCGGGGGACCATCCAGCTGCCACCGGCAGCGAACACCGCCGGGTGGTCCAGGTATGTGGTGACATTTTCCGGAGTCAGTCCGCCGCTGGGCATAAACCGCATTTCGGGGAACGGACCGGCCAGGGCCGTAAGCATAGGCAGCCCGCCAGCCAATTCGGCGGGAAAGAGCTTCACATGCCGCAGACCAGCGGCCGCTGCTGCCTGCAGTTCGGAGGCGGTGGCTATCCCTGGAATGGGCGTAAGGCCATGTTCGCGGCAGCGGGCCAGGACGTCTGCGCCGAGTCCGGGGCTGACGATGAACTTCGCCCCGGCATCAGCGGCGAGATCAACGCCCGCGGCAGTCAGCACTGTGCCTGCACCGAGAAGAATGTCGGTGCGGCGGCGCAGGGTTGCGAGCGCCTCCAGCCCTGCCGGAGTTCGGAATGTGATTTCGGCGCACGGAATGCCGCCTTGGACCAGCGCATCGGCAAGCTCGTGGGCCCGGGACGCGTCATCAAGGACGACCACTGGAACAATTCCGATCACGGCAAGTGTTTCCGTGACTGAAGCACTCGCTGTCATCGCCCCAGCCACCCGCCGTCGACCGGCAGTACCGTCCCGCAGACGTAGTCCGATGCAGGGCTGGAGAGGAACACAACGGCCCCGGCCATATCTTCGGCGGCGCCCCAGCGCCCGGCAGGTATCCGGTCCAGGATTGCCTGGGACCGGGCAGGGTCATTACGCAGGGCCTCGGTGTTGTCCGTGGCAATGTATCCGGGGGCGATGGCGTTGACGTTGATGCCGTGGACAGCCCACTCGTTGGACAGGGCCTTTGTCAGCCCTGCAATACCGGATTTGGCCGCCGTATAGCCCGGCACGTTGATGCCGCCCTGGAAACTGAGCAGCGATGCCGTAAAGACCATCTTTCCACCGGCACCGCGGGCGATCATGGCCTTACCAACCTCGCGGCTGAGAACAAACTGGGAGGACAGATTCACCTGGAGAACGTGGTCCCAAAGTTCGTCCGAATGCTCAGACGCGGGGGCTCGTTCGATTGTGCCGGCGTTATTAATAAGGATGTCCACCGGCCGTTCCATTGCCACGAGGTCGGCAGCTAGAACGCGGACAGCATCACGGTCGGCGAAGTCCACCGTCTTGGCGGTGAAAGATCGACCGAGCGATTCGACCGCGCGTGCCACCCCACTGCCGACCGGTTCCAGGGTGGCACTGACCCCGATAATATCGGCTCCCGCGGCGGCCAGGGCCTCCGCTATCGCCCTCCCCAGGCCGCGCTTGGCGCCGGTGACGACAGCGAGCTTTCCGGTCAGGTCAAAAGCCGACGCGTTCACGCCGGCACCGCCTGGCAGTCGATGAGGATCTTCATGGCGTCCCCGGATGCAAGCTGGCTGAACGCCTCCGCGGTCCTTGCCAGCGGCACGATACCGGTGATCAGCTGGTCGGCAGGGATAACCCCGTCCGCCAGCAGCCCCACCGCCGTTTCGAAGTCTCGGCGTTCGTAGACCCTGGCGCCCAGGATCGTCAGCTCCCGCCAGAACACACGCTGCAGGTCAAGTGGCCGGGGCTGCGGGTGGATGGCTACGACAACGAGCCGGCCCCGGACTTTTGCAAGCGCCGTCGCGCCCAGGACCGCCGCAGCCGCACCGGAGACCTCAAAGACCACATCGGCGCCGGCCCCGCCCGTCCAGGCATTCACCCATTCGCCCTGGTCCTGGGTCCGCGGGTCCAGTACTTCGAATCCCAGCTCTTTGATCATGGCTCGGCGGTCGGCATCGAGTTCCAGCACCACCACGGATGCGCCGGCATGCCGCGCGGTGACGGCGATGAGAACACCAATGGGCCCGCCGCCGATGACCACTGCCTTCTCACCGGGCTCCAGCGCTGCCCGGCGGACATCGTGGACCGCTACAGCGACAGGTTCGACAAGGGCGGCGTGATCCAGGCGCAGCGAGGACGGCAGACGGACGAGGACATCCTCCGCAACATTCCAATATTTCTGCAGCGCGCCGGGGGAATCGATACCGATAAAGTTCAGATTCTGACAGATATGTTGATGTCCGGCCCTGCAGGCAGGGCAGTCTCCGCACCAGTCCAAGGGCATGACCGTCACGGCCTCACCAATCTTCCATCCGTTGACGCCTTCACCCAGGGCAGCCACCCGACCGGACATTTCATGCCCGATGACGGCGGGGAGAGTAACCCGGGAGTCCATGTTTCCGTGCAGGACGTGCAGGTCGGTCCCGCAGATTCCGGTGTACGCCACCTCGATCTGGACTTCTCCCGGTTTGGGCGGCTCTTGGATGCTCTTGACAATGTTGATGGTGCTGTTGCCTGTGTACACGGCGGCGGACATATTTTTTCTTCCTTCGGTGGAACTATTTCGGTCCGGGAGACCCGGACCGAAACGGTTGGTTAGTGCTTGGGCCCGGGCCCAAGTCGCGGAGGGTAGGCTCAGACCTCGAGTTCTAGGGCATCCTGAGGCTTCGCGGGGGAATCAGCAGGACCGGCCGTCGGTGCCTTGACGAGGATCAGCGCGATGGCGCCGATCACGGCGAGGCCGGCTGCCAGCCCGAAGGCTGCCGGCCAAGATCCCAGGCCCTGGATTAAGAAGCCCGTCACGATCGGGGCGATGATGCCGGCTAGGTTGGCGCAGAAGTGCACGAATCCCGTGACACCGCCCAGCCGGGACGGGTGTACAAAGTCACGCACGATGGCGAAGAACTGGACGTTGGCCAAGTAGAGGGTCAGCAGCACGATCGAGAACAGACCAACTGCCAGACCCAACGAATTCACTGCTGCGAGCGGAATGCAGAGCAGGCCGCTGAGTCCCAGGAAGAACCCCGTCATCCACTTCCGGACACGGAACGGAGCCCCTGAACGGCGGGCCAGCCGGTCCGAAAGTATCCCGCCCAGCGCCGTGCCGACGGACCCTGCCACCCAGGGCAGAGCCGCAGCCCACGCGAGACTGGAGAGGTTGATGTGCTGGGTCTGGACCAAGAACAGGGGATACCAGGAAAGGAACATGAACAGCAGCCAGCTGAAGCCGAAAAAGGCGATGGAGTTGGCAATCACTGCCGGCTGGCGAAGGTAGAAGCGCAGCGGCGGGACGTGTTCGGTGTTTAGTTCCCGGGCCGACGCGTCGTCGGTAGTGATGAGGGCCAGTTCTTCACGGGTAATCCTCGGGTGATCTGCGGGCTTGTCCCTGATAAGCCAATACCAGAGCGCCGCGATAATGAGCCCCACCGCTCCGAGGACAAGGAACGGGATCCGCCAGTTATTGTTCGAGAGGGCCAGCAGCCCTGCGACGAGGGGAATTCCAACAGCTGCACCCAATGGGTTTGCCGCGAAGGTCAAGCCCATTGCCGTGGCATATTCCTTTTTAGGAAACCAGTTCGTCATGGTCCGTGCCGTGACGGACCCCTGCGGACCTTCACCAAGTCCGAACAGCAGGCGCTGGATAAAGAAAGTGGCGAAGTTGAAACAGAGGGCAGTCAGTGCGATACACAATGACCACCACGCCGCGGCGACGGCCATCGTTTTGCGGGGACCAAATTTGTCCGCCAGCGCACCGCCGGCGAAGCAAGCCGGTGCATACGTGAAAGCGAAAGCGCCCAAAATGATACCCATGGTCCCGGTGCTGAACCCGAACTCATTGATGATTAGCGGTGCAGCAACACCCAGGGCTGCCCGGTCGCCGTAGTTGAGCATGAGCACACCGGCGTTGGCGCCCAGGACCCGCCAGCGGATTCCCTTCACGGATCGGTCAGCCTGCTCGTGGGTAGCAGTCGTTTTCTGGTTCAAAGTCATGAATGGAGTCCTTCCAGGGCAGCAAAGTCCAAATCCACGCCGTGGCCGGGGCGTTCCGGGGCAATAGCAAATCCGTCTTGAATGAGCAACGGATGGGTGATGTAGGCGTCCAGGCCGAAACCGTGTGCCTCCATATAGGAGCGGTTGGGGGCGGCTGCCAAAGCGTGGACTGTCAGGTCGTGCACACCATGGGAGGTTACCGGCAGGTTGTGCGCCTCGGCGAGGGAACAAATTTTTCGAAAAGTCGTGTAACCGCCGCAGTTACTCACATCGGGTTCCGGGAAGGAGAGGGCACCGGCTGTGATGGCCTGTTGAAATTCATAAAGAGTGTGCAAATTTTCGCCGCCGGCGATCGGTTGCCCGCCGTCACGAAGGATGCGGGCGTAACCCGCCACATCGTCGGGAATTGTGGGTTCTTCAATCCAAACTAGGTTAAATTCCGCGAGTGCCCGGGCGGCCCGGATGGCTTCGTCTGCGCTCCACTTCATGTTCGCGTCCACCATCAGCGGGAAGTTATCGCCCAGGTGCGACCGCATGGCAGCGACCCGCTCGAGGTCGTCCTTCAGGACCGGCCGTCCGACCTTCATCTTGATCGCCCGGAACCCCTGCGCCTGAAAACTGTCGGATTGTGCCAGCAGCTCCTGCGTGGTGAGCTCGAGGTCGATGCCGCCGGCATAGACCGGGACCCTCGGGTCAAACCCGCCAAAGAGCCGCCAGAGCGGCTGACCCAGCCGGCGTCCTTTCAAGTCCCACAGTGCGATGTCGATGGCCGAGATGGCCGAGGTAGCGTGTCCGCCGCGGCCGGCGTAGTGCAGTGTCCACCACAGGTCCTGCCATATCTTTTCGGTGTATTCCGGATCGCGGCCCTGAAGCTTGGGCGCCAGATAGCGCTCGATCATCACCGCGACGGCAGCTCCGCCGTCATTGACGGTGTAGGTGTAGCCCAATCCGACGGCCCCGTCACTGTCCGTGATCCGGACCGTGATCAGCTCAAAATCCACCATAAGTCCGTGCGTGCTGTCTGTGAGCGCCTGCGCCAGCGGAATTCGGTACAAGCCCGTCTGCACATTTTCAATTTTCGCCATAGTTCCTCCTTGAACCGGGGAGCATTGTCCAAAAACCGGGAGATGGCCTAAAACCTCAAGAAAACCGGTTTTCTAGATGCGCTCAAGGTATTATGGGCTGGTTGCTATGTCAAGTGTTTTTTAGAAGGTCGAATTCGGCGGATAGCGCCCAGGCCCCGTCCGGTCCGCTGGATAGCCGCGGCGCGGAGTAGGGTGCAGTGGATCAGGAACTTAGGATCGGGCAGGCAACCCGCTCGCGGCTTGTGGACGTTGCTGAACTCGCGGGCGTCACGAAATCCGTAGCTTCACGCGTCCTGAACAATGACCCGACCCTCTCAGTCCGCAAAGAGACCCGCCTTCGCGTCATCGAATCCGCCTCCAGGCTGGGCTACCAACCACACGCCGGCGCCAGGGCTCTTGCCGGATCCAGAACGCGGGCTCTAGCGCTCCTGATCCCTGACCTGACTAACCCCGTATATTCGAGAATTACCCGCGGGGCTTACCAGCAGGCCCGCCTCCGGGGATACGCATTGCTGCTCGCCGAAGATTCCGAAGACGATGGTGTCGACGAAACTTTTGCCGATCTCGTCGCATCGGGCCGGGTGGACGGCCTGCTGATAGCCTCGGCCCGACCGGACCACCCCCTCCTGCGCATTTTGCCCGAAACCGACATATCTCATGTCTTTGTCAATCGGCCGGTTGAAGGCTCCGGCAGGAATGTGACTATGGACTTCGAGGCATCCAGCGCCTGCGCCGTGGAGCACTTGAGGAAACTCGGACATCGACGAATCGGCCACGTATCCGGACCAGCAGCCCTGGCGCCATCCCAACTCAGACGAGACGGCTTCCTCTCAGCTGCCCGCAGCGCAAAGCTTCCCCATCCCGCGGTCGAGTCAGGTGAGTTCAATGAAAAGGGCGGCTACACAGCAACACGTCGCCTTCTTGCCGGGCACCCGGAGATTACCGGCATTTTCACCAGCACCCTCAACCAAGCCATCGGCGCGCTTCACGCGCTGCGTGAGGCGCATGTATCGGTTCCCGGACAGATGTCAGTCATCTCCTACGACGACCTCCCCCTCGCCGGATACCTCGATCCACCCCTAACGACCATCGCGATGCCACTGGACGAACTGGGCCGGGCCTCTGTCGATGCCGTCTGCGCCCAACTCGACGGCGAAAAGCCGCAGAACATTTACGTCCCCACCGCCCCGCAAGTTGTTGTGCGCCAGTCCACAAGCAGCTTGGCAACTTAGGCGCACCCGACCGGACCCGGTCTCCGGCAGGAAGTGACCGTGAATGCGAACACTGGGCCTCGCGACCTCTGGCCGCCTTTGCATGGCCGCCGTTTAGGACGGAAGTCCACCCGGGTGACGCCCGGCATGCCACCGCCGTCGCAGGGGCATTAACTTGGCCATTGCACGATCGAGCGTGGTGATGTACTTTGTAGAAAACCGGTTTTCTTCGGAAGTTGACATTATCGGCTGCGCATTCAGCGCCGACGCGCAGTCTTCTGCAAAATTTGCACTGCAGACATTTTGGTACAACGCCCGCTTGTCATAGGAGACAGAGAATGAGCACGCAAGAAATCCAAAAGACAATAGCACTGTCATGTGAAGCAGGCATCGCTACAATCTCGTTGTCCAGACCTCCCGTAAATGCTTACAATGCGGCCATGCTGGAGGAACTCCTGGAAATCTTGAAGTCGATTGAATCCAGTAGTGACATACGTGTAGTAGTCCTGGAAAGTGCGATCGAGGGATATTTCTCTGCCGGTGCTGACGTTAATGAATTTGCGTCAAACACGAGGGCCGAAAACTTGGCTGTCGTAGAAATGGCACGAGCAGTGACTCTCGCTATTTCCAACAGCAGCAAACCGTATATCGGCGCCATCGCCGGACACGCACTCGGGGGGGGCCTTGAACTGGCGCTCGCTTGCGATATGCGGATCGGCCTTGACGGTACCCAAAGAATTGGCCTGCCCGAGGTTAAACTCGGGCTGATGCCGGGCAACGGCGGCGTTCAGAGGCTGACCCGCGTCGTCGGCCCGAGTCGGGCCGTGGAACTTTGCATGATGGGCGGGAGCATTACCCCGAAACAAGCGGAGACTTGGGGACTTTTCAATCAGCTTTTGTCTTCAGCCGAGTTCCAAAAGGGTGTGAACGTGATAGCAACCACTTTGGCTGCCAGCGCCCCATTGGCTCTTACTGCCGTAAAAAAGTGCGTCGCCCACGGCGTAGCTCAAGAGATTAGTGCTGCGCTCCAAACGGAAAGCTTGTTTGGGGACACACTTTATGAAACTGACGATGCCCGGGAGGGGCTTACAGCATTCGCAGAACGAAGAATCCCGCGCTTTACTGGCAGTTGAAGGCGCAACCCATCCCAGGAGGGCCGCGAGACCCTCCTGCAGCGTTCAACCCAACGGGGTCCGGCAGAGGCTAGCGATCCCTCCCGACCATAACCACTTTCCGGCCCGGGTCATTAACCCGAAGGTATTCGAAGAAGATGAATTGGAGCTATTTTGCGTGAAACACTTGACCTTCCGCTGGAAGGAATTGTTGTGCTTGATTTCAGTCAATTTCTTGCTGGCCCTGTTGCGGCCCTCCGCCTGGCCGACCTAGGCGCAAGGGTTATAAAAATCGAACGGCCCGAAACAGGAGACATCGGCCGCACGCTGGCATTTGCCGGACGGACAGCAGACGGAGACACGGTGTCATTCCATGCAATGAACCGCAACAAGGAAAGCTATACAGCTGATTTGAAAGATTCGACCGACTTGGCGGTTGTTCGGAAACTGATTACTCAGGCGGACGTCATTATCCAGAACTTCCGCCCAGGTGTCATGGAGCGAATCGGCCTCGACTACGAGTCCGTCAGCGAGCTGAATCCCCGTATTGTCTACGCAAGTGCGACTGGCTACGGAAATCACGGACCGTGGAAGGACCGCCCCGGACAGGATCTGCTCGCGCAGTCCATCTCCGGTATTCCTTGGCTTAGCGGGAGCTCCGAGGATGGACCCGTGCCCGTCGGGATCTCCATAGCCGACCACCTCATGAGCTGTCATATCGCCCAAGGGGTGACCGCGCTACTTCTTCGTCGGGAACGGACCGGCAGAGGCGGCCACGTCGAAACGAGCCTGCTCGAAGGTCTCTTGGACTTGCAGTTCGAGTTGCTGAGCACTCATTTAAACGATTCCACTGTCACCGTCGAGCGCAGAGGCAAGAATTCAGCGAACGCTTTCTTGGCTGCACCCTATGGCACGTACCCCACGAAAGATGGATTCATCGCGCTTGCCATGAATCCGATAGCAAAACTGGGCGCCCTCCTAAACGTGACGGCACTTGAAGAGCTGACCGATGCTGCGGCTGCGTGGCAGCAGGAACCCGAGATCGCTAAGATCCTCGCCGCCACGTTCCTTCATGAATCAACCGACCACTGGCTTGAGTTGCTTGATGCTGCGGATGTCTGGTGCGCTCCAGTTCTGACGCTCGAAGAGCTGGTCGCCCACGACGGGTTTGCAGCCATCAACATGACGCAGCAGGTCTCGCGTAAGGCATCAGTCACACAGAGCGGAGAAGACTTCTCTCTGCTGACCACACGGAGTCCAATCCGCGTCGACGGTCAGATTATTAACTGTAATAGGCCGGCTCCGAAGTTGGGCCAGCACAATGAAACGCTCAAGGGGGGAGTCCTATGACCACGCGGCTTCGGGGAATGACCTGGGAACATGCCCGAGGATACGATTGCATGGTCAGCGCGTCCGAGATGTACGCGAAAACAGCGGGCGTTGTTGTTGACTGGCAATATCGGTCCCTCCAGTCATTCGCCGATGCGCCGCTGGAGGAACTTTCACGACACTTTGATCTGTTGGTCATCGATCACCCACATATTCCATTGGCAGCCAGTCAAGGGGCACTTGCCCGTTTGGACGGGGCGGGATTCGATGAGGAGCTTTCAAGGCTTGCCGCCCAGTCAGCGGGGGCCTCCCACTCAAGTTATGAGTACGGAGGCCATCAGTATGGACTTGCAAGTGATGCCGCAACACAAGTGGCAGTTCGTCGACCCGATCTCCTCAGGGATGCCCCTGATGATTGGGAAGCCGTGATGAGGTTGGCAAAACAGGGGAAGGTCCTGTGGGCGGCAAAGCCCATTGACTCGTATTCAAGCCTTATCACCATCGCCGCCAACAACGGCGCTCCTGCGTTTGCTACACCTGGAACCTTTCTTCGTCCGGACGACGGATTCGAAGCGCTGGATCGTATGCACGAACTCGCGGCCCTCGTTCCGGAATTTTGTTTCGAGGCCAATCCAATAGATGTCGCAGAGGCGATGTGCCGGAGCGATGAATGGTGCTATTCGCCGCTGGCATTTGGGTATACAAACTACTCCCGTCGGGGATACCGGGAAGTACGGCTCGCATACTCGGACATTCCTGCAGGTCGCGAAGGTGTCCGGGGTTCACTCCTTGGTGGCGCGGGCATCGCCGTTTCAGCGTACAGCAGCTATGCGGACGAGGCTCGTGCCTTTGCGTTCTGGGTATCGTCCGCCGATACCCAGAACGGAGTCTACTTCCGGTCAGGTGGTCAACCCGGGAATTCCTCCGCGTGGGACAACGAAGAATTAAATTCGCAGACACTGGACTTCTTCAAAGGAACGAAATCAACGATGGAAGGCGCCTACATGCGTCCACGGCTGCCCGCGTATGTCGCTTTCCAGGACACCGTCTCGCCGTGGGTGACGCAGGCGCTCCGAGGAGAAATTTCAGATCAACAACTCATCACATCAATGAACATGGAAGCAGCGAGAATGAGCGATAGCCGTTAGGGCGATGCTTCCGGGCCGCCAGCAGTGGGGTTTCTCAGGTTGAACGCACGCAAGTCGACAAATCAAGATGAAGGGGAACCCATTTCGGCTTCCCCTTCATCTGTCACTTGGGTGAGGTCCATGGCTACCTCACCCAAAGGCGGCAAGCATCAGGGAAGGGCGAGGCAGCGCACCGCACCGCACCGCACCGCACCGCAAGGTGAAGGTAGGTTCCAGCCCCCTCGATTAACCAGCCGGCGCGGATCGCGCTGGCCGATTCGCCGGTTTGCCACTCGGCAATTAGGCCCCGCGTCGCTAATCAGCCCGGGCATCTGGCCGGTTAGAGTGGTGTGCATGACGCTGGGGGACACGGCCACCGAGCCGCTGGTACACATCAAAGATTTTAGGATGGATTTCGGGGACACTACGGTCATCAAAGACCTCTCCTTCGATGTCCGCGCCGGGGAAACTTTTGGCTTCCTGGGCAGCAACGGATCCGGTAAGACCACCACCTTGCGGGCCCTGCTGGGGATTTACCAGCCGACGGCGGGGACGCTCCACATCGGTGGCAGGCCGTTCACCCCCGAAGACGGGGCCCGGCTCGGTTATCTGCCCGAAGAGCGCGGCCTGTACAAAAAAGAGTCCGTCATGGACGTTATGGTCTACTTTGGCCAGCTCAAAGGCCTGGACAAAACGCACGCCAAGGCCTGGTCCCGGGAGTACCTGGACCGGGTTGAACTTGCCGACAAGGCCGGTATGCGGCTGGACAAGCTCTCTGGCGGCCAGCAGCAAAAAATCCAGCTCGGTGTGACAATCATGAACCAGCCCGAGCTGCTGATCCTGGACGAACCGACTAAGGGGTTTGACCCGGTAAACCGGAACCTGCTGATGGACATCATCGAGGAACAGAAGCTCGCCGGTGCGACGGTCATTATGGTGACCCACCAAATGGAAGAAGTCGAACGGCTATGCCAGCGGGTTATCCTGCTCAAGGACGGTACCGCACGCGCCTACGGCACCGTCGCGGAAGTTCAGGACGAATTCGGCGGGACCCATTACCGGCTCTCCTACAACGGCACCCTGCCGCCGTCGGCCCTGTTCGACGTCGTATCCGACACCGGGTCCGACGCCGAACTCTCCCCCCGCCCCGGCGGCGACGAAGCCGCCGTGTTGCGCGAGCTGATCGGCCGGGGTGTGGCCGTGCGGTCCTTCACGACGGCGCGAACGTCGCTGGACGAAGTCTTCATTAAGGTCTACGGCGAGAACCACAACATGGCGGAGGCCTGAACCCCATGGCAGGACAATCCCCAAAGCAGCGAACCACCCCGGCGCCCGTCAGCCCGAAACGGCCGTTCGCCAGGCATAACCTGGGCACCGTTGTCGGTTTCGAATTCAACCGCACCATGAAAAAGCGCGGCTTCTGGATCGCGACCCTGGCCATCCCCGTGGTGCTGGCAATCGTGTTCGCACTGGTCTACCTGAGCAATACCTCCACGGCCGCCAGCGAAGACGCGCAGCGGAACGCCACCGTGGCCTTCACCTACACAGACGACTCCGGACTCATTGCCCCGGACATAGCCACCGCCATGGGTGGCAGGGCCGAGGCGGACCCGGACAAGGCCCTGCAAAACGTCAAGAGCGGGGTGTCGGAGGCGTACTTCGCCTACCCTGCGCAGCCGGCCACCGAGCCGGTAAAGGTCTATGGCACCGACCAAGGAATTTTCGAAAACGGTAAATACGACGCCGTTGCCAAACAGCTCCTGACCGCCTCGGCCCAGGGGGCAGTGGGCTCCCCGCAACTAACCGCCGCGGCCAGCGGCAATGTAAAAACCGAAACACAAACCTTCAAGAACGGCCAGCCAACCGGCGGCTTCGGCTCCGCGATCCCGCCGCTGATGTTCCTGCTGATCTTTTACATCTCCATCATTCTGCTCTCCAACCAGATGCTCAACAGCACATTGGAAGAAAAGGAGAACCGGGTCACTGAGATGATCCTGACAACGCTGAACCCCACCACCTTGATCATTGGCAAAGTCATTGCCCTGTTTATGGTGGGCCTGGTCCAGATTTTGGTCTTCCTTACGCCAATCGCCACCGGCTACCTCTTCTTCCGCGACAAACTTGCCCTCCCGGACCTGGATCTGTCCAGCATTTCATTTGAACCCGGAACCATTATTGTTGGCGCACTGCTCCTGGTGGGCGGCTTCACTGTTTTTACCGGCGTCCTGGTCGCGATCGGCGCGATCATGCCTACCGCCAAGGATGCCGGCACCATCTTCGGGCCGCTTATGGCGCTGATTTTCATCCCGTTCTATGCGATCAGCCTGATCATCTCCGATCCGGGCGCGGTCATCGTGCAGATCTTCACCTACTTCCCGCTTTCAGCGCCGGTCACCGCCATGCTCCGCAACGCTTTTGGCACCCTCAGCCCCGCAGAATCCGTGATCGTTATTGCCGAGCTCTACATCACCGGCTTCCTCATCCTCCGCCTTGCGGTCCACTTGTTCCGCTACGGATCCATCCAGTACTCGGGCAAGCTCTCCATTGCAGGGACCTTCCGCAAACGCAGGACATCCGACGGAAAATGACTCAGACCCGCCGGAGGGCCGATTGTTATGCCACCTGGGCCCGTCCGGCACGCGAGGAAACAGGTTTCGCGAGCTGCGCCGCTAGGCGGGTTCGAGCTGCGTCCTGAGCCGGTTCAGGCCGTCCCTGATCCTGGACTTGATGGTGGAAAGGGGCACCTTCAGCTCCTCAGCGATTTCCCGGTAGCTGAGCGCTCCGAAGTAGGCGAGGACGATCGATTCACGCTGAAGGGCTGAGAGGCAGGCCAGCGACGCGATGAGGAACCGGGCGTCCATCTTCTCCGTCACAGCCTCGAGGACCACGTCGTAGGCGCCGGGCGCACTCGTGGCCCAGCGGTGATCGCGGTTGCGGCTGCTCTGACTGGACCGGACCTTGTCAACGGCCCGCCGGTGCGCAATGGTCATCAACCACGCTGTCGGGGTCCCCATGGCCGGTTGGTACTTCGCCGCGTCCTGCCAGACCACAAGGAACACCTCCTGGACCACCTCTTCGCTGAGCTCACGGTCGACGACCACCCGCTGCACCAGTCCCGAGACCTTGCGGGCGGTTTGACCGTAGAACTCGCTGAATGCCAGGTGATCGCCCTGGGCCGTGCGCAGGAGCAGACTGACAAGGAAGTCCCGGGCCTGTTCGGGCCTCGAAGATACATCTTGCTCTAAAAGATTCATGGCGCCTTCAGGTATCGGCCCGGCAACGACGAGCGGGATGAGGGGTACGCGCAGACCGCTGGCCATAACGCCCTGCTCTCGGCACTGACAGTCACAACAAGCCCGGCCCGGAATGCTCCGGACCGATGAAGAACGCTCGTTCTCACGTCATAGGGTTTACCATAGAGAACGATCGTTATCTAGGCAAGCGGCGCGCCCGAGGAGGTAGTTGCGATGACCACAACAGAACGCGGGCGGCCCGCCCAGCGGGCTGCGGAACGACCGGACGATGACGCATCCCGGGAGAAAGTAATTGCCGCCGCCGCAGTGCTTTTTTATGCCCGGGGCTTTACTGCCGTGGGAATGGACGAACTCCGGACCGAATCGGGCGTCCCGCTCAAGCGCCTTTACCGCTTGTTTCCGTCCAAGGAAGCCATTGTGGAAGAAGTCCTGTTCGCCTGGGAGCGTATGTGGACGTCCGGGGTGACGGCGCAGGTTGAATCGACCCAGGCGCCCCGCGAGCGACTGCTGGCTGTCTACGACTTCCTGGCCAGCTGGTTCACTTCCGAGGGATTCCGGGGGTGCGCCTTTATCAACTCCTTTGGGGAAGTAGGCGGTGCCTCCGGAAATATCACCGACATCGTCAGAAAGCAGAAGAAACACTTCCAGGACTATCTGGCTGAACTGGCGGACGACCTCGGCGCCCCCGCATCGCTGGCCCCGCAACTGGCCATCCTTGCTGAAGGCGCCATCACCACTGCGGCAATAGCCGCCAGCGCCGAGCCCGCGCGCCAGGCCCGGGCGGCGGCGGAGATCCTGATCGACGTTGCGCTCCAGGACACCCCCCAGCCCGGGGTTTTCATGAGGGTGGGGCCTGTCGGGTGTGTTTAAGCGACGAAAGGTGCTTCTGAGCTGGGAAAATAGTGTTGTTGACGCACTGTTCTACCGGCTGAAAGAAGCACCTTTCTGATGTCCAAGATTACCGGAGTTTTCCCGTCGCTTCCTGTCGCCACGACGGGCCAGTCGCTGGTCTCCCATGCCGGGCTGAACGTGGTGACTTCCTTTGTTGACGCCCTTGGGTTCCGGGGCTTGTGCGAGGACCGTTTGGGCCAGTTCGTCCCCTCCGGGGCCCGGCATCGGCCCGGCACGATCCTGGGCTCGTTGGCAGTCATGCTCGCCGGCGGCGGGGAACACGTCTCCGATCTGGACATCCTGCGCACCGGAACCGGCGTCTTCGGAAAGGTCGCCTCGAACGCGACAATCTCGCGGTTCTTTGAGCGGACCGTGACCAACCCGGAGGTCTTCACCTACGGTTTCGCCACGCTGACGCGGGAACTGAGCTCCCGGGCGTGGGAAGCTGCCGGGGACCGGAACCCGGCGTTGAAGGCCACGGCCCTGGACCCGCTCATCATCGACCTGGACGCCACGCTCGTGAGCTCCCACAGTGACAAGGACCAGGCGCACGGCACCTACAAGGGCGGTTATGGCTTCGCCCCTTTCATTGCCAGCGTCGATTACGGGGCGGGCAACGGGACCGGGGAGATCCTGGCCGCGGTGATGCGTCCGGGCAATGCCGGGGCCAACAGCGCAGAGGACCACATCAAGGTATTCACCTAGGCCATCGAACAGCTCCCCGACGATTTCTACGACGAGCACGGAGAGCTCATCGGGGAGAAGGTGCTGGTGCGTACCGACAGCGCCGGGGCGTCCCGGAAATTCCTGCATTACCTCGCATCACTGGGCGTGCAGTTCACGGCGTCCTACCCGGTACCGGTGCTCAAAGCCCCTATGGTCGGTAGGATCAACGACAAAAAGTACTGGCAGCCGGCCTTGGACCAGAACGGGAAGGAACGCGCCGACGCATGGGTTATCAACGCCACCGAGATCCTCGGGCTCACCGACTACCCGGCGGGGACAAACCTGTATCTGCGGGCCGAACCTCTCCACCCCGGGGCGCAGTCGACCTTGCTCGATGCAGACGGACACCGGATCACCGCTTTCCTGACAATCTCACCGCGCTGGCACGGACCCACCCTGGATGCCCTGCACCGGGCCCGGGGACGGTGTGAGAACCGGATCAAAACCCTGAAGAACACCGGACTCGGGAAGCTGCCGTTCTTCGATTTCCCCGCCAACCAGGCCTGGGCCACCATCGCCGCCCTGGCCATGAACCTGGTCTCCTGGCTCCAACTCACCGCGCTGCCAACCGGCCACAAGGCCCGCGGCTGGGACATCAAACGCTGGCGTTAGCGGCTCTTCGCCACCGCCGGGAAATCATCACCCGGGCCCGGCAGAGCAGGCTACTGATCCCCGACAAAGCACCGGAAACCGGCACGATCACCACCCTCCTGGCCGGCATCGCCGAGCTAAAAACAGCCGCCGACACCGGGTCCTGCTGGCCTGAACACCGGACGGCCAGCCCCAACAACGACCAGCACGACCCATCGGAATACGTGGAACCCGACGCCCAACCAGCGACAACAGGCCCCATCCGCACGTCCAAAACAGCAAAAACAGCCGGACCTGAAATTAGCCTCGGCCCTGAACCCCAACCCGACCATCATGAAAAATTCGGGCTAGACCGTGGATCCCGGTCCCTGCTTCCAGGGTCCTGCAGGGAGGACCACCACCGGACGCGCATGCCCAAACCGAAATGGTTTGATCTTTGCCGGAGCATCGATGACCACACAGCTTTGATGGCCCGGCCGCGGGCAGCAGACGTCGCCGGCGTTAGCGCAGGATTAATTCCACAGGGAACACTGGCCTGGCGGGCCTGGCATTTTGGTGCCCCTCTTCAAACGACGAGCTGCCACGAGATCCCTAGCTCAGGTTTGGTCAATACCAACGGCTTGAGGATATTTGTGGGCTGGAGAGCGCCTTTGTTGCAACGTAAATCTCCCCGCCGGGGGCGACTGTCAGCTGCGATTCGTCGGGTGTCACGAAAAGGAAATCTCCCTGTGCCAGGGTGGAGAGTGACTTGTCACCGCGGAACTTTGTTTTACCCTTGATGCACCCGACGATGGCAGGTCCTTCAAGCTTGAGAGCAGATTGAGTGCCCGTGGATATGCGGATCTGGCGGAAATCGGTGATATCCGGCTCGAACGACTCGGTTCCGTCGGATGCGGTCGGCGGCGTCAGGTAGGGAATTGGCATCGGGTCGCATGTGAGCACATCCAGGAGTTCCGGGATGTCTATGTGTTTGGGTGTCAATCCGCCGCGGAGCACGTTGTCAGAGGCGGCCGTCACTTCAACTGCGACCCCTTGCAGGTAGGCATGGATGTTGCCGGCCGGCAGATACAGCGCCTCACCGCGCCTGAGGGTGACGCGAGAGCTTCGAACGTCTCGCTGAGGGCGTAGATCACTTCGGGCTTATGCTGGACGTCCTTGTAGTTTCGGTGTGCCGCGTCAAGCGGTATGCCGGCAGCGTTCTCGCGGGCGAACCCGGTCACGGCTTGCTCCCGCGTCGGGTGGGCTTGGAGGGACAAGGGTGCATCGGCGGCCAGGATTTTCAGGAGGAAGCCCAGCCGTGCCTCCCCGCTGTCAGTGCCAAGCGCAGTGACCGGGTCTGCGGCGATCCAGTGATCGAGGGTCGTGGCGCCATTGGCAAGGTCCTGGTCAAGTATCTGTGCAGGAGATCCTGGATGGTCTCCCAGCCATAGTTCCGCCTCGGGACTGCCGGATGCCTGACGGCCCAGCAATCCGCTGATTGCCGTCAACGAGCCCCACTCATAGTTCCGGGGCTCGTTGGTGATTGGAAGAAACACGGGGTATACCTTTCATGGAGTCGCCCCGGGCTATGGGCTGGCCCAGGTTGGTTGGGTGGGCTGAGGAGAGGGGGCAATCTTGGTGTCATCCGGCGGTGAGTTGGTCTGACTCGGCTCGGCAGGAACCGGTGGGCAGGGTTCCCCGCGTGCTGGGGAGGGCTTTTTTGTGGGCGTTTCGCTGTGAGGCGTAGTCCGTGAAAGCCGTCGCGGTCAGGTCTCCGGTTGGTCAGGAGGGGGCTGATGGCCTGGGATCAGTTCCGTGGGAGCAGCCCGGAACGAGATGTCCTATTTCATGACTTTGGACTGCACGCGATAGGCCAGAGGTGCCTAGGATCGTGGCTTGTTGTTGCCTGCTAGTTGATCGGGTAATCGACAATTAACAAGTCGATGGCGTCGGGCGCGAAGACTTTCCGCATCACGAGTCGGGTGAGTCCATCTACCGCGGCGTGATCGCCGGTCGCCCCAGCGACGACCAACAGGCCTTCTGCGATACGTTCAACGACGTCCTTGAGCACTCTGGAGCGGACCCGCTCTGCGAAGTACGGAATGGTACCGATTGTGCCGCCGAGCACCAGCCTGTTCGGGTTGACTGTCGTGACAGTCGCTGCCAAGGCGCCGCCGAGAACCTCTGCTGCGGAGAGCAGCTGTGCTTCGACGTCGGGCTGGCCCTGTTCGGCCGCACGGGCGATTTCGTCCAGGCTCGTCATGCCCTGACTGTTGAGCCGGTCGATGAGCGAGCTGCCGGAGCTGAAGGTGGCCAGGCAGCCGCGGCGTCCGCACCGGCACAGCGGCCCGTCGGAGGCGACGTGGATATGGCCGATGTCCCCGGCGGCGCCGTGAGCGCCGCGAAGAATGGTCCCGTCGACGACGATTCCGCAGCCGATGCCGGTGGCGACTTTGACGTAGACGGTGGTCTCGTTCTCGGTGGTGCATTCGCCCAGGGCACCGGCCCGGGCGTCGTTTTCGACCACAATGGGAACCTGCCACTGGCTGGATACGGAGGTCACCACGGCATCCGGTTCCCACTCGGGGATCGTGGTCGGGTGGACGACATATCCGGTGCCGGCGTCCACGGGAGCCGGCACGCTCACTCCGATACCGATCAGGGTTTCCCCGGTGCCGGCGTCGAGGAGTTCGGTGCCGATCCGGATGAGCGGCTGAAGGACGGTGTCTTCGGGTGCGTTGATCCGGTGCTCCACCGAGCGTGACCTGAGCTGCCGGCCGTTGGTGTCGGATACCGCGACGGTCGCGTGGGTTTGGCCCAGCGCGAAGGACAGGACCACACGGCCGCGGTCCTCGAAGCGGATTTTGCGGGAGCGCCGGCCCCCGGTTGCTTCCATGCTCTCGGCCTCGTAGATCAGATTCCGGCGCAGCAGCGTCTCCAGCCGCTCATAAAGGGTGGCGCGGGACATGCCGGTGCTGGCCAAGAGCTGCTGGCGCGACATACCGCCGGTGGCCCGGATCAGGTCCAACAGATGGCCGTGCGAGGTCGCGCCGCTGAGCCTGGCGGGTACTCGTTCGATTGTCATTGGTCCTCCTGTCCGGCTGA
The DNA here is from genome assembly GCF_029964055.1 of Arthrobacter sp. EM1. Taxonomy (NCBI): domain Bacteria; kingdom Bacillati; phylum Actinomycetota; class Actinomycetes; order Micrococcales; family Micrococcaceae; genus Arthrobacter; species Arthrobacter sp. EM1. The sequence continues at coordinate 3,628,956 of NZ_CP124836.1, read as the reverse complement.
TCATCCTACCGGCCGTCCTGTTGTTCTCCCGCTGCACCGCGGGACCGCGGCGGCCTCGGTCACGCCATGGCCCTGTCCCGGGCGAGCTGCAGGACTCCGAAGACGGGCTCCTGCGCCAGCACCCGGATGTCGGTGAGTCCCCGGTCCTCAAGGTGCCTCGTGATGCTTTGCTGGAAGGTCGGCTGGTTGGTCACCAGGCCGCCGCCGAGCACGACGGGACCGGTGATGCCGATCCGGGCGGCCACGGCGGCCGCCTGTTCAGCCAAGTGCCGGGCCCCGGCGTCGATGATGGCGAGGCTGGGGCCGTGGCCGGCGTTGGCGGCGTCGAAGACCAAGCGCGAGGCGTCGGCCCAGTAGTGGCGTCCGGCGGTGCCGTGGAACAGGCTGATCAGTTGCTCCGGGGAGGCGAGACCACAGTAATCGAGCAGCTCACGGGTGAGCGGATCGATGTCCTGTCCGCGGTTGGTGCGGTCAAGGCTGTGCCGCACCGCTTCGCGGCCGAACCAGTAGCCGCTGCCTTCATCCCCGAGGAGGTAGCCCCAGCCGCCGGCGCGTCCGGTCTGCCCGGCGGCGTTGGTTCCCCACGCAGCGGAGCCGGTTCCGGAAATGATGGCGATCCCGGTGTCCGTGCCGCCGGCCGCGAGGATGAGCCGGGTGTCGTGGATGACGGTGACGTCGGCGCGCGGGGCGTGGGGGGCGATGAGTCGGCGGAGTTGCTCGGCGTCGGCTTCGGTGTCGATGCCGCCGGCCCCGACGAAGACGGCGTCGGCGTCGGCCGCTCCGAGGCCTGAGAGGAGTTCGCCAAGCCGCCGGGCCGCTTCCTCCAGCGTGACGTTCTGAACGTTGGCGCTGCCCGTGGACCGGTCATCGGTGACGGCGCCGTCGACGATCCGGATGCCGCGGGTCTTGGTACCGCCGATGTCGAGTCCGATGATGGTCCCTTGGTGTGTGTCGGTCATAGCCAGTCCTCCGCGATCCTCTTGGTTGTGGTCTGCAGGATGTCCGCAGCTTCTTCGATGCACGCGCGGACGTCCTGCCTGGTGTCTGTCAGGGCGTACGCCTGGGCGATGCCAATGCCCTCAAGTTGGTCGGGTGTGAGTTTGCGTTGTCCGCAGACGGCGATCACCGGTACGCCGGCTGCCCGTGCGGCCAGCGCCACGCCAGCTGCCGCTTTGCCGCTCAGCGTCTGGACATCGAGGGAGCCTTCGCCGGTGATGACGAGGTCGCGGTCGGTCAATCCCGTAATGATGTCGTCGAGTCCGGAAAGCCGCATCACCACCTCGACGCCGGGGTGCTGCTTAGCGTCTAGCACCGCCATGGCGGCATAGCCGAGTCCGCCAGCAGCGCCGGATCCCGGCCGGAGCTCGGTGTCCGGAGCTATGCCCGGGGTCCGGCCCAGAACCCCGGCGAAGCGGGACAATCCGCCGTCCAGCTGCGCGACGTCGGCGGCCGTGGCCCCTTTCTGCGGGCCGTAAACGGCTGCCGCGCCTTGGGGTCCCACCAGGACGTTGTCCACATCGGACGCCAGGATGAAATGACAGCCGGACAGACGCGGATCCAGCGAGGACTGGTCGACGGCGGCGAGGCCGCTCAGGGCACCGCCCCCGGGTGGAAGTTCCCTGCCATCGTCGGCACGCAGGGACATCCCCAACGCCTGGAGGAAGCCGGCCCCGCCGTCGGTGCAGGCACTGCCGCCGACTGCGAGGACGATGGTCGTGGCCCCGGCGTCGAGCGCGGCGAGGACGAGTTCGCCGGTGCCGTAGCTGCTGGCTGTCAGGGGCTCCAGGACACCGCCAGGCAGCCGTTCCAGCCCGGACGCCTGGGCCATCTCCACGACCGCGGTCCCGCTGGGCCGGTCGAGGGCGAACACTGCGGTCAAGGGGGCGCCGGTGGGTCCGCTGACCTTGGCCTCGATTTCCTCGTAGCCGGCGGCACCGGCAGCGGCGACGGTGCCGTCGCCGCCGTCGGCGATGGGGACCGAGACGATGTCCAGCCCGGGCCGGGCCCGGAGCAGCCCGGACCGGAGGCTGTCGCAGACCTCGGCTGCGGTGAGGGAGCCCTTGAACTTGTCGCAGGCAATGAGGACGGTCATCTTGCGGCGCCGATCCATTCCAGGGCGGCGGCAGCCGTCCACGCCTGGTTCAGGCTGCCCAGGGGTTCGCCGGTGAAGGGCTCGTAGTATTCACCGAACTTCAGGTCCGCGAGTTGGCGCAGGGACGCGGACTTGAGCGTCTCGTATAGTTCGTTCTGCCCGTCGCGCTTCGCCGCCCAGCCGAGCAGCAGATTCAGGAACGGCCAGACGGGGCCGCGCCAGTAGGTCCGGGAACGGAAGGCAGGGCTTGCCGGCGATGTGGACGGCGGCAGGGGGAACCGCATGTCCGGGTATCCCATCCAGTCCGGGCCCTGGAGCAGGTTCCGCTGAACGGCCATGGTCGCGGGCTCGCCGCCGGCGACGAGGGCTGCGAAGCCGGACACCGTCTGGGTCGAGATCCACTCTCCGGCCAGGACGTCGTAGTCGCGGGCCAGCCCGGTCTCCGGGTCAATACTGGACGCGACACCGTTCCGGAACCGCACGGCGTAGCCGCGCAGCTCCGCGGCGTCCTCCGGGCGGCCGATCTCGTCGGCCAGGTCAGCGAGGACGTCGGAGGACGCGGCCATGATGCCGGAGAAGAAGACGTCCCTGACCCGGAAGTCGATGATGTCCTGGACGGCACGGTCGTCGAAATCGACGGATGCCATCTGCTGGACTAGCCACAGATACTTGGTGTACTCGGCGTCATCGGGGCGTTCGCTGACATCGGCGACGTGGAGGGTGTCGCGCCGGGTGAACGGCTCGACCGTCCCGGGGTTGATCCGGGAGTAGGGGCCGTCCCAGCGGGGGGAGTTATCGAACCCTGATTCCCAGCCGTGGTGGATCTCAATGAGGCCCACCCCTTCCGGGTCCCGGACCTCGGCGAGCCAGCGGTGCCACGCCAGCCAGCCGTCGAAGGATTCGGACAGGAAGGCCTCGGCCGCTTCCTGGTCCGCCCCGCCGTTTTCCCGGCCGCGGTCCACAATGTGCCGCACGGCGATGGCGTGGACGGGAGGCTGGCAGATGCCGCTGCTCTTGAACGCCTCGGGGCGTGCCGCCGCGGAAGCGGTGCCCCAGCGGTCAAAGCCCGGGAAGTAGCCGGCGGAGTTTTCGCTGAAGACGATGTGCGGGATCATGCCGGTGGACCACTGGGCGGCCTGCAGGGTTTTGAGTTCGGTGATCGCCCGAGCCACGTCGTAGCGGGCGAGCCCGATGGCGACGAAGGCTGCGTCCCAGCTCCACATGTGCGGGTACAGGTTGGGTGCGGCGCTGGTCATGGTGCCGAGGTCGTTGAGCTTCAGGACATCAATGGCGGACTGGCGCAGTTCCTCGACGCCGATGCGGGTTGCGGTGTTCACTTGGCCTCCAGTGCCATGGACGTCGCGCCGTCGTAGAAGCGCATGGTGTTCGGGGAAAAGGTGAGCCAGATTATCTGGTGCGGCGCTGTCCGGAACGTCGGCGGCGCCTGGACCTTGATGTCCTGGCCGTCGACGTCGACCGTCAGGAGCACCGAGGAGCCCATCGGTTCAACGACCAACACGGTGGCCGGGACGTCGCCGGAGGCCCGGTCCGTGGCCACCCCGATGTTTTCGGCGCGGACGCCGAGGACGATGTCGGCGTTGGCGAAGGAGCGCAGCATCGAGGGGGCGTGCAGGTTCTGGTCGCCGACGCGCAGCGCGTCACCGCCGCCGTTGACGGCGGCGCTGATGAAGTTCATGGGCGGAGAACCGATGAATCCGCCGACGAACTTGTCCGCCGGGGCATCGTAGACGTCCAAGGGGTCACCGAGCTGGGCGATGCGGCCCTTGCGCATGACGGCAACCCGGTCGCCCAGGGACAAGGCCTCGCTCTGGTCGTGCGTGACGTAGACGGTGGTGGTTCCGAGGTCCTTGACGATCTTCTTCAATTCGGACCGGAACGTCAGGCGGAGCAGGGCGTCCAGGTTGGAGAGCGGCTCATCCATCAAGAGGACGTCGGCATCCATCACAATGGCCCGGGCCACCGCGACGCGCTGGCGCTGGCCGCCGGAGAGCTGGGCTGGAAGCCGGTCCAGGTACGGGGTGAGCTGCAGCAGCTCGGCGGCCCACTGGACCTTGCGCTCGATTTCCTTGGCGTCGACCTTGGCCATCTGCAGACCGAAGCCGATGTTGTACCGGACCTTGCGGTGCGGGAACACGGCGTAGGACTGGAACACCATGGACATGTTGCGCTTGTTCGGCGGCAGGTAGGTGACGTCGCGGCCACCGACCGAGATCGAGCCGGAGTCCGGGAGTTCCAGTCCGGCCAGCATCCGCAGCAGGGTGGTCTTGCCGCAGCCGGAGGGGCCCAGCAGGACGGTGAAGTCGCCGTCCTTGATGTCCAGGGAGACATCGTCCGTGGCGCGGTCGGTGCCGCCGGGGTAGGTCTTGACGAGGTTGGAGATGGAGATATCAGCCATGATCGGCTCCTTCTAAGGTGTTTCCGGGAAGTGTTGGGGGAGGACGGAGCATCAGCGGATCGTGGAGCCCCACATGTTGGTCAGATACCGCCGCATGAAGGCGATGAAAATGATCGAGGGGATGACGAGCGCGAAGCCGCCGGCGAAACGGTAGGCCAGGGGTGAATCCGACAGCGATGTCAGAACCTGGGCCGGTAGCGTGCGGTGGTCCAGTGTCAGGATGGAGGCACCCAGCACTTCGTTCCAGGACATCACGAAGGTGAAGATCGATGCCGCCGCCAGTCCGGGCAGTGCCATCGGCATCACCACCCGGGCGAAGGCACCGAACGGGCTGCAGCCGAAGATGCGCGCGGCCTCTTCCACATCGACCGGGACGCTGAGGAACACGCTGGCCGAGATCAGGATGGTGGTGGGCAGGGCCAGCGAGGTGTGGAGCAGGATGACGCCGTAGGTCGTGTCATAGATGCCGGTGGTCAGGAACAGCTTCGCGAGGGGAACTGAGAGGACCACGATCGGCAGGGCGCGGGTGAACAGCAGGAACAGCTGGTAGGGCTCTTTGCCGGGAAACGCGAACCGGGCCAGGGCATACCCGCCCGGGACGCCGATGAGCGATGAGAAGAGCAGGGTGCCCACGCCGACGATGACGGAGTTGCCCAGAGCACCGAAGATTCCGGTGGAGGACAGGAACGCGTTGAGGGTGTCAAAGGAGATGCTGGTGGGCAGCAGGCTCAGCGGGAACTCGTTGAGGGATTCGCGCGTCGAGAGTGCCGCCAGCGAGATCAGGTAGATCGGGACCAGCATAAACAGTGAGATGGTGACGCAGGCGATCTGCAGGTAAACCCGGTGCCGGCGCTGCCGCTGGAGGGGTGCTGTGTCTACGGTGGGGGTGCTCATCGTGTGCCTCCCTGCCCTTTCTCGCGGAGTGCCCGCAGGTAGAAGATGGAGGTCAGCATCGACGCGACGAGGATGACCAGCGCCAACGCCGCGGCGACATTCGGGTTCTGCAGGGCCGTGTACCAGCGGTAGGTTTCGCCGACGACGAGGGGGAAGTTCTGCCCCGTGAGTGCCTGGGCGACGGCGAACGTCTGGAACGCCAGGATGGTGCGGAGAATCAGCGCCACCTGCAGGCTGGGCTTCAGGAGCGGGAGAGTCACGTGACGCAGGCGCTGCCAGAAGGTGGCGCCGAAGACCTGGGCGGCCTCGTCGTAGTCCTTCGGGATGCCCTGCATGCCGGAGACGACAATCACCAGGACCAGTGAGGTGGAGCGCCAGACTTCGGCAATGAGGACGCAGAGAAAGAGTGTCGCCTGGTTGTCGTAGGCGAGCCAGGAAATGCCTTCGATGCCGATTCCCTGCAGGAAAGAGTTCAGGTAGCCGCGGTCGTTGAAGATGGACAGCCACACCAGGCCGGCGGCCAGGTCACTGAGCGCCAACGGAATGGCCCAGACAAAGAAGTGCAGCTTGTTCAGCCGCGGGTTGGACCGCAGAAGCAGGGCCATGGCGATGGCAATTCCGAATTGGAGCGGGATCATGACCGCAATCAGCAGGACCGTGTTCCGCACTGCGGGCCAGAAGTACGGATCCTCGACCATCCGGTTCACGTACTGGAGGGTGAATCCCTGCTCGTTCTGGAAGGCCTGCAGGACGCCCTGGATAAGCGGCCAGCCGAGCAGCAGCGTCATAAAAACAATGGACGGGCCGATCAGCCAGATGGCCGGCGGCACACGGCGGGGCCGTGGCGGGGCTGAGACTGAAGCCGGACTGACCGGCGGGGACTGGACGGTCACTACGCTACCTCGCATTTCGTACCGGGTGAAACGGGATCGGGAGCCCAGCAGGGCACATCCAGCGCGTTGAGGATGGTGTTGAGCTGGGCGGCCTGGCGGTCCAGGGTGGACTGGACAGGGGAGCCGTTGAGGCAGATCTCCTGGAAACAGTTCTTGAAGATCTGGGAGACTTCCCCGTCCTTGGACCCGAGCCCGACGGGCGGCAGGGCCAGGAGGGCCCCGGGCGATCGCTGCTGGAGGCGGACGGCAGCCGCTTCGAGGGCGACGGCGCCCCTGAGGTCGGTGGGCAGTTCTGTCTGGACCACGGGGAAGAACGCGTTGCTGCGCAGGGTTTCAATCTGCGTGACAGGTTCGGAGAGTCCGCGGACGGCCTGTTCGGCCCGCTCACGTTCGCGCCCGCCCTTGGGCAGCGCGACGCCAGCGACGATCAGCATGTAGCCGCGGCCCTGCGGTCCCCGCGGGGCCGGAACCATCAGCCAGTCATCCGGCTTGTCGGCCGGCGCGCCCACGAGCCGGGCGACGTGGTCCCAGGCCACAAGCACTTCGCCGCGGGCCAGGGGTTCCTGCATCGCGTCGTAGTTGGTGGATGCCGGGGCCATGTTGTCCCACAGCTCGCGCATGTAGTTCCAGGCCGTGACGGCGTCAGGGTTCCGGAACGTGGTGATCTGGCCGCCGGTGAAGCTGGGGAGCAGGAACCCCTGGTAGAAGCGGTGGTGCAGGCCCTTGGGGCCGGCTGGCATACCGAACACCGGACGGCCGGCACCCTGCTTGGCTGCCTTGGCCCAGGCCAGGAAGTCCTCATAGCTGAGGTCGTTGACGTCCACGCCGCTGGGCAGCCATTCGAGGGCTTTTTTGTTGACGGCCACCACATACGTTGCCTGCATCCAGGGAACGTATTTGGAGGTGGTGCCGCCGACTTTCGTCAGTTCGAGGATGTCCTTGCCGAAGCCGCGCCCGGCCAGGTCGCGGATCAGGGGATCGACGTCCTCGAGCGAGTCGGCGAGCGGGGCCAGGTCACCGTGCAGGCCGCCCAGGAGGGAGAGGCTGACGTTGCCCGAATCAACCTGGGACCGAACGGTCGAGGCGAAGACCCCGGCGTCGACCGGGTTGTAGGCCACGGGGACCTTGAGAAATTTCTTGAGAACAGCTTCGTAGCGCTGTTTTTCCTCGACGGGCGTGAACTGGGTCGAGAGGAATCCGACGGTGCCCTCACCGGCGGCCGCGCCGCTGGTATCGAAGCCGGCACAGGCGGAGAGGAAGGGCAGGGACATGGCGGTTCCGAGTCCCGCGAGGAGGAGGCTTCGTCGTGAAGGCTGGCTCTGCGGGGGGTGCAAGTAGTTCTGGTTCATTGACTGCTCCAATCAGGTGCGCGCCGCTGCAGCACCTTCTGTCTAATGATGAGACAAAAGCAGTTATGTGTCAAGGACCACATCCCGCGGGGCCCGTCGAGACTGGACGACCGGCTCAGGTCCCCCGTGCCGGTCGATGACCCCCGCCAAAACAGGCTCGCCCTCGCACTAAGGGAACTGGGCAAAATGGAACGCACCCTCGTCCTGCTCGACTGGCTCCAGGACCCCAGCCTGCGCCGCAAAGTCACCGCCAGCCTGAACAAGGGCGAGGCCCGGAACACCCTCGCCCGCGCCGTCTTCTTCAACCGGCTCGGCGAGATCCGCGACCGCTCCTTCGAACAACAGCGCTACCGCGCCAGCGGACTGAATCTCCTCACCGCAGCCATCGTTCTCTGGAATACGGTCTACCTCAACCGCACCATCACCACCCTGACCAGCAACGGCGGCGACATCGACCCCGACCTCCTGCGGTTCCTCTCACCCTTGGGCTGGGAACACATCAACCTGACCGGCGACTACACCTGGCCCCGCGCCAACCACCTCAAACCCGGCAAATACAGACCACTCCGACGCCCGGCAAAACCTTAGCGTCGGATATTTCACTTTTGCACAAGCCACCCACTACCGTCACCAGCAAAGAACGCCAGCGTTGTCGAATGATGCCCGCCGACGGCACCTGCTCGGGGATGACGGAATTGTCCTCGCAGCAGTCCGGATAAGGTCCCATTCAGACGGTTCCGACAGATTCGTGACTCCAGCTCGGATTCGAAGGGGACCATCACAGTTGACCCTAGTGAGTGTGCGCCTCCGTTCGGGGGCCTGATCTCCAATGCCGGCAGAGCCTGCCCATCCGAGGACTAACCCGGAGCGGATCCCGTGGACGGTGTCCAGCTAAGCAGGGGAACGCCGATCCCCCAGCTGCATCCGCGGTTGCCCGGCGTCCGGCGGCCCGGCCTGGCCCCCGGCGTCCGTCCCGCCAGCCTGATGACATGACTTTAAATGTTCTCTTTTTTCCCTTGACGTTGCTTATTGTGCGTTTATGATAGATAGTGATGTGAAGCGAATCACACCTTGTGTCATTTCAAAGGAGAAATCATGACCATGCACGAAGACGCACTGCGCCGGGCTTCAAGCCAAGGCGGCTGGGACCGGCGGACCTTGCTGAAGACCTTCGGCGCCGGGGCCGTGGCCATGGCCGGGATTCCGCTGCTCACGGCGTGCACCGGCGGCACGGCCCCCAACGCCGGAGGCAGTGGCAGCTCCTCGCTCTCCTTTGGTTCGGGCTCTTCTGACGAAGTTCCCAAGGCCGCCTATCAGGCCGTGACGGATGCTTTCACAAAAAAGACCGGCATCGCCGTGAGCACCAACGTTGTTCCGCACAACGACTTTCAGAACAAAATCAACACCTACCTGCAGGGAAGCCCGGACGACACCTTCACCTGGTTTGCCGGATACAGGATGCAGTATTACGCCGATAAGGGGCTGCTGGCCCCGATTGATGACGTCTGGGAAAAGGTGGGCGCCAACTACTCCGACGCCATGAAAAAGGCCTCAACCGGCAATGACGGCAAGATGTACTTCATCCCGAACTACAACTACCCGTGGGGCTTCTTTTACCGCAAGAGCCTCTGGACCGAGAAAGGCTACGAAGTCCCGGAAACGTTCGATCAGCTGACAGCGCTGGCGAAAAAGATGCAAGGCGACGGGCTGATCCCGATCGAATTTGCAGACAAAGACGGCTGGCCGGCGATGGGCACCTTCGATTACCTGAACATGCGCCTCAACGGCTACCAGTTCCACATGGATCTCACGGCGCACAAGGAATCCTGGGACCAGAAGAAAGTCAGCGACGTGTTCGACACCTGGAAGGCCCTGCTGCCCTACCAGAATCCCAATGCCTTGGGAATGACATGGCAAGACTCCGCCAAGAACCTTGGCGATAAGAAATCCGGGATGTACCTGCTGGGATCGTTCCTGACCCAGCAGTACACGGACAAAACTGTCGCCGACGACATCGACTTCTTCCCATTCCCGGAGATCGCGATAGAAGGCCGTGACGCCGTCGAGGCCCCCATCGACGGCCTGCTGCTGTCCAAGAAGGGCGGCCAGAACCAGGCGGCACGGGACTTCATGGCCTACCTCGGTACCCCGGAGGGACAGGACGTGTACGCCTCCGTCGACTCCGCCAATATTGCAGCCGCCAAAGGCACCGACACATCCGGGTTCTCGCCGCTGAACAAGAAGATGGCCGACGTCATCTCCAACGCCAAGAGCATCAGCCAGTTCTTCGACCGCGACGCCCTTCCCGCGATGGCCAACAACGTCATGATCCCGGCCCTGCAGTCCTTCATCAAGGACGGCAGCGTGGACGTGAAAAACCTGGAAGCCCAGGCCAAGTCGCTGTACGCCGCCCAGTAGCCCCGGCCAAGCCAGATCGAGGAATCGTCTTAGTGAGTACATCAACCAACACAAACCCCGCCCCGGCGCGGCGCTCCGGCGCTGCCCCGGTGCGGCGGGTCCGCCGGCTGTCCCGCAGCGACAAGTGGGTCCTGGCCTTTATGGTGGGCCTGCCGACTTTGATTCAGCTGGTCCTTGTCTGGATTCCAACGCTGCTCTCCGCCGCGTTGTCCTTCACCCGATGGAACGGCCTGACCCTGGAGGACATCAAACCCGCCGGGGTGGACAACTATGAATTCATCGCCCAGAACTACCCGCCGTTCTGGCCCGCGGTGCAGCACAATGTGCTGTGGCTGATCTTTCTGGCGCTGATCGCCACACCACTGGGGCTGCTGCTCGCGATCCTGCTGGACCAGAACATCCGCGGCACCAAGATCTACCAGAGCATCTTCTTCACTCCCGTGATGCTCTCACTGGCACTGATCGGCGTCATCTGGCAGTTGTTCTACAACCGGGATACCGGCCTGTTGAACTTCCTGCTCGGAACCGCAGGAACGCCGCAGGCAGTCGACTGGTTCGGCGATTCGAGCGTCAACATCTGGGCTGCCCTGGTGGCCGCCACCTGGCGGCACGCCGGTTACGTGATGATCCTGTACTTGGCGGGGCTCAAGGGCGTTGACCCAACCCTGCGTGAGGCCGCCCAGATCGACGGCGCCAACGCCGTGCAGACCTTTTTCCGGGTGATCTTCCCGGCCATGCGCCCGGTCAACGTCATCATCATCGTCATTACAGTCATCGAGTCCCTGCGGGCCTTCGACATCGTCTACGTCATTAACCGCGGCACCAACGGCCTGGAGCTGATCAGCGCCCTCGTGGTCCAGAACCTCGTCGGCGAAGGCCAAGTGATCGGCGTCGGCTCAGCCCTGGCAGTCATCTTGCTGGTTATCTCGCTGGTTCCCATCACCTTCTACCTCTCCCGCGCATTCGGAAAGGACAAAGAGGCATGAGCATCTCCAATCCCTCCCGTCCCGACGTGGGCGGCAGGAAACTCCAGCCCACGGCCGCGAACCGCGCGGCAGGGCGCGCCGCCGGAAAACGAACATCCGCGAAGCGGCACTACGGAACCCACATTTTCCTGAGCGTTATGGCCATTATGTGGCTGATTCCGCTGGTGTGGACCCTCTTCACGGCACTGCGGCCGAAGGCAGACACCGACAAATACGGCTACTTCAGCCTCGGTGGCTCCTTCAGTTTCGACAACTTCGTGCAGGCATGGACGCAGGCCGGTTTCGCCCAGTACGCATGGAACTCCGTCCTGATCACGGTCCCCTCGGTCCTGCTGATCCTCTTCTTCGCCTCCATGATGGCTTTCGCCGTCAGCCGGGTGAACTGGAAGTTCAACATCACCCTGCTGATCATGTTCACGGCCGGGAACCTGCTGCCGCCCCAGGTGCTGGCCGCTCCCCTGTTTGAAATGTTCAAGCACTTCGAACTGCCGTACAGCATCAGCGATTCGGGCAACCTGCTCAATACCTACATCAGCGTCATTGCCGTTGATACCGCTTTCCAAATCGGCTTCGTCACCTTTGTGCTCTCCAACTACATGAAGGCGCTGTCCTCCGAGTTGACGGAGGCCGCCCTCGTGGACGGTGCGGGCATCTGGCGCCAGTACTGGGAGATCATCCTGCCGCTGTGCCGCCCGGCGCTGGCGGCCATGGGCACCTTGGAAGTGATCTTTATTTACAACGACTTCTTCTGGCCTCTTCTTTTTATTCAAAGCGGGGACCGGCTTCCGCTGACCACGGCCGTGAACAACCTCCAGGGCCAGTTCCTGTCCAACTACAACCTCATTGCCGCGGGCGCCATGATTACGGCGATCCCGGCCCTGATCATCTACCTCATGCTTCAGCGGCACTTCGTCGCCGGACTGACCCTCGGCTCCAGCAAAGGATGAATGTGAGCAGCAACCACAACGCCGCAATGGACTACATCAGCGCCCGTCTCGGCTCCGAAGGGTCGCCGATGCTGGCCTTTGGCGGAGATTACAACCCCGAGCAGTGGCCCGAGGAAACCTGGGACGAAGACGTCCGGCTGATGCGCGAGGCCGGCGTCAACCTGGTCAGCGTGGGCATCTTCAGCTGGTCCCTGCTCGAACCAGCCGAGGGCAGCTACGAATTCGGCTGGCTGGACCGGGTCCTGGACCTGGTGCATGCCAACGGCATCCGGGTTGACCTGGCGAACGCCACGGCCTCCCCACCGCCCTGGTTCAGCCACAAGTATCCCCAATCACTGCCGGTGACGGCCGACGGCGTGCGGCACAGCTACGGTTCCCGGCAGGCTTTTGCCGCCTCAAGCCCGGACTACCGCCGCGCCGCCGCGGCACTGACCGAGCAGATCGTGCTCCGCTACAAGGACCATCCGGCCGTGGTGATGTGGCACGTCCACAATGAGTACGGCTGCCACAACCAGCCTGACTTCTCCGACGGTGCCGCTGCCGGTTTCCGGCGCTGGCTCGAACTTCGGTACAGCAGCATCGATGCCCTCAATGCCGCGTGGGGAACCTCATTCTGGTCCCAGCGCTACTCGGCCTGGGCGCAGATCCTGCCGCCCCGGACGTCCGGGACCTGGGTCAACCCGACCCAGCAACTGGACTTCGCCCGGTACTCCTCCGATGAGCTGCTCGAATGCTACACGGCCGAGGCGGCCATCATCCGCTCGCACTCGGGGCATCCAGTCACCACCAACTTCATGGGCTTCAACATGGGCCTGCACCAGCCCGTGGACTACTGGCGCTGGTCCGAGGAAACGGATGTGGTCTCCAACGACCACTACCTCATTGCCGAAGATCCGCGGAATTTCCAGGAGCTGGCGGCAACGGCTGACCTCACCCGCGGCTGGGCCAAGGGCAAGCCGTGGCTCCTGATGGAGCATTCCACCTCGGCGGTCAACTGGCAGCCCCGCAACATCGCCAAGGCGCCAGGCCAGATGCTCCGCAATGCCATGCAGCACGTGGCCCGCGGCGCTGACGGTGCGCTCTTTTTCCAGTGGCGGGCCTCGCGCGCGGGCGCCGAAAAATTCCACTCCGGAATGCTGCCGCACGCCGGCACGGACACCAAAGTCTGGCGCGAAGTCGTCCAGCTGGGACAGGCGCTGCGCAGCCTGGCCGAGCTCAGCGGTTCGGTTGTCACCGGCGCCTCCGGCCAGGTGGATGTGGCTATCCTGCACGACACCGACGCCCGCTGGGCCTCGGAACTGGACTCGCACCCGAGTGTGGACGCCTCGAACATCGCGGAAACCAGGCGCTGGCACGACGCCTTCTACCGGGCCGGCGTTCCCACGGACTTTCGGCAGAGCACCGAGGACCTGGCCGGTTATCGCCTGGTGGTCGCGCCGATGCAGTACCTCGTCACCGACGCCGGGGCGGCAAACCTGGAAGCCTACGTCCGCGCCGGCGGCCATCTGGTGGTGACGTATTTCTCCGGTATCGTGGACGAAAATGACCACATCAGGCTTGGCAGTTACCCGGGGGCGTTCAGTGCCCTGCTGGGGGTACGGATGGAAGAGTTCTTTCCGCTTTGCGCCGGCGAAAGCGTCCGGCTCAGCGGCTTCGGTGCGGGCTCCTGCTGGAATGAGCTGGGGCGTACCACCACCGCCGAGGTCCTGGCGGCCATCGACGAGGGGCCGGCCGCCGGTTCCCCCGCCGTGACCCGCAACCTCGCCGGAAGCGGCCGTGCCTACTACGTCGCCACAACACTCGCGCCGGCGGGCCTGGGCGAACTGCTCGGCGTCATCTGTGCCGATGCGGCCGTGCAGCCTCTTGTCCCGGATCTGCCGGCCGGTGTCGAAGTGACCCGGCGAAGCAAAGACGGAACAGACTGGACGTTCTGCATCAACCACGGAACACAGGACGTCCGGCTGCCGCTGGCAGGCGTTGACCTGCTTACCGGCACCGAGCTCGACGGCGGGCTCGGGCTGGAAGCCGGGGCCGTCGCCGTCGTCCGTTCCACCGCCCGGCAGGGCAGCCCCTCCGCCGCCAAGTCAACCCACTCAAGCCTGTAAGGACTCCGCATGCTAGCCGCAGCCCGTCATTCCGCCATTCTCGCGGAGGTCCAGCGTGAGCGGATTGTCCGCGTCACGGACCTCGCCAAGATGCTCGGCGTCTCGCTGATGACCGTGCGGCGCGACATCGAGGCGCTCGACACGGCCGGCGTACTGGAAAAGATCCATGGCGGGGCCAAGCTGCCCGGCGGGGCCAGCACCCACGAGCCGGGCTTTGAGCTGAAAGTGACGCAGCTCAAGGACGAAAAAATGGCAATCGCCCAGGAGGCGGCCGCCCAGGTTCGCGAAGGCATGGCCGTGGGGCTCAGCGCCGGAACCACTACCTGGGCGCTGGCCCAGCTGTTGTCCCCCGGTCCCCGGATCACGGTGGTCACCAACTCGGTGCGGATCGCCGACGTTTTCCACCAGAATTCCTCTGCGTCCACTGTGATCCTGACCGGCGGCGAGCGGACCCCTTCGGATGCGCTCGTCGGGCCGCTGGCCACCTCCTCACTCAGGCAGCTGCACCTGGATGTGCTGTTCCTCGGCGTCCACGGGGTCGACGCCGATGCCGGGTTCACCACACCAAACGTCCTGGAGGCAGAGACGGACAGGGCTTTCGTCAGTGCGGCCCGCCGGGTGGTGGTGCTCGCCGACCACACGAAGTGGGGCACCCTGGGTATCAGCACGATTGCGAGCCTCGAGGATGCCGACGAACTCATCAGCGACGACCTCCTGGGCGGTGAAGCCCGGCGCATTCTTGGCGAACGCGTGGGGCGGCTCCGGCTTGCTCCTGCCGGCGGCGCCCGGCCCGTCCCCGCCGCACGCCTCCTTGCCACGCCGGGCTGACCGGTACGGCCCGCCCACCCCGACCCCCTATGCCTGGAGCTACCGTGAACAACCCGGACCTCACTCGTGCACCCGAGACCCCTTTCCCCCTCCCTGGGCCGCTCTACCTGCGCCGCTCAGGAACGTCACTGCTGATCGATTTCCGCACCGGTGAACCCGCCCTGCTGCACTTCGGCGCAGACCTTGGCCCGGCTCTTCCGGACCTGTCCCTGTTGGGCGACCCCGTGCCGCACTCGGCCCTCGACATCCCCGTCACGCTCGGGCTGATCCCGCAGGCATCCTCCGGCTGGCGGGGGCGTCCGGGCCTCCGCGGTCACCGCAACGGACTGGCGTTCTCGGCCCGCCTGCGCGTTAGCGCCGTGGAACGATCCAGCGGGACGGACTGCTCGGCCATCATCACCCAATCCGACCCAACCGCGGGTGTCACCGTCCGCACGGAGGTCAGGATCAACGACGGCGGCCTGCTCCAGCTCCGGCACCGGCTCGATAACAACGGGACCGATCCCTACAGCGTCGAGGAACTCGCGGCGGTGCTTCCGGTGGGCCGCGCCGCCACCGAGATCCTGGACCTGACCGGGCGGTGGTGCCGGGAGTCGCACCCCCAGCGGATGCCGCTGGGCCAGGGAACCTGGGTCCGCTCCGGGCGGCACGGCCGGACCGGCCATGACGCCTCGCTCCTGCTGGCCGCCGGCACCCCCGGATTCGGCAACCGCCACGGGCAGGTGTGGGCCGTCCATCTGGGCTGGAGCGGCAACCACGAGAGCTTCGTCGACGCCGCCCCCGACGGCCGCACGGTGATCGGGGCCTCGGAGCTCCTTGGCTCCGGCGAGATCACCCTCCCCGCAAACACCGGCTACGAGACGCCCTGGTTGTTCGCGGCGTACTCCGCGGAGGGGCTGGACGGTATCAGCGACGCGTTCTATGCCTGGTTCCGCCAGCGCCCGCACCACCCCGGCGCACAGTCCGGCAAGGCCCGCCCGGTGGTCCTCAACGTCTGGGAAGCGGTGTATTTCGACCACCGGATGCCGGTACTGCTTGAACTCGCCGAATCCGCCGCCCGGCTCGGGGTGGAACGCTACGTCCTGGACGACGGCTGGTTCCGGGGCCGGCGCCATGACGGTGCGGGTCTCGGCGACTGGTACGTTGACGAGGACCTGTGGCCCGAAGGCTTGTCCCCGCTGATTGACGCGGTCACCGGCCACGGGATGGAGTTCGGGCTCTGGGTCGAGCCAGAGATGGTCAATGAAGACTCGGACCTGGCCCGGACCCACCCGGGCTGGATCGCCGGCCCGGCCCCGCGGCCGTCCAGCGACGGCGGACCGGCTGGCCGGCTGCCGGAGCGGTGGCGGCACCAGCAGGTCCTGGACCTGGTCAATCCGGCGGCCTGGCAGTACATTTTCGACCGGCTCGATGCCTTGCTGCGCGAAAACAACATCACCTACCTCAAGTGGGACCAGAACCGGGACCTCGGCGAAATGGGCCACGCCGGCCGGCCGTCAGTGCACGCCCAGACAGGGGCCGTTTACCGGCTCCTCGACGAGCTCCGCAAGGCCCATCCCGGCGTCGAGATCGAAAGCTGCTCCTCCGGAGGTGCCCGTGTGGACCTTGGCATCCTGGAACGCACGGACCGGATCTGGGGCTCGGACTGCAACGATGCCCTGGAACGGCAAACCATCCAGCGCTGGACCGGGATAGTGGTCCCGCCGGAACTCGTCGGATCCCACATCGGACCGACCCGGAGCCACACCACCGCACGAACCCACGACCTTTCCTTCCGGGCCATCACGGCCATGTTCGGCCATTTCGGCCTCGAATGGGACGTCCGGCACCTCGATGATTCCGAGCGCACCGAACTTGCGGCAGCAATCGCCCTGTTCAAGGAATACCGCTCGCTGCTGCACACCGGACGTATGGTGCGGGCCGACGAGCCAGATCCGGCCCTCCGGCTGCATGGCGTCGTTTCGCACGACGGCGGCGAGGCCCTCTTCGCACTGGTGTCCGTGGCGACCTCGTTCGCTGAAGTCCCCGGCCGGATTGCCATCCCGGGGTTGCTGCCGGATGCCGTGTATCGGGTGGAAGCGGTCTACCCGGCGCCGGACGACATGCGGGCGTTCCTGCAGGCCGTGCCGCCGGCGTGGCTAGCCGGAGGCGTCGAGGCGACGGGCCGTTTCCTGGCCGGTTCCGGACTTCCGATGCCTGTCCTCAACCCGGAGCACGGGCTGCTCCTGACCGCCCGCCGGGTCACCGCTGCCGGGCCAACCCCAGCCGGCGGCCACGCCGTGAGGAGCTCCTGACATGGGCCAGATTGCAAAGCGCTCCTACAAGCTCTCGGACGGCCGGGACATCATCTACTTCGATGATGCCGATACCGTCCTGCCGCCTGAACGCGGGGACGATCTCCGCGAGCCGGCCGTCCGGCCGCCCACGGCCACGATGCGCCAGGACGCCCTGACCGGAGAATGGATTTCGATCGCGGCTGCCCGGCAGAACCGGGTGGTCCTGCCACCCTCGCATCTGGACCCGCTGGCACCCGCGTCGCCGGACAATCCTTCGGAAATTCCGAGCCGCTATGACGTCGCCGTCTTTGAAAACAAATCCCCGTCCTTCGGGCCCGGGCTGTCCGGCCCCGAAGCGCCCGACACCCTGGACGATCTGGCCCGGGTCGGGCTGGGGCGCAGCCGGCAATCAGTGGGCCGGTGCGAAGTGGTGTGCTTTTCCCCCGAACACACCGGTTCCCTCGCCGGGATGTCGTTGTCCCGGATGCGCACGGTTGTGGAGGCCTGGGCAGACCGGACGGCCGCGCTGTCGGCGCTGCCCGGCGTCGAGCAGGTCTTCCCTTTCGAGAATCGGGGCGAGGCGATCGGTGTGACGCTGCACCACCCGCACGGACAAATCTATGCCTACCCCTTTATCACTCCCCGCACTGCCCAATTGGTCCGCACCATCGAAAATTACGGCGGCTCGCTGTTCGAGGACATCCTTGACTTTGAGCAGAACTCCGAGCGGGTGCTGCTCCAGGGTGAGCATTGGACGGCGTTTGTGCCGTTTGCCGCGCGCTGGCCACTGGAAGTACACGTCCTCCCGCACCGGCACGTCCCGGATCTCGCCGCCACAACGGGCGAGGAACGCGATGAGTTCTCCCGGCTTTACCGCCGGCTCCTGCGCGGCATCGACGCCCTCTACGACACCCCCACGCCCTACATTTCGGCGTGGCATCAGGCCCCCGTCCACGTCCACCGGGACGACATCCGCCTGATGCTGCAGCTGACCTCCCCCCGCCGGGAAAAAGACAAGCTCAAGTTCTTGGCAGGTTCCGAGGCGGCGATGGGTGCGTTTATAGCGGACATCCCGCCGGAAACCGCCGCAGCACGGCTCCGCAAGGCCATCGAAAAAGCCGGCGGCGGGCCAGCCGGGGCGGCCACGGAACCGCCCGTCGCAGGTCAGCGCACGGCAGGACAGGAGCACCTCCGGCCATGAACGACGTCCTGCACCGTGGAAGCAAGTACTTCGAAAGCCAGTTCGGCGGCGCGCCGGACGGGCTGTGGTCGGCGCCGGGCCGGGTCAACCTGATCGGTGAGCACACGGACTATAACGACGGCTACGCGTTTCCGATCGCAATCGATAAGCGCACCACTGTGGCGGCCCGCGCGCGGGAAGACCGCCTGCTGCGGGTGGCCAGCAGCTCCTATCCCGGCGTGGTGGAGGTGAGCCTGGACCACCTCGACCCGGCTGCGCTCACCGGCTGGGCCGCCTACCCGCTGGGCGTTGCCTGGGCGATGAGCCAGCCGCCGGGAGGTGCCGGCGACGCCGGTGCCACCATTGCCCGCGCCGGGCTGACCGGCATGGATCTGGCACTGATCTCGGACGTCCCGGCCGGCGCCGGCCTCTCTTCTTCCGCTGCCGTCGAATGCGCCGTGGCCCTCGCCCTGAATGAGCTGTGGGGACTTGGGCTGGACAGGCAGGAACTGGCCAGGATCGGCCAACTGGCCGAGAACCGTGTGGTCGGCGCGCCCACCGGCATCATGGACCAGTCGGCTTCACTTCTGGGCGAGCCGGATCATGGCATCCTGCTTGACTGCCAGCACCTCACGACCGAGAGTATTGCCCTCGGCTTAACCGCCGCCGGGGTGGGGATCCTCGTGATCGACACCCGCACCAGCCACTCGCACGCGGACGGCGGCTATGCCAGCCGACGCCGGTCCTGCGAGGACGGCGCCCGCACCATGGGCGTCGCCAGCCTGCGGGCCCTTGGCCCCGGCGACCTTCCCCGCGCCGAGGCCCTGCTGGACGGGCAGACCTTCCGCCGGGTCCGCCACATCATCACGGAGAACCAGCGGGTATTGGACACCGTCGCCGCGCTGCGGACATCGGGCCCTGCCGCCATCGGATCATTCCTCAACGAATCACATGTCTCGATGCGCGACGACTTCGAAATCTCCACGCCGGAACTTGACCTCGCCGTCTCCAGCGCCCAGGAACTGGGCAGTATCGGCGCCCGCATGACCGGCGGGGGCTTTGGCGGCGCCGCGATCGCACTGGTGCGAAACAGCGACGCCGCCAGGGTCGCCGAGGGAATTGCCCGTGAGTTCTCCGACGCGGGCTTCGCCGCGCCGCACATCTTTCCGGTCAGCGCGTCGGCCGGTGCCCGGCGCGAACGGTAACACCCACGTCGGCACCTTTGGTGTCCGCGGGTTGGCCGCTTAGATGCTGCGATGGTCCCGGACTGAAGCTTCCAAGGCATCAAGTCCGGGCGCCAACGCCGCATCGACTGCCATCGGGTCCTCGACATTGAGCCGCTGCATGCTGCGGCGGCTTTCGGGCGCCGTGTTGATTTCGTGGTCACCGGCAAGAAGCCCGGCCATGAGGTCCGTGATGACTGCCTCGACTGTCCGGCGCTCCCAGCCCTGATCAGCACCGGCGTTCTGGGTGGACATCATCGCGGTGTCCGTCGCCCCCGGATACACCGTGGCCACGTGCACGCCGGTGCCGTGCAGTTCACGCCGCAACGATTCCCCGAAGCGTGCCAGCCCGGCCTTTGTGGCAGCGTAAACAGCGTAGAACGGCATACCCACCAGCGCGATGCCACTGGAAATATTGAGCACAATACTGTCCCTCGCTGTGCCGCTGGCCCGCAGTTGCGGCAGGAGGGCCCGGGTCAGCAGCAGCGGCGCGGTGAGATTCAGGTCGATCATCGAGCGCACATCCACCTCGCTGGAGAGCTCCAGGCGGCCCGCCCGGACGTTACCGGCGTTGTTGATCAGCAAGTCCACGGCATCCCACGCCACGACTGCCTCGACCACCCGGTCCACGGCGCCCGGCATGCTCAGGTCCTGCACAAGGATTTCGGCACTGCCGCCGGCGGCTTGAACCAGAGCAGCGGTTTCCTTCAGCGTTTCTTCCCTACGGCCCACGAGCAACAAGTGCGCACCGCGGGCGGCGAACTCGAGGGCCAGGGCCTGGCCGATGCCCTGACCTGCGCCGGTGATGATGCCTCGGCGGTTGCTGAGATCCATCTGGGGATCCTTCCGGTTTGAGGATGCCGGACCACGATGACGTCCGGCGGGGTGTTCAGTGAGTGTCAACCCACACCGTCCGCGGGCTATTCCGAAGTGGATGGGCCGCGACGGACCACCAGCGGAGGTAACGGGTTGGTTACGGGTTTGGGGTGACCCATCCGGGGTGGGGGGTGTTCCCGAAGTACTCCTGACAGACCAAGCCGGACCCGCTGGATTCATTGTCAGGACCGCACCGCTTACGGTGTGGCCGCGGGAACGGATACATCCACTGAACTACTTTCAAGGAGCATTCCCATGCGCACATCGATCAAGACTTTCGCCGGTATCGCCGCGGCCGGTTCGCTGATGTTCTCCCTGGCTGCCTGCAGCCCGGCCAGTAACACCTCCGCCGCTCCGGCGTCCTCCTCGGCCTCGATGTCCGCCGAGGCGCCCAAGGCGCTGGCCTCCATCCCGGCCCTGACCGGGACCTCCACCGCCGTGAAGCTCGATGCCTCCTTCGCCAAGGCCCTTGAGACCCTGAAGCTGACCCCGGGCACCGTCGGGACCGCGGCACTGACCGATGGTTCGCTGATCTTCCCGATCACCGGCGGCAAGGTCGATTACTACGACCCGGCCAAGGACTACCGCCCGTTCGTCCAGGGCCTGATCAGCCACGCCGGTTCCGGGTTCTCCCTGACCGCCGGAGACACCAAGGTTGACCTGACCAACTTCACCATCGACCCGGGCACCTCCAAGCTCTACGGCGACGTCGCGGTCAACGGCACCACCGCCGCGAAGCAGGCCTACATCTTCAACCTCGACGGCTCCACCCTCAAGCCCCTCGCCAAGGCCGGCGACACCGCCGTCCTGGAAGGCACCCGGGTGCTGATCTCCGACACCGCCGCCGGCCTGCTGAACAAAACCTTCAAGACCGACGCCGTGAAAGCCGACATGCTCGTCGGCATCGCCAAAATCACCGTCAACACCAAGTAACACCCACCCCTAAATCCTGCCGGTCGAATTGGCGGGCAAGCGAAACAGTGAAGCCACGGCTCTTGGGGGCCGTGGCTTCGCTGTTGCCTGAGCAAGTTTGTGTGTGTTCCCGCGGGCTGGCCAGCGGGATCGACATCCCGGAGCCGTTCGCGCCCCTTTCAGGCGGCCGGGCCGCCGCGAAGGGGTGCGTTGGCAAATTCGAGCATGCCTTCGTCAAAGCCCACGGCCGGGGACCAGCCAAGCTCCGTCTTGAGCAGCTCAGAGGACGCCGTGACGTGGCGGACGTCGCCCAGCCGGTACTCGCCGGTGACCACAGGCACGGGGCCGGAGCTGAACCGGGACAGGGCGGTTGCAACGTCGCCGATCGTGTGGGCTTCATCGGCTCCGACGTTGTAGACCCGGAATCCAGCGCCACCGCCGGCGCCCAGGGACTCGATGGCGGCGATATTCGCGGCGGCCACATCCCGGACGTGAATGAAGCTGCGCCGTTGCGCACCGTCTTCGAAGACCCGGGGCGCTTCACCCCGGGCCAAGGCCGAACGGAACAGTGACGCGACGCCGGCGTAGGGCGTATCCCGCGGCATCCGCGGTCCGTAGACATTGTGGTAGCGCAGCGCCACCGCTTCGCCGCCTGTGCTTCGCGCCCACGCAGCGGCAAGATGCTCCTGGCTCACTTTGGACGCGGCATAGACGTTGCGCGGGTCAAGGGGCGCGTCCTCCGTGACCATCGCCGGGTCCAGCAGGGCGCCGGTCGCCGGGTTGCGGGGATCGTAGACGCCGGCGCGCAGGTCCGCTTCGGCGCGGGGCCCGGGCCGCACCGGGGCACCGGTCACGGAGTCGGTGTAGGCACCCTCGCCGTAGACCACCATGGAGGAGGCCAGGACCAGCCGCTGGATACCGCGGCGTTCCATCGCGGCCAGCAGGATCGCCGTCGCGTAGTCGTTGTTGCGGATATAGTCGGGCGCGTCAGCGAAGCTGACCCCGAGGCCCACTTTCGCACTTTGGTGGCAGACCGTGTCGATGCCGTCCAGCGCACCGTGAACGGCGTCGGGGTCTGTGACGTCTCCGGTCAGCAACTCCACCCGGGGATCAAACGCCGGCGGTCCGTGATGGAGGCCCGGGTCCAGTGAATCCAGGACCCTCACGGACCAGCCGTTGGCGAGGGCGGCGTCGACGATATGGGAACCGATGAATCCGGCGCCGCCGGTGACAAGGAGCCTCATGAGGCGGACACCGCCCGGCGCACAACCGGTAACGCCAGCACACGGTCCACCGCCGTCGGATCCATCAGTGGACGGGGTGCGTAGTCATCATCGACGGCGGCAATCGTCGCCTCCAGCACAGCCAGGACAGTACCCTGGGCGTTCTTCAGCCGAGCAAACACGGCGTCGGCGGTGACCGGGTCCGAACCGTCGTGGCCGGTATCCGAGTCCGTAATGAATGCCAGATTCGCGAAGCCCATGTTCAGTTCGGCGGCGAGGACGGGTTCGGGGTACTGGGTCATGCTGATGATGTCAGCGCCCCCGCTGACGTACCAGGCGGATTCGGCTTTCGTGGAAAAGCGCGGCCCGTTGACAACCACCACGGTCCCCCGCAAAACATGGGAGACATCCTGGGCCAGCAACGCGGTAGCGAGGTGTGCACGCAGTGCCGGGCAGAAGGGCTCCGAGGCCGGCAGGTGCTGCACGCCGGCCGGCTCGACGCCGTCGGCAACTGTGCCGTCGTAATAGCTATCGGCGCGCCCCCAGGTCCGGTCGATCAGTTGGTCCGTGACCACAAACGTCTCCGGCCCGTAGCCTTCGTGCAGGCCGCCCACCGCCGAGGACGATATAACAGCCTTGACGCCAAGGCTTTTTAAAGCCCAGAGGTTGGCCCGGTAGTTGATCTTCTGGGGCGGGAGAGAGTGGCCGCCGCCGTGGCGGGGCAGGAATGCCACGGTCCGGCCGGCCACCTCGGCCAGCGTGATGGGGCCCGACGGCGGTCCGAACGGAGTCTCGACGTCGACGGTGTCCTTGACGACTGCGCCAGGGAGCCCGTACGTGCCGGATCCTCCGATGATTCCGATGCGCGCCTGCGCCGTGCCGGCAAATGATTGTTCCATAGGAACCATCCTGTCATCCGGGGGGAGGTGCCGCGGCGGGCCCGCCGCGTTCAGCGGAGTTTCCCGGCACTGTCGATGCCGTCCCACGCAGCTTTCTTCGCGGGCCGCGGCTCAATGTTTTCTGGACTCGCAGGGGCCGGCGGCACCGTGGGCGCAGGAATGATGGTGTGATCTAGCTATGGAAAAGCTCACCAACGCCTTGGCCGCCAGATTTGCCTCGCCGACGCGCAGCACCCGGCTGACTGTGGTGTTGGGACGCTGGCTGGGGCTGAGCTTCACCATCTGTTTCCTGACGGGCCTGTTCAGCCACGGGCTCCAGGAACCACCGTCGTGGATGTTTTTCCTTACCCGCCCTGCCTGGATTTACCAGCTGACCCAGGGAGTACACGTAACGGCCGGCATTGCCGCCATCCCGCTCCTTCTGGCGAAGTTATGGTCGGTGTATCCCGAACTGCTGACCTGGCCACCGGTTAAGTCCGTGGTGCACGGCCTGGAACGGGGTTCCATCGCCCTGTTCATCGCCTCTTCCCTGGTGCAGCTGACGACTGGCCTGATCAATACCTACAAGTGGTATCCCTGGCCATTCCCGTTCCGCGAAACCCACTTCTGGCTGGCCTGGGTCATCTGGGGGTCCCTGCTGCTCCACATCGCCGTCAAACTTCCGGCGATCATGGAGAACTGGCGCGCCCGTTCCGGCAGTGGTCCGGCGGACGAGACGGCGCCGGGCCGCTGGTCCCGGCGCGCGTTCCTGACCGGGGTCGCGGCCAGCACGGGGGCCCTGGTGGCCACAACCGCCGGTCAGTCCTTTTCCTGGCTGGACCCACTGAACCTCTTCGCACCCCGGAACATGGGCACGGGGCCCCAGTCCGTTCCAGTGAACCGCACGGCCGCCGACGCGAAAGTTGCGGACCTGGCGGGTTCCACGGACTGGAAGCTGAAAGTTACACATCGGGGAACCAGCCGTTCGTACACCCTGGCCCAGCTCAAAGCACTGCCGCAGTCCGAGCAAGAGCTTCCCATCGCCTGTGTTGAAGGCTGGAGCCAGACGGCCCGCTGGCGGGGCGTCCGGATCCGGGACCTGGTCAGTGGCGTCGGCGCCCCGTCATCCTCCACCCTGCGCGTCACCAGCCTGGAACCGGAAGGCGCCTACCGGACGATGCTGATGCCCGCAGCGTATGTGCAGGATGAGCAGACCCTGGTGGCCCTGGAACTTAACGGCCAGACGCTCGATCTGGACCACGGGTACCCGGCCCGCGTCATCGCCCCCGGACGCCCGGGTGTGCTGCAAACAAAGTGGCTGCAGACTGTGGAGGTCCTGTGAAAACCGCGAAGATCTACCGGATCGTCCTGGGCACGGCAGGGGTGGCGGTGATCGGCTACGGGCTCTTGGGGCTGCCGACCCAGCTCGGGCCGGCCCAGCTGCTTGGGCTGCTGCTCTGGCTTGCGGTGGCCGTCCTGCTCCACGACGGCGTCATCGTCCCGCTCGCCACCCTGGCCGGAGCGGGCCTGACCCGGATGGGCTCACGACTGCGTCCGGCGTCGACGGCAATCATTCGCGGCGCGCTCCTGACGGGCGCCGTGGTCACCCTGATCGCGGGTGTGCTGCTCAAGGCGCAGTCCGTGGCACGTAACACCAGCGCGCTGGAAGCCGACTATGCCGCCAACCTGCTCTGGTTCTGGGCGACCTTGGCAGTCGTCGCCGCAGCCCTGGTCTACGTCCTGGAGCGCGTCGGCTCCGGAGCCGGGGAGAGCCGGTAAAAGACGCGGCCCTGGAGCCGTTGGATGTGCGTGACGGTCCAGCCGCCGGTGTCGGCCCGGGCCGCCAGACCAGGACCGCCGGTCCGTGCCCAGCGGAACGGCTCGCTGCGGTTCCCATGTTCGTCTTCGAGGACGGCGGGGTAGGCGGTGTCGAGGTATTCGTCCGCTTCGACCTCCACCAGGAGGGTGCCGCACGCGGTGATCAGCTGGCGGCAGCGGCGCAGCAAAGCGGTGATGCTGCCCCCGATGCCGATGTTGCCGTCGAGCAAAATTATGGACTGCCAATCACCGGTGTGGGGGACCGACGCGAAAACGGACTGCTCCAGCGCCTGCTCGCCGCGGTTGACTGCGCGGCGGACGGCTTCGGCGCTGGTGTCCAGGCCCAGAGCCTGCAGCCCGAGTGACCGGGCGGCGGACAGCAGCCGGCCGGGCCCGCAGCCGACGTCCAGGACCGGGCCGCGTAGGCTCGCCAGCAGCGACCGCTCGAGCCCGTTCGCGTCCTCACACCAGCCGCTGACGTCAAATTCCACGGCCTCGGTGTGATAGTGCCGGCCCTCGGGGCGCAGCGTCAGCTTACCTGCACCGAGTTGCAGGGCCCGGGCGTACGGCTCTGCGTCGCCCTGGCCGAACACGGCAGCGGGGGCAGCCGCGGCGACGGTCACCGCAGCGCTCCTTCCAGGGGGCGTGACTTCGGCGCCGG
The DNA here is from genome assembly GCF_029964055.1 of Arthrobacter sp. EM1. Lineage (NCBI taxonomy): Bacteria > Bacillati > Actinomycetota > Actinomycetes > Micrococcales > Micrococcaceae > Arthrobacter > Arthrobacter sp. EM1. The sequence goes on along the minus strand of NZ_CP124836.1, from coordinate 3,602,981 downwards.
GTCTGCGGCAGTCCTGGCGGCGTTGTCTACGGCGTGTGCGAAGTCAGTGTCGGGGATCTCCGCCGCGATCTGCAATGCGTCGCTGAAGTAGTCCATGTCCCGGAGTTCGGGGAGGGACCCGACGGTGAGCCCGGCGGCGGTCAGCCGGGCATGCTGCGCAGTTCCGGTGGTGTCGGTGGACATCGGCACGCCGCGGATCAGGGCGCCGTCGGGCCGGCGCAGGGCCAGGGCCCAGAAGCCGCCGTCGGCGGCCGGGCCGAGCCAAGCGTCGCGGCTCGCCTGCACGGTGGACCAGTCGCGCAGGAGCGCTCCAAGGTGGTCCGCCGCGACCTGTGGGGTGTCCATCCCGACGATGAGCAGCGGCCCGGTGGTGGCGTCGCAGATCGCGGCGAGCCGTTCGTCCAGCCCGCCGGTTACTTGCGGGACGACGGTGTAGCCTGCTGCGTCCGCGGGCGAAGGAGTACCGTCCATAACCAGGATCCGGTGCCGGACCGGGAGAAGCCGGACGGTCGCCAGGGTGCGGCTCAGGCTCGCCTGGGCCAGTGCCGCCGCATTTTCTGGGCTCAAGGGCGGGCTCAGCCGGGTTTTGACCCGGCCCGGCACGCACTCTTTGGCGATGACCGCCACGGTAAGATCCACGCTCTTTTCCATAACCATCATTCGTTGCCGGCCGCGCCGCGGACCGGTCCGGACGGCAACGCAGCGGAGGCCTCGGTGACGGCCTTGGCGGCCCGGAGCTGCGCGGACATGTCCTTTACCGCCGTCAGGGTGCCCCGGAGAGTCCCGGTGACCTTCGACTTGCCGGTGCGGGGGGCATAGGGAACGGGCAGCTCCACGATCCGCCAACGGCGCAGGTTTGCCTTGAGGAACATCTCCAAGGGATAGCCGCTGCGCCGGTCCGCCAAGCCGAGGGAAAGCAAACCCTCACGGCGGGCGACCCGCATTGGGCCCAGGTCCGTGATCCGTTCCCCGGTTAGGCGCCGGAGCCGCCACGCCAGTACGAGGTTGGCGATGCGGGCGTGCAGCGGCCAGGAACCGCGCTGGGGCCGGCGGCTACCCAGCACCAGATCCGCAGTACCGCCCAGGACAGGCCCGGCCAGCTCCGGCAGCCCGGCCGGATCCAGCGAGCCGTCGCAATCGCAGAACGCCACAAACTCCGACGTCGCGGCGAGGAGGCCGGCATGCGCGGCGGCGCCGAAACCCTTCCGTGCTTCATGGACCACTGTCGCACCCAGGCTGGCTGCGAGTTCGGCGGAGCCGTCGGTGGAGCCGTTGTCCACAACGATGGCACGGTATCCTTCGGGCAGCCGGGAGAGCACCCACGGCAGGGCACCGCGCTCGTTCAGACACGGGAGAACAACATCCACCAGGGCTGCGGTCATTTCAAACATCCTTATCAGGAGACGGATCAGGCAGCGCTGCTTCGCCCTGTAATCATTACGGTATACGCACAGTGCCACGGACCTCCAACAGGAGGTACCGTGGCACGCCCCGCCGGTGCAGACCCTGCACCGGGCGGCTTTTGCGGGTGGGTGTTACTTGGTGTTGACGGTGATTTTGGCGATGCCGACGAGCATGTCGGCTTTCACGGCGTCGGTCTTGAAGGTTTTGTTCAGCAGGCCGGCGGCGGTGTCGGAGATCAGCACCCGGGTGCCTTCCAGGACGGCGGTGTCGCCGGCCTTGGCGAGGGGCTTGAGGGTGGAGCCGTCGAGGTTGAAGATGTAGGCCTGCTTCGCGGCGGTGGTGCCGTTGACCGCGACGTCGCCGTAGAGCTTGGAGGTGCCCGGGTCGATGGTGAAGTTGGTCAGGTCAACCTTGGTGTCTCCGGCGGTCAGGGAGAACCCGGAACCGGCGTGGCTGATCAGGCCCTGGACGAACGGGCGGTAGTCCTTGGCCGGGTCGTAGTAATCGACCTTGCCGCCGGTGATCGGGAAGATCAGCGAACCATCGGTCAGTGCCGCGGTCCCGACGGTGCCCGGGGTCAGCTTCAGGGTCTCAAGGGCCTTGGCGAAGGAGGCATCGAGCTTCACGGCGGTGGAGGTCCCGGTCAGGGCCGGGATGGAGGCCAGCGCCTTGGGCGCCTCGGCGGACATCGAGGCCGAGGAGGACGCCGGAGCGGCGGAGGTGTTACTGGCCGGGCTGCAGGCAGCCAGGGAGAACATCAGCGAACCGGCCGCGGCGATACCGGCGAAAGTCTTGATCGATGTGCGCATGGGAATGCTCCTTGAAAGTAGTTCAGTGGATGTATCCGTTCCCGCGGCCACACCGTAAGCGGTGCGGTCCTGACAATGAATCCAGCGGGTCCGGCTTGGTCTGTCAGGAGTACTTCGGGAACACCCCCCACCCCGGATGGGTCACCCCAAACCCGTAACCAACCCGTTACATCCCGGCCAGGGAAAAGCACAGCTATTGTCGGCACAGCAACGAGCTAAAGTGATTGAGTGGCGGTCTTTTCAATCAGAATCGATCGCTGCAGCTAAGAAATCGCTGCACCTATGAACAGGAACTACATGACACTCGACCGGACCGAGCGCCTCGCCGCCGTACTCGACCTGCTCGCCGAGTCCGGCCAAATTGAGGTGGATGACATCATCAGAAGCCTCGGCGTCTCAGCGGCGACAGCCCGGCGGGACCTCGACACCCTTGCAGCCCAGCAACTGCTCACCCGCACGCGCGGCGGGGCGATTGGGCAGTCAGTGGCGTACGACCTGCCGCTGCGCTACAAGCGCGAGCAAAACGCGCCGCAAAAGCTCCTGATCGCGCGCGCAGCAAGCGCGCTCGTGGCGCGCGGCGCCGTCGTCGGGCTCTGCGGCGGTACCACGAGCACAGCGATTGCCGGCGTGCTGGGCGCCAGGGCGGACATTATGGAGGCGTCCCCGCACGCCACCCTGACAGTTGTGACCAACGCACTCAACATCGCCGCCCAGCTGGCGATGCGCCCACAGATCAAGACGGTGGTCACCGGCGGGGTGGTGCATTCGCGCTCGTACGAACTTGTTGGCCCTTACAGCGACGCGGTGCTGCAGCAGGTGCGGATGGATATCGCGTTCATCGGCGTAAACGGCATAGATCCGCAGGCTGGCCCCACCGTAAACGATGAACGCGAGGCAGCCGTTAATTCCCTGATGGCAGCGCGCGCCAGCAGGGCCATGATCGTGGCCGACTCCAGCAAGATCGGCCGCATAGCCTTCGCCGGGTTGGGCGAACTGCACCGATTCGACGGGCTCATTACCGACGACGGAATCACCCCAAAGCAGCAGGCCGATTTCGCCGACCAGGGCCTCGAGGTGATTGTCGCATCATGAGCCGCCCTCCCACCTGCATCATCCATTCCGCCCGCCTGGTCACCGGCGGGTCGAGCACCGCCGACGCCTGGGTCGCTTTCACGGGCGATACCGTGTCCGCCGTCGGATCCGGCACCGGCTGGCAGGCTTTCGGCGCCAGGGCCGGGGAGATAACGGATGCCGCCGGCCGCCCGCTCGTCCCCGGCTTCATCGACATCCACTGTCACGGCGGCGGCGGATTCGCTTTCGACGTTGAAACCAACGGGCACGCCGGACCCGATGCCATCGGCAAAGCCCTGGCCGTGCACCATCGCCACGGCACCACCCGCGCCGTACTCTCACTCGTCACCGCCCGCCAGAGCGACCTCGAGTCCCGGCTCGCCGCCGTCGCCGACGCGGCCGAAACGAACCCACTGGTGCTCGGCGCGCACCTTGAGGGACCGTTCCTCGACAACGACTTTCGCGGGGCGCACAACCCGGCGCTGCTGCGCTCCCCAGACGCCGAGTCGATCACACGGCTCCTGGCCGCGGCGAGGGGCCACCTTCGGCAGTTGACGCTCGCACCCGAACTGCCAGGGGCCGCGGCCGCCATCCGGACGCTTGTCGACGCCGGAGTCGCCGTGGCCGTCGGACACAGCTCGGCCGACTACGCCACCGCCCTGGCGGCGTTCGAGGCCGGCGCTTCGATCCTGACCCACGCCTTCAACGGAATGCAGGGCATCCACCACCGCGCCCCCGGTCCGGTTGCTGCCGCAACCCGCTCGCCCGGCGTCACGCTGGAGATAATCAACGACGGCGTGCACGTCCACCCGGAGGTGGTCCGCCTGGCCTTCGCCGGCGCGCCCGGCCGGATCGCCCTCATCACCGACGCCATGGCGGCCACCGGCTCCGAAGACGGCGAGTACATGCTCGGGTCGCTGGCCGTGACCGTGACCGGCGGAGTAGCCCGCCTCGCCGGCAACGGAACCGGTGGCGAGGGAGCAATCGCCGGCTCTACACTCACCCTGGACGCGGCCCTGCGCAGGGCGGTCACCGAGGTGGGCATCCCCCTCGAAGAGGCGGTCACTGCCCTCACCGAGACTCCTGCCCGGGCCATCGGCCGCGGCCATGACCTGGGCCGGCTCGCAGTCGGCTACGCCGCCGACGCGGTGCTGCTGGCCGATGACCTCACGGTCGACTCGGTATTCGCGGCCGGTCGACGCCTGCCGGCCTAAGGCACGGCCCTTGGGGCGATCTTGTCACGTCCGGCAACGGCACCGCCGCCGTGGCCGTGGCCGTGGCCGTGGCCGTGGCCCCCAGCACACGACAGGGTAGAAAATAATTTTCGACTGTGGTTACATGAGTGGATAATTATTTTCATCAAAGTCAGGCCAGTTAGTCCGCTACCACGTTTCAATGAGGAGACCGCATGCAGAAGCGCTATCTATCCGTCGCCATGGCCGCAGTCATGGCGCTTGCACTGTCCGCTTGCGGCGGCGGTTCCGCCGGGGGTGACGCGAGCAATGCCGAAGGCAAAACGCTTAACGTCTGGATCATGAAGGGCACCAACCCTGATTCCGAGGGGTTCTTCAAGTCCGTCGGCGAGGAGTTTACGAAGGAGACGGGCGCCAACCTCAACGTCGAGTTTGTACAGTGGGCCGATGCCCATGACCGCTTCGTCACGGCCATCGCCGGCAACACCACTCCGGATGTTGCCGAGACCGGGAATACATGGACGGCCGAGTTCGCTGACGCCGGCGCACTCGCCCCGATCGGCGACAAGGTCAAGGAAGCCGGAATCAACGACGACCTCGTAAAAGGCCTGCTCGAATCCGGCACTTACGACGGCGAACTCTACGGTATGCCCTGGTACGCCGGGGTGCGCTCGATCGTCTACCGAACTGACGTGTTCGAAGAGCTTGGACTGACCCCGCCCACCACCTGGCAGGAACTGGTCGACGTCGCAACTGTCATCAAGGCCAAGCGCCCCGACCTGATCCCCTTTCCGGTTCCCGGCGATGCCGAGATGCTCGCTTATCCATGGGTTTGGGGTGCCGGCGGCGACATCTCGGTGCAGAAGGGCGGGAGCTGGGCTTCCGGACTGGCCGGCGACAAGGCCCGCGAGGGAATCCAGTTCTACACGGGCCTGGCCACCAAACACGGCTTCTCCACTGCGGGCGCGACCACCTGGAAAGAAACCGACGTGCTCGACAACTTCGCCAGGGGCAAGGTCGCGATGGCGATCTCCGGATCCTGGACTCCGGCCAGCATCGTCGGGAAGGCTCCCGAGCTCAAGGGCAAGCTGGGCGCGATCCCCATCCCCGGCAAGGACGGCGGCATCAGCCCTTCGGTCCTCGGCGGCTCACACCTGAGCGTCTTCAACACGGCCAAGAATCAAGACCTCGCCTGGGCGTTCGTCAAGTTGTTGGGCACCGGCAAGTTTGCACAGGAGTGGGCCGACCAGAGCGGATACTTCCCGGGCCTCAAATCGATGCTGAACGAGACCATAGCGTCGGCTGACCCACTGGTGAAGTCGTTCGCCAAGCAGATGGTCGACGGCGGCGGATCCGTTCCCGTCACTCCCAAGTTCGGTGCGGTGCAGGCAAAAAAGACCACCAACACGATGATCCAGGCCATCCTGTCCGGCCAGAAGAATGTTGATGCCGCCACAACCGATGCCGCCGCGGAGATGGACAACATCATGAACGGCAACACGACTCCATGACCGTCAAGCTTCAGCAACCGCCCGTGAACGAGGGACGCAAGCTCCCATCGTCCACGGGCGGCCGTGCGCCGAAACGCCGGCGGCTCCTCACCATGGCTAAGGCCCGGCCGTGGCTGCTGCTCGCCCCCGCACTCATTCTGTTGGCCGGGTTGCTGCTCTGGCCGCTGGCGCGGGTTTTTATCTTCTCCTTGCAGGATTACGGCCTGCGCCAGATTGTCAGCGGCAAGACCAATTTCATCGGGCTGGAGAACTACGCCGAGATCTTCGGCGACTCATCCCTGTGGACTGTGGTGCTGCCGAATACGATCGGCTTCGCCATCGTGGCGGTCGCCTCGACAGTCATCTTCGGAACATTGGTCGCCTTGCTGATGGCCTCGCTCAGCCCGTCCTGGCGCACTATAGTCGGCAGCGCCGTTATGGTCGCCTGGGCGATGCCGGCCGTCACCGGCACCTACGTCTGGATCTGGATCTTCGACGCTGACCAGGGGCTTGTCAACGAGACCCTCAAAAGCCTCGGCCTGATGAGTGATTCCTTCAACTGGTTCACCAACCCGGTGACCTTTTACGGAATCGTAGCCCTGAACATCGTCCACCACGGCTTCCCGTTTGTGGCGATCACGGTGCTTGCGGGCCTGCTCGGCGTGCCGAAGGAGATGCTTGAGGCCGCCGAGATGGACGGTGCCGGCCCGGTGCGGCGCTTCTTCCAGATCACCTACCCCACCATCAAGCCGGTTTTCTCGGTGGTGGTCATCCTCTCGACCATTTGGGACTTCAAGGTCTTCGCCCAGATCTACCTGATGCCCGGCGGCTCAGGCTCCAACCGGGAAGTGCTCAACCTGGGCGTCTGGTCCTACGTGGAATCGTTCGGACAAAACCGCTACGGTTTCGGCGCAGCCATTGCCGTCCTCCTCACGGTGCTGCTCCTGGTCATCACCGCCATCTATGTGCGCACCTTGTTCAAGGAGGAAAAGGTATGAGGCAAGCCTCACTCGGCCGGAGGCTCGTCAAGGCCAGCCTGGTCGCCCTGCTCCTGGTTTTTACCCTGTTCCCCGCGTACTGGATGATCTCCAGCTCCTTTGACGCGAAGGCTTCCAGCGGCGGCCAGTCCCTGCTGCCCCGGGAGTTCACTCTCGCCAACTACGATTTTGTCCTCACCGAAGGCGGATTCGGCACCTTCCTCCGCAATTCGGCGATCGTCGCCTTTTTTACGGTGACCATCTCGGGCATCGTGGCCCTGCTGGCCGCCGTCGCGGTGGCGCGCTTCCGCTTCAAATTCCGCACCGGCATCCTGATCATGGTGCTCACCGTGCAGATGGTGCCGCTTGAGGCCCTGGTCATTCCCCTGTTTGTGCAGGTGCGCGACCTGCAGATGCTCAACTCGCTGCTGGGCCTCGTCGTTGTCTACCTGGCGTTCTCCCTGCCCTTCGCCATCTGGATGCTGCGCGGCTTCGTCGCAGCCGTCCCGGTCGAGCTGGAAGAGGCAGCCTACATCGACGGCGCCACCTGGGGGCGTATGTTCCGCTCGGTGATGCTGCCACTCGTGGCGCCCGGGCTCGTTGCGACAAGCGTCTTCTCGTTCATTGTTGCCTGGAATGAGTTCATCTTTGCGATGACCCTTCTGGGCGGGTCGGCCGAGAACTACACAGTGGCCATCGGCCTCAAACAATTCTTCGGCGTACATTCCAACGATTGGGGACCGGTCATGGCAGCCTCCACCATCATCACTATTCCGGTCATGATCTTCTTCATCCTGGTGCAGGGCAAGCTCAGCAGTGGTCTCGTGGCCGGGGCCGTGAAGGGATGACCGCGGCCACGGACCCCACGCTGCGCCGGCTGGTCAACGGCGTTCTCTGGCCAGGCTTCACCGGCCTCCGCGTCCCCGAATGGCTCGCCCGGGCACTCGACGAAGGCCTGGCCGGGGTGGTCTACTTTGGCCACAACATTAACGAGGACGATGCCGAGCAGCCCGCACGGCTCTCCGCCGAGTTGCGGGGCATTCGGCCCGAGGTACTCATCGGTATCGATGAAGAGGGCGGGAATGTGTCCCGGCTCGACTCTTCGCGGGGGACCCTCCTGCCCGGGCATGCCCAGCTCGGTGGCCTCAACGACCCTGAGGCCACCGAGGCCGTCGGCCGGATGATCGGCCGCCGGGCCGCATCTGCCGGTGCCAACATCGTGCTTGCCCCGGTGGCCGACGTAAACACAAATCCGGCAAACCCGGTGATCGGCGTGCGGGCGTTCGGCCGTGACACCGGCCTCGTGGCGCGCCATGTCGCCGCCTTCATCCAGGGCCTGCAGGACTCCGGAGTGGCCGCGTGCGTCAAGCACTTCCCCGGGCACGGGGACACGCACACCGATTCCCACCTTTCGCTCCCCCGGCTCGATCTCTCCTGGGCCGAGATCGAGCGCGACCACCTGCCGCCGTTCCATGCGGCAGTCGCCGCCGGAGTGCGGGCCGTGATGACGGCGCACATCGTGGTGCCCGAACGGGGCGAGCTTCCTGCAACCCTCAACCCGGGCATCCTCACCGCGCTGCGTGAGACCGGCTTTGCCGGCACGATCGTCACCGACGCCCTCGACATGGCGGCCATCCGGGCGTCTTTCGGCGCCGGGCCGGGCGCCGTGCTCGCCCTGGCCGCCGGAGCCGAGCTGCTGTGCATCGGCAATCCGTCCAATCTTGGACCGAACGGCGGCCGCAGCACCGACCAGGCCGACTACCTTCAGGTGCGGGGAGCCCTCTTCGACGCCCTCGACGGCGGCGTGCTTACCCCGGGCACTTTGGAGCGCGCCGGGCGGTCGGCTGCACGGCTTGGGCTGCCGGCCGACCTCGATGGGCGTCCCGGCGCCCCTGCCCCCAGCGCCGCACAACAGGCCATCGACGCTGCGCTTATGGTGCGCTCGGCCATCACAGTGCGCGGCGCCGCGTCCCTCGTCCAGCAGCGGCTGGCGCTGCTCGACGTGAGGGCACGGGCCACCCTTGCCGTTGCGTCCACCACCGATACCTTCACCACAAGCCTTTCACGGGCATATAAGCTGGACCGCTTTGCACCAGGAACGGACGAGGCTGCGGTGGCCAAAGCGGTCGCTGCGGTCCCACCCGGCAGCGGCCTGGCAGTGCTGGTGGACCGGATCGCTTCCGCGGGCGCGCAGCGGGAGGCCCTGGCCCGAATAGCCGGCCTGCGCCCCGACGCCGTCGTTATCAACGCTGGGCTGCCCTCCGCTGCCACCCTTCCGCTCGCCGTCATCGATGCCTTGGGTTCGTCAAGGATCACGGCGGACACCGTCAGCGCCATCCTGCAGGGTGGAAGACCATGAAGATCCTCTCGCTGCAGTCCGGAACGTCCGCAGACGGCATCGACGTTGCGATCGTCGACATCACTGCGGACGGCAGCCGGGGGCCCGATGCCTGCCGCACCCCGTGGCTGACCCTGCGCCCGCTGCTCACCCGCACCGTGGCCTGGACCCCGGAGTTGCGCACGCGCGTTCTGGCCTTGGCGGACGGGGGCAGCATCGACGCGGCCGAGCTATGCCGGCTGGACACCCGGATGGGCCAGGAGTTCGCCTCGGCGGCGGCGGCCGCGATCAAGCACCTTGGCACGTCCGTGGACCTGGTTGTTTCGCACGGACAAACGCTTTTCCACTGGGTGGACGGCGGTCACGCCCGCGGAACACTCCAACTGGGCGAGGCCGCCTGGATCGCTGAAGCAGCTGCCGCGCCCGTGCTCTGCAACCTCCGGGCGGCCGACATCGCCGCGGGAGGCGAGGGCGCTCCGCTAATGGGCGTCTTCGACCGGGCCTGGCTCGCCGCGGCCGCAGCGGACACCGGCGGTTCGGTGGCCACCGTCAACTTGGGAGGAATCGCGAACCTGTCTGTCGTAAGCTCCGACGGAACGGTGATGGCCTGGGATTCCGGCCCCGGAAATGTGCTCATCGACGCGGTCGTTGCACGAGCCAGCCACGGCGTGGACGGCTTTGACGCCGACGGCCGGCTCGGGGCTGCGGGGAAGGTCAACGACCGCCTACTCGCCTCGCTTCTCCAGCATCCCTACTTCCTCAGACCGGCACCCAAGTCGACCGGCCGTGAGACCTTCGGGCTGCCCTTCGTGGATTCCGCCCTCGCGTCGGTCGGCAGAGACTCGCCGATCGCGCTTGCGGACCTTGTGGCCACCCTGACCCGGCTGACCGCCCGCTCGATCGCTGCGTCCCTGCGCAGCAGCGGGGCCGCACAGCCGGCTCGCCTGATCGCGTCGGGCGGCGGCGTGCGCAACCCGTCGCTGATGTCGGCGCTTGGCGCGGAACTGGTCCGCGACGGCAGTGACCTGGTCTCCTCAAACACCTGTGGCATCGATCCCGATTTCAAGGAGTCGCTGATGTTCGCCCTGCTCGGATTCCTCAGCTGGCATGGCGTCCCGTGCGAACTACCCGCGAGTTCGCCGGGCCGCGCCCGGGTGGCAGGCCACATCGCCGCCGGGCCGAAGCCCTTGCGCATGCCGGAGCCGCTGAACGGGATCCGCGGCCTGCGCGTGCTGGCGCCACAGCACCGCACTCCGGCCGGCCCGGGGACAATCCTGTGAGCGGGCCGACCGTGCTGGCCGTCGACCTCGGCAAGACATCCTGCCGCGTCCGCCTCAGCCGCGGCACCGCGGTACTTGGCGACGCAGCCCATCAAGGCTCACCCGGCCTGGCCGAAGACCATGGCGCCGAACTGGCACGCCACGCTATCCTCGGCGCGTTGGCTGGACTTCACCCCGACGTGCAGCGGATGCTCCCGGACCTCGACGGCATCGGAATCGGCGCGGCTGGCGCCGTGGCGGCACCGGACGCGGTGCAACGGCTCATCAGGGTGCTCCGGGCCGATTTCGACGCCCCGGTCGCCGTCATCAGCGACGGCCTCTGCGCGCACGTTGGCGCGTTCGCCGGAGGACCGGGCACGGTCCTCATCGCCGGCACCGGAGCCGTCGTCTTTACCCTCGACGACGGCGGGCTGATTCGCCAGGTCGACGGGCTCGGACCGTGGCTCGGCGACGAAGGCAGCGGGCGCTGGATCGGCCAGCAGGGGCTGCAGGCAGCCCTCCGGGCCGGTGACGGCCGTGGCCCGGAGACCACCCTGCGACCGGTCGCTGCCGGACTTGCCGGCGGACTCGCCGCGTTGCCGGGCTGGGTATCGGCGGCCGGAAGTCCCGCCCGGACCGTCGGCACCTTTGCCCCCACCGTGATCACCCACGCCAGCGACGGCGACGGCGCAGCCACGGCCATCGTCGCGAAGGCGTGCGCCCTGCTTGCACTCGCCTGCAGTGCGGCCCGACCCGACGGCGGTCGCGTCTGCGTCACTGGCGGTCTTGTCTCCCATCCCTACTTCCGGGCCGCCCTCGAGGCTGCCCTGACCGATGCCGGCCTCTCGCTCATTTCGCCGCGGGGAGACGCACTGGCCGGCGCCGCACTCATCGTCCACTCCCGGGCACTACCCCATGAGAAGAGAATCATCCGTGGCTAAGCCGCAGCGACAAGACCACCCTGACCACGCCGATCTGCGCGATTCACTAGCAACGCTCGCCACGGAGCAGGTAAGCGAGAGGCATCCGGATCTGGACCTGCTCTCGGTTGCCGAGCTCGTGCGCGCGATGAACGAGGAGGACGCCGCAGTCGCCGCCGCCGTCGCCGGTGCGAGCTCAGCCATCACTGCCGCAGTTGAGGGCATCGTGGACCGGATGAGCGCAGGCGGGCGCCTGATTTACATCGGCGCGGGCACCGCCGGGCGGATGGGAATCCTGGACGCCAGCGAAGCACCGCCCACCTTCGGCACTGACCCCGGCCGGGTGCTCGGGGTCATCGCCGGCGGACCCGGCGCAATCCACGCCGCCGTTGAAAACGCCGAGGATGACGATCTCGCCGGAGCAGTTGACCTGCGCTCGGTGGGCGTTTCAGCCCAGGACGCAGTGATCGGCATTTCGGCGTCGGGCCGCACTCCGTATGTTCTCGGCGCCATCGAGTACGCGTCGTCGGTTGGGGCGTTCACGGCCGGCCTGGCATGCAATCCGGAATCTGAACTCGGGCGGGCGGCCGACGTCGCCATCGATGTTGTCGTCGGCCCGGAAATCCTTACCGGATCGACCAGGCTCAAGGCAGGCACCGCGCAGAAGATGGTGCTGAACATGTTGAGCACCATTACGATGGTGCGGCTGGGCAAGACCTACCGCAACCTAATGGTGGACATGCAGGCCACCAACGAGAAACTGCGGGCCCGCGCCGAGAGAACCGTTATGCTGGCGACACAGGCGAACGCAGTCGAGGCCGCGCGTGCGCTCAATGCCGTCGACGGCTCCGTGAAGGCGGCAATTTTGGTGCTATTGACTGATCTGGACGCAGGAACCGCCCTCCGGCTGCTCACGGCACACCGGGGTTTCCTCAACGAGGCCATTGGCGCAGCCTTAACTGACGGAGGAGCGGTGCATGGCCGCTAATGCCCTGCTGATGCTGCGGCAGGCACTGCCCGGCCTCAGCACCGCGGATTCCCGGATTGCCCGGGCCGTCATCGACAACCCCACCATCCTTGACCGCACGATCACGGAGGTTGCGACTTTGTGCAAAACTTCCCCGGGCACGGTCGCGCGGTTCTGCCAAAAAGTAGGCTTCTCAGGCTACCGGGAGTTCCGCATCGAGGTGGCGGCAGCGGCAGGCCGGGAGCAGGCACAGCGCGACCGTTTCCAGGTGGACGACGGCGAAATAAACCGGACCGACAGCGCCGAAGACGTGGTTGCCAAGATCGCCTACCAGGAGGTGCAGGCCATCGAGGAGACGGCCAAGGCGCTTGACCTCGCAACACTGGACCGGGTGGTGACCGCCATCTCGGCCTCGCCCCGCATTGACGTGTACGGCTTCGGTTCCAGCGGCCTGACCGCACAGGACCTGCAGCAGAAGCTGTATCGAATCGGGCTTTCGGCCACTTCCTTCTCCGACATGCACCTGGCCTGGGCTTCCGCGGCGCTTCAGCGCCCTGGCGGAGTCGCCGTCGCCATCTCCCATTCTGGCCTGACCAGCGAGACGAGTAATGCATTGAAAATCGCCCGCGCCGCCGGGGCGACAACAGTGGGAATCACCAATTCCGCCGACTCACCGTTGGCCGAACACTGTGACTTTGTGCTCACTACCCAGGCGAGGGAGAATCGCTACCGCGCCGGCGCCATGTCCAGCCGCATCGCCCAGTTGGCCCTGGTCGACATTCTCTTTGTGCGCATCGCCCAATCCATGTACGACGATATGACGGAGTCACTTCGGCTCACCTATGAGGCCGTTCAGAGCCACCGGATGCGGCCGGACGTCGGAACGGCGAATTAGATCCCTTGCCAGGCCGGCTTGTTAGCCCAGGCATAGCGGAAGTAGTCCAGGTTCGTAAGCCTGCCCGCCGCGGCCTCGTCGACGACGACAGTGGCGTGCGGGTGCAACTGGATCGCCGAGCCGGGCTGGCTGGACGTAACCGGACCTTCCACGGCGGCGGCGATCGCCGCAGCCTTACCGTGCCCAAAGGCGAGCAGGACCAGGTGGCGGGCACGCATGATCGTGCCGAGCCCCTGGGTGATGCAGTGTATGGGCACCTCAGCGGGCGAGTCGAAAAAGCGGGCGTTGTCGGCACGCGTCTGGGGGGTGAGCGTCTTCACCCGGGTCAGTGATGCAAACGAGGAGCCAGGTTCGTTGAAGCCCAGGTGACCGGTGCGTCCGATGCCCAGTAGCTGCAGGTCCACACCCCCGGCGTCGACGATCGCCTGCTCGTAGTCGGCGCCGGCGGTGGGAAGTCCGGCGGGGTCCCCGCTGGGCACCCGGATCCTGCCTGGTGTCAGCCCGAGGGGCGCCACGACGTCACGGGAAATAACTGCGCGGTAGCTTTCCCGGTGCCCGTCCGGCAAGCCGACGTACTCATCCAGCGAGAAACCGCGCATCCGCGATACGTCGAGCGGTCGTGCGGCGAGCGAGCGGGCGAGGGCGCGATACACGGGAAGCGGTGTGGAACCGGTCGCGAGACCCAATACCGCCTCCGGCCTGGCCGCTATCAGCTCGCGGATAGCTCCGGCGACGAGTTCGCCCGCGGCATCCTCGTTCTCAACAACAATGACTTCGGCCATCGCGCACGCACCCTTCGAAGTGATCAATTATGACTCAATAGTAATCGTTTCGATCACTAGTAATCATATTGGCGCGTTACACATCGTTGTACATGCGGTGTCCAGCGGTCGGGCGGCTGGCGCGAGGCGGCACGTGCCTCCGATCGGGTCCGGGCCCTACGTGCGGGTCTTGAGGATTTCCGCGAGCCACGTCAGGGCTGCGTTCCTGGAGGTGAAGAATTCGTGCGGATAACGGGTGTGCCTGGTCATTGCGGCAGCGATCACGCGGTCCACTGCACTGGATCCGAGGACCGCGATGGCCAGCACGCCTGAGGTCTGGGCAAACTCGCGCCTGGCCGCGGCACTGATTTCCACATCGGTCATTTCCGAGAGCATCGGCATCGGGATTCCGCCCGTGATCCGTTCCACGGCCAGCATGGCATCCTTGGCGTCCTGGACGTCAACGAAGGAGCCGGGGCGCCAGACGGATTCTATGATCCCGCCGCGGACACTCAGGGAGTTCTTACCCTCCGCGGCGAGAGTTCGTTCAGGCATCATTGTGATAATCCTAAGCCTCGGCCGGACATCCGCACGACAGCAGCGCCCCGGGGCGGCGCTGCCTGCGGTCCGGTGAAGCCAAAAAAGGGCCCGGCCGGTTCACGCCGGCCGAGCCCTTTTCCGCGGACGGGATTAGGCCAGCGTGGCGGTGTCAATCACAAAACGGTACCGCACATCTGAGGCCAGCACCCGCTCGTAGGCCTCGTTGATCTTGTCGGCCCCAATGACCTCGATCTCGGCACCGAGCTTGTGCTCGGCGCAGAAGTCCAGCATTTCCTGGGTCTCCCGGATGCCGCCGATCAGCGAGCCGGCGAAGGACCGGCGGCCACCGATCAGCGAAAAGACGTTCAGCGAGAGCGGTTCGGCCGGGGCGCCGACGTTGACCATTGCGCCGTCGACGGCCAGCAGGGACAGGTAGGCGTCCAGGTCGATCTTCGCGCTGACCGTGTTCAGGATCAGGTCGAAGGAGCCGGCCAGCTGCTCGAACGTGGACGGATCGCTGGTGGCGAAGTAGTGGTCCGCACCCAGGCGCAGCCCGTCCTCCTGCTTCTTCAAGGACTGCGAGAGCACCGTGACGTCAGCGCCCATCGCGTGTGCGATCTTGACGGCGACGTGGCCCAGCCCGCCAAGGCCAACAACCGCGACCTTTTTGCCGGGGCCGGCGCCCCAGTGGTTCAGCGGCGAGAAGGTGGTGATGCCTGCGCAGAGCAGCGGCGCGGCGACGTCGAGTTCCAGGCTTTCCGGAATCCGGACCACAAAGTCCTCGGTGACCACAACGTGCGTGGAGTAGCCGCCCTGTGTGATCGTTCCGTCGCGGTCCACGGCGCCGTAGGTGCCGATGTTGCCCTTGACGCAGAACTGCTCTTCACCCTTCAGGCAATTGACGCATTCGCGGCAGGAGTTGACCATGCAGCCGACGCCGACCCGGTCGCCGACGGCGTGCTTCGTGACGGCGGAGCCGACCTCGCTGACGATGCCGGCGATTTCGTGTCCCGGGGACAGCGGGTACTGCTGCGGTCCCCAGTCTCCGCGGACGGTATGGATGTCAGAGTGGCAGATGCCGGCGAACTTGATGTCGATCAGGATGTCGTGCGCGCCAACGTCGCGGCGTTCGATGGTGGTCGGAACAAGGGGTTCCGTCGCGGAGATGGCGGCATAAGCGTTAACGGTAAGCATGGGTCTCCTGTTTGTGGGGTTCAGGGGGAGTTTGCCCCGGCGTTCGGCACCGGTGCGGTGCGGCCTTTCGGCCCGGACGTCATCGGGGGCACTCTCCATCAAACACCAACCCGTTGCCGTTCAGGGAGTCACTGCCAGTACCCCTACCAGCAGGGCCTCCCTGGCAGCGCCTTACCCTCTAACGTTGGAGGCATGGACAATCAGAGCGAGACCCGGGACTTCCTTGCCACCCGGCGGGCGAAAATAACCCCCGAACAGGCGGGATTGCCCGTCTCCGGCGGCAACCGCCGCGTCCCGGGACTGCGGCGCGGCGAGGTTGCCCTGCTGGCCGGGGTAAGTGTCGAGTATTACACCCGGCTGGAACGCGGGAACCTCGCCGGAGTCTCCGAGGGAGTACTGGAAGCGCTGGCGCGGGCCCTGCAGCTGGACGCGGCAGAGCAGGCGCACTTGTTCGATCTGGCCAGGGCCGCGGGCAACAGCCGCAGGCCCCAGCGCCGCCGCGCGGCCGCCCAGCCGGTCCGTGCCGGCGTGCAGTTGATGCTCGACGCGATCGCGAACGCACCGGCTTTTGTGCATAACGGGCGACTGGACATCCTCGCGGCCAACCAGCTCGGCTTCGCCCTGTATTCGGAGATGTTCGCCGGCCCTGTCCGGCCGGCCAACCATGCCCGGTTCATCTTCCTGGACAACCGCGCGTACGGCTTCTACCCGGACTGGGACCGGGCCGCTGACGACACCGTGGCGATCTTGCGCACCGAGGCCGGCCGCGACCCCTACGACCGCGGCCTGACCGACCTGGTCGGGGAACTTTCCACCCGCAGCGAGGAGTTCCGCACCCGGTGGGCGGCGCACAATGTACGCCAGCACTACACCGGGCGCAAGCATCTCCGCCACCCCGTGGTGGGCGATCTCCACCTGATGTACGAGGCCTTGGATCTCTCCGCCGACGCCGGGCTGTCGCTGCTTGTTTATACCGCCGAGCCCGGTTCAAGCTCGGAGGATGCCGTCCGGCTGCTGGCCACTTGGGCCGCTAGTGGGCAGCCAAAGGCTCAGCCGGCACCGGCGCAGCAGTCAGCGCCTAGCCAATCAGAGCCAGCACCGCTCCAGTAGTGACAACGCCGCCGGCTTCCGCGCGGACGCCGGTCAGCGTGCCGTTGCGGTGGGCGGAGACCTGAGTTTCCATTTTCATCGCTTCCAGCACAACAACGGGGTCCCCCGCCGCGACTTCGGTGCCCGGTTCCACAAGCCACTTGACTACGGTGCCGGCCATGTCGGCCCGCAGTTCTCCCGGGTCAACGGGGGCAGGTCCGCCACCGGAGGCCTCCGCCTGGGTGATCCGCTCCGGGAGGGCGCCGCCGGAACGTGCCCAGCCGTCCAACAGTTCAGCCGGCAGCCCGACTGCCATCCGGCGGCCGTCCACCTCGACGGTGATGGTCCGGCGTTCGCCGTCGGGAACCGAAGTGCTGTAGCCCGGGTCGGCAGGGACACGGTCCGCGAAGTCGGTTTCGATCCAGCGGGTGTGGATTCCCAGGCCGGCTTCAGAGGTGAAGTCCGGGGATTCCAGCACGGCACGGTGGAAGGGCAGCACGGTGGCCACCCCGGTGATGCTGATTTCGGCGAGGGCACGGCGGGCACGGCGCAGGGCCTGCTGGCGGTCGGCGCCGGTGACGATCAATTTTGCCAGCAGCGAGTCAAACTGCGGCGGAACGAAGGAGCCGGAACGGACACCGGTGTCGAGCCGGATCCCCGGGCCGGTGGGGCCGTGGAACTCCGCTACCGTGCCGGGCGATGGCAGGAAACCGCGCCCAACATCCTCGGCATTGAGCCGGAATTCGAACGAGTGCCCCCTCGGCGCCGGGTCCGCCGTGAGGCGCAACCGCTCCCCCGCAGCGATTCGGAATTGCTCCTGCACCAGGTCGATCCCGGTTGTTTCCTCCGTGATGGGATGCTCCACCTGCAGTCGGGTGTTTACCTCGAGGAATGCCACTGTGCCGTCCGCGGCAACCAGGAATTCGACAGTGCCCGCGCCGGAGTAGCGGGCTTCGCGGCAGACGGCCTTCGCGCCGTTGTAGATCTGAAGCGTCTGGTCCTCGCTGAGGAACGGCGCGGGGGCCTCCTCCACGAGCTTCTGGTGCCGGCGCTGAAGCGAGCAGTCGCGGGTTCCGACGACAACGACGTTGCCGTGCGTATCCGCGAGGATCTGTGCCTCGACGTGCCGCGGACGGTCCAGGTAGCGCTCCACAAAGCAGTCGCCGCGGCCGAACGCGGCGACGGCTTCCCGGACGGCCGAGTCAAAGGCTTCCTCGACTTCGTCGAGGGCGCGGACCACCTTCATCCCGCGGCCGCCGCCGCCAAAGGCCGCCTTGATGGCGATCGGCAGTCCGTGCTGTTCTGCGAAGGCGCGGGCCTCTGCAGCGGATTCGACCGGGCCGGCACTGCCTGCGACAAGCGGGGCACCGGCGCGCACGGCCGCCTCGCGGGCAGTGATCTTATTGCCGAGCAACCGGATGGCCTCCGGGGTC
This sequence comes from Arthrobacter sp. EM1, assembly GCF_029964055.1. Taxonomy (NCBI): domain Bacteria; kingdom Bacillati; phylum Actinomycetota; class Actinomycetes; order Micrococcales; family Micrococcaceae; genus Arthrobacter; species Arthrobacter sp. EM1. The sequence goes on along the minus strand of NZ_CP124836.1, from coordinate 3,584,641 downwards.
GGCCCAATCCAGGTGAGTCCGGCATCGAGGACGGCCTGGGCGAATTCGGCGTTCTCCGAGAGGAAGCCGTAGCCGGGGTGAAGGGCGTCGGCGCCGGATTCGGCCGCTGCTGCCAGCAGCTTGGGGATATTCAGGTAGGTTTCGGCCGGTGAATTCCCGCCCAGGGCATAGGCCTCGTCGGCGACGGAAACGTGCAGGGCGTCGGCGTCGATGTCCGCGTACACGGCGACGGAGGCCAGCTGTGCGTCGTCACAGGCCCGGATGATCCGGACGGCTATTTCACCGCGGTTGGCGATCAGGACCTTGCGCATCAGTTACTCACTTCTTCTTTGGGGGTGGCGTGTTCGGTGGCCGGGTTTTCCGCCCAGCGGAAGCGGATCCGGCCGCCGATAGGGACCTGGGCGGCGAGATCCAGCTGGGAATCGACCACCACGGCAATCACGGGGTAGCCGCCGGTGATCGGATGGTCGGCGAGGAAGAGGACCGGAAGCCCTTCCGGCGGGACCTGCAGGGCGCCGGCGACTGTGCCCTCGCTGGCGAGTTCGCCTTGCCGGCTGCGCTGCAGCGCAGATCCCTGCAGGCGCATGCCGACCCGGTTGGACTGTGGTTTCACTTCCCACTCCTGGCCGCAGAAGGACGCCAGGGCTGCGGCATCGAACCAGTCGGCACGGGGACCGGGGACAACGTCGAGCACCGTCACTCCGGCGCCCGGGAAGTCCGGCTGCAGTTCGGGATGCCCGACGACGCCGGATTCGGCTTCGCCGCCGGCGGCGAAGAGCTGGCCGGCGGCCAGCGGTGCGGGGCCGATCCCGGACATGGTGTCAGTGGAGCGGCTGCCCAGCACCGGGGAGCTGTCTACGCCGCCGCGAATGGCGAGGTAACTGCGGAAACCACGTTCCGGCGCGCCGATGGTCAGGGTTTCGCCGTCGAGCAGGGCGAAGGGTGTGGCCATTGGGACAGTCCGGCGGGCGGCCGCACAGCCATCCGGGGGCAGCGATTCGATGGCCAGTTCCGATGGCGCCCCGGCGACCGCGAGGACCTGGTCGCCGACTGCCTGCACGCGAAGGCCTCCCGCGACCGTTTCGACAGCGGCGGCCGACGGCGCGTTCCCGACAAGGCGGTTGGCCCGGCGCAGCGAAGCCCGGTCCAGCGCCCCGGCGGCGGAGACGCCCATACCGGAGTGCCCGTGGCGGCCAAGGTCCTGGATCAGGCTCTGCAGACCCGGCGAAACAACCCGCAGGCCGGATTCCACCCCGGCATCGGCAACCCCGGCAGAGGGTTTCGGGGCCAGCGCCACTGCGTCCCGGACCGCGCGGAACTGGACCCGGTGGCCGGGGGCGGCAAGGGCGGGCTGTTCCCGGTCCAGGTCCCACATGCCGGCGCCGGTACGGCCGATCAGCTGCCACCCGCCGGGTGAGCGGCGCGGATAGACGGCCGAGTAGTTGCCGGCCAGCGCCACCGAACCTGCCGGCACGGCGGTGCGCGGCGAGCTGCGCCGCGGGACCTCGAGGGACTGGTTTTCCCCCACCATGTAGCCAAAGCCCGGGGCGAACCCGGCGAAAGCCACGGTCCAGATTTGCCCGGTATGGGCTGCGATCACGCCGTCGGCCCCAAGACCGGTCAGTTCCCCGGCTTCGGCGAGGTCCTCGCCGTCGTACACCGTTTCGATGACCACGAGCTCGCCGTCCCGCTGCACGGGCGCGGTGAGGTCGAGCTGGAGCAGTTGCCGGGCGATCCGCCGGGCGGACCCGGGCGAGTCAGCCATGACCAGCACAGTTTCGGCTGCCGCGAGGACGTCCAACTGGCCCGGCAACGGGTTCTCGAGCAGCATTCCCTGCAGGGCCAGCACATCTTGGGTTCCGGTAAGTTCGGCAAGTACCGCACGGGTTCCCACCGCCCGCACAAAGCGGACCTTTTGTACTGCCAGGGTTTCCATAGCTGCTTTCATCGTTGCCGGTGCCTTGAACTGGATCCGAACCGCGTCGGCGGCTAGACGAACGCGGCAGTGTTGATGCCCGCGGCGGACAAGGCCGCGCGGACCTCCGCCGCCATGCTGACGGCGCCCGGGGTGTCGCCGTGCACGCAGATGCTCTCGGCGCGGATCTTCAGGATGGAGCCGTCAATCGTGCGGACGGTTGAATCGGAGGCCATCCGGAGGACATGCTCGGTGACCTCCGCATGGTCGTGGAGGACGGCTCCGGGAAGCGTTCGGGACACCAGGGTGCCGTCCGGATTGTAGGCCCGGTCCGCGAAGGCTTCGGTCACGGCACGGAGCCCGGCAGCCTCTGCGAGACGGAGCACTTCGGATCCGGGCAGGCCCAGGATGGGCAGGTTCGGATCCACGGACTTCACGGCGTCGACCACGGCTTTCGCTTGCGCCGTGTGCGCGACAATTGCGTTATACAGGCCGCCATGCGGCTTGACGTAGGTGACAGTGCCGCCCTCGGCCGCGGCCAGGGCCTGCAGCGCACCGATCTGGTAGACGACGTCGTCAGCCAGTTCAATCGGGTCGATGTCCAGGAAGCGGCGGCCGAAACCGGCGAGGTCACGGTAGCCGACGTGGGCACCGATCACGACGCCGGCGGCGACCGCCTCGCGGCAGGTCCGGCGGATGACGCTGGGGTCACCGGCGTGGAATCCGCAGGCCACGTTGGCGCTGGAGACCGAGCCGAACATCGCCGTATCGTCGCCCAGGCTCCAGCGCCCGTAGGACTCGCCAACGTCGCTGTTCAGGTCAATGCTTGCCATTTGTGATCCTCATCTCATTGCTGCTCTTTAATAAGGATGCACTAAATACACGAATTGTTCAACAATTCTTCGAGCCGGTGCTGCGGCGCCGGGGCGGGACCACGCGCAGAACAAGCTGCGGCGCACATTCAGCCCTGCGACGCGGTAAATTCCCGCCGCTACCGGATTACGGCGTCCGCAAGTATTCCGCGCATCTTGATCGGCATTGCCCGCCCTGGGCCGCGGCCCGGGCAAGTGCACCGCCAGTTTCCGCCGGAGTTTTTCAGCCGAAGGGAGTCCTGCCGCCGCCGTTATGGCCACACAGGAGCCTGCCGGCGCCAACACAACAGCACTGGCCTCCGGTGACACGGGCCGTTCGTTGTGGCTTTTCCGCACCGCGTGATCTGGCGGCAGCGTCCCTGTTTTCCACCGAACCGTTTTCCACCGAACCGTTTTCCATCGAACCGGGGAGAAGCGCCGGCGGCCGGCTTCGGGCGAGCGGCCCTTGCTAGGGTGAACGAATGAAACTTCGCCTCGCCGCCCTGTCCGCTGCTGCCCTGATGATCGCGCTGACGGGCTGCGGGCAGGTGCAGGACGCCGCCAACAAGGCCGTCAGCGACGGCGCCTCCCAGGTTGCCACAGCTGCCGGGAGTGAAATCAAGAAGCAGGCGTGCTCCCTCGTGGCGGACGGCTTGGTCAGCGTGAAGGACAAGGAAGTGCTCGGCAGCCTGGTCTCCGGCGCGGAGAAAGCGGGAGTTCCCGCGGAGATCGTCACTCCGCTGCGCCAGATCGCCGACTCCGGGGATCAGGCGCCGGCCGAGTCCGTCCAGGCTCTCCAGGACGCCTGCGCCAAGTAGCTCCCGGGCAGCGGATCCTTAGCGCTTGCCTCTTTTCCTGGAACCTTTCCCGCGGCCCTTATCCGGGTTCGGGGCGTACCGTTGAGCCACCTTTGGCTTCTTTACGGCAGGGCCGCGCCGGTCAGGCTTCGGTTCCTTTTTGGGCTTTTCCTGGTTGGCAGAGGGCTGGCGGGAGCTCGCGGCAGTGCGGCCGCGGACAATTCCGATGAACTCCTCGATCACTTCATCAGTGGTTTCGCTGCGCCACGCCACTGCGATCTCCGTGGCGGGCGCCCCGGTCAGTTTGCGCGCCACAGTGTCCTTGACGTTGAAGTGGCGCGCCACGGACATGGGCAGGATAACGAGGCCAGCCCCCGTCGCCACCACCTGCAGGGCCATTTCGGGGCCGCCAAGTTCGGCGACGTCCAGGAACGACTCCGTGGCGAGATCGGCCAGCGCCACTTCCTCGAACACGGAGATCTCATGTCCCTTGGGCGCCACCACCACTGGCTGTTCCTCGTACAGGGCAATAACGCTCAAGCCCTCGCGCTCCACGGGCAGCCGGACAAAGCTCAGGTCGGCGGAACCGTCGCGCAGCACGGCGAGCTGGGTGCCGTCGTCGGACATAAAGGAACGTAGCGGAACATCAGGCATCCGCTCTTCCCAGCGCCGCGTCCACTTGCCCGGCGTTACGCCGGCGACGTACGCGAAACGCAACTCCCGGGCGGCTGCTTCGGCCGGGACGGCGGTGGCTTCATCTGGGGTCTGGGGAGGTTCTTCTGCTGCGGACACATGTTCACAGTACCGCCCGGCCCGGCGCATGGCGGGTCTTAGGGTTCAGTACCGGTGCCCGCTCCCGCTCTGGCCGGATACCCTTGAACCATGACCTCTGCAAACTCCCAGTCCATGAAGCCGGCCACCGTTGCCAAGAAGCTTGGCATCTACCTGCCCGCAACACCCCAGGAGTTCCAGGATTCGGTTATCAGCCGCGCCGATTTCGCCGAGCTCCAGGCCACCCCGCCGGAGTGGCTCGCGGAACTTCGCCGCAACGGCCCGCATCCCCGCCCGGTGGTCGCCCAGAAGCTTAACGTCTCCATCAGCGGCCTGGCCCGCGGCGGCGTCGAGGAGGCGCTGACGACGGCGGAGATCACCGCGCTGCTGCAGGCGCCCCCGGCTTGGCTGGTCGCCGAACGCTCCACCCACGCCGCCGTCCGTGCCGAAGCCCAGCGGGTCAAGGATGAAGCCGCGAAGAAGGACACCAAAAACGAACGCAACTCGGCCGAATAGCCGCTGAAGGCGGCGGGCAAGCTCAGTCCCGGTGCGGCCGGATGAAGTTCCCGCAACCGACATCGAATAACTGACACCCTCGGCCCCCGGCTGACCATTGACGGCCCGCCGTCCATGGACTCCAATGGAATCAGTGGAACCGCGCCCGCACCGGGCCGAATCCCTGGAGGTGTTGGAATGGCGTCACCGTTCTTGTCCGCCCCGTTCGCGTTATGGCAATTCCTGGCGCTGGCCGCCGTTGTGGTGATCGCTGCGGGAGCCTCGGTCTACCTGGTCCGCAAGCACAAGGCCGCAGAGGATGGCCTGCCGGATGCCGTTTTCTGGGATGCTTTCGCCGGGCTCGCCGTCGCCGTTCCGGCGGTAATCCTCCCCGCCCTGGCGGCACCTTGGGCCGGGCTCCTGCTCGCCATTCTCGCCGCCGCCGCGGCTGCCGCCAGCTACCTGGGGACGCCCGGGATCGTCGAGAAGACGGCGGCCCGCCGGTTCGCCCGGGAGACTGCTGGCCGCAACGAACTCGCAGCCGCCCGGCACCGCAGCGCCCTGGCACGATGGCAACGCTACGAACTCGACCCCGCGCATTGCATCGATTACCCCGCCATGAGTGACCCGCGGCAACCGGAGACGGCGGTGCTGATCCGGGCCATAAAGGCCGCAGAGCTGCTCCGGGGCGGAACCGATCCCGGCTACGCCCCGGCTGTCGCCCGCCTGGAACAAGCCCTCGCCGAGGCCGAACGCGCCGCCGGGGTGCAACACAAGGCCCCGGTCCGCACCGCGGCCTTGGTGACGGCGGATCCCGTGCTCGGCTGACGCCGGCGGCAACTCACCCGCGCGCGGCAACGCTCCGCCGCAAGCGGACCAGCATTACAGCTCCACAGTGCCGCTTTCGCCCACGCTCATCCGGTTGTGCATAACCTTGGACTTAACCCACTGGAGCACAGTCGCGGCCGTCCCGCCAGGGCTGGTCCAGTACTCGGCAGAGTCCGAATCGACATGCAGCAGCACCACGTCGGGGGTATCGGGACCGTCCGGGAACCAAGCCTCGACCATCGGGTTCCAGAGCCCGCGGATCTTCGCGCGGTCCGTAACAACTTCCGCCGTCCCGGCCACGGACACCCATTCCGTCCCTTTGCCGAAGGAGACGTTGACGGCCGGATGGGCCCGGACGTGGGCTACCTGGGAGGTGGTGGCGGAGGTGAAGAACCACATATCCCCGTCCTCCAACACGTCCTGGACGGCAAGCGGCCGGCTGACCAATGCGCCCTCGTTATTAACTGTGGTGAACATTCCGATCCGCGAATCGTTGATGATGTCCGTAACTTTGCTGATGTTTGCTGCGTCCGACATGCTGTCACCTCGTTCAGGTTCCGAACGGGGGAAGGTCCCCCTTCCGACAGCCTATTGGTAAGTGTGCTTACTTATCAACAACTGCCGGCAGGAGGACCTTCCCGGTGTTGACTGCGGGCTCAGTATCCCTTGGACAGAACCTTGCCCTTGAAGAACTCCGGGCGGAGCTTGTACATAACCAGCATCAGGACCACTCCCAGCAGGATCACGCCCATGCCCAGGATGAACACGAGGCCGATTCCGCCGACCGATGAACCGGAACCGTACGCCGGGTCCATGGAGTCATACGCGGTCTTGAGGAACATCACCAGAAGGATAATGCCGCCCAGCAGCGGGGAGAGGAATTTGAAGAAGAACGAGTGCGCCCCCTTGAAGGCCTCGCTCCGGAAGAACCAGACGCAGGCCAGAGCCGTGATGCCGTAGTAGAAGCAGATCATCATGCCCAGGGCGGTGATGGTGTCCCACAACGCATTCTCGGAGGTGGTCCGGGTGACCACGTAGAACGCCGCGGCGGCGATGGCGGCGGCAATCGTGGCGTAGCTCGGAGACTTGAACGTGGGACTGATCTTGCCGAATTTCGCCGGCAGCGCCTGGTAATGGCCCATCGCCAGCAGCGTTCGTGCCGGGGAAACGAACGTCGACTGCAAGGACGCGGCCGAGCTGCTCAGGATGGACAGGGACATCAGGATCGCGAACGGGCCCATCACCGGTCCGGCGAGGACCGCGAAGATACTTCCCTGGTTCTCGGGGTTTCCGGCACCCAGGCCTTCCTCTCCGACGCCGGCGAAAGACAGTGTCGCAAGGGCCACAGTCATGTAGATGATCACGATGACCAGCACTGTGACGGTGGCCGCTCGGCCCGGGGTCTTCTCCGGGTTGCGGGTTTCCTCGTTCATGGTCAACGTGACGTCCCAGCCCCAGTAAATGAAGATCGAGAGCGAGACGCCGGCGGCGAAAGCCGAGAAGGATCCAACGGCAAACGGGTTGAACCAGTCGGGGGTGATCGCCGTGGCGTCAAAGGCTGTGCCGTTGGCGACGTGGCTAAAAGCGGCGATGGCGAACCAGCCGAGCACAAAGAGCTGGAACGCGACGAGCACGTACTGGACACCCTTCGTCGTTTCCATGCCGCGGTAGGAGATCCAACAGGCCAGCGCGATGAACACCAGCGTGGTGGCGATGTTCACGGGCAGGTTCAGGGTCAGGTCAGCCAGATCGGGATTGCTGAACACCTGGGCCAGCATGAGGTAGAAGAAGTCAACGGCGACGGCCGCCAGGTTGGACAACACAATGATCGTCGCGGCGATCAGTCCCCAGCCGCCCATCCAACCGATCCATGGACCGAAGGCGCGCGAGGCCCAGGTGAAGGATGTGCCGGCGTCGGGCATCGCGTTGTTCAGCTCCCGGTAACCGAATGCGACGAGCAGCATCGGAAAGAACCCCACCAGGAAGATGGCCGGCAACTGCACTCCGACCTCGGCGACAGTGGGCCCGAGGGCGGCGGTCAGGGTGTAGGCCGGGGCAATACAGGAAACGCCAATAACGACGGCGCCGATCAGTCCCACCGATCCGGCTTTCAGGCCCTTGGCGCTGAGTCCTGCGTGGGTATCGTGCGCGGTCTTGGCCGTCGCGTGTTCGGTGCTCATGATGGGGCCTCTCCGGAGGTGTCATTCAACGTTGAATGGTTCTGGTGCTTGAGTTCGTAGCCGCTGGGTACCACAAACATCGGCACCGGAAGGGCGCGCAGGATGCGGTTCGCTGTGCTTCCCAGAAATATGGACCGCGGGTGGGCCAGCCGGCTAGAGCCGATGACCAGGATCTCCCCGTCCTCCCAGTCGAGGCCGTCTACGGCCTCTTCGATGCTCCGGCCCTGCGCAACGACCACATCCGTGGCGGCCGAGAGCGGGTCACCGGAAGGGCTGGCCGGCGCGGCGTCCGCGACAGTCTTTTCGGCGTACTCGCGGGCGGCCTCGGCCGACGCTGCCGAATCACCGCCGTCAAGAGCGAGCAACGACACCACCCGCAGCGGCACGGACCGGTTCGCTGCCATGCCGATGGCGAAGTCGAGCAGCTTCTCCGCCCCCGTCCGGGTGCCGAGTCCACAACTGATCCGGGCCAGGGCCTCCGTCCGGTGGTAGCCGCGGGGGGCCAAGGCCACCGGAACGGTCGATGCGTGGAGCAGCGCGCTGGCTACCGACCCGATGGTAAATCGCTTAAAAAGCCCGTTGCTGGTGGCCCCGATCACGAGGACGTCGGCCCCCAGCTCCTCGGCCGCCTGGATCAGTGTCCGGGCGTCGGAATCTCCGCTGCGGATATGGGCCCGCGCCGGGACGTCCGCCGGAACGAGGGCAAGGGCCTCGTCGAGCCATTGTTGTGCCTGCTCGTTCAGCAGCGTCTCGAAACCGGCCTTGGGTGCATGGGCGGCGGCTACCTGCTGGATTTCGGGCACTGCCAGCACCAAATCCAGGCTGGCACCGCGGCCCCGGGCCAGCGAGATGGCCAGGTTAATGGCATCGTGGCCTCTCGCATTGGCTGAATATCCCACTACATAACGCATCTGGCCGGTCCTTTCTGGAGGGTTGCGCGGGCTGGGCCGTAAAAAAGGGCTAATTGGCGGAGACAGACGCGCGGTCTGCCGCCGCGGCGATCCGGGCCGCCGTGTGGCGCCCCATCCGGACTGCGCCGTCGACATGCTGGTAGCCCTCAGCGGCGAGATCGGAGGAGGACCAGTAGATCGGACCAACGGGTGCGTGCTGGTCCTTTCCGTAGCGATGCAGTCCACCCAGGTCGTAGCTGGAAGCATAGGCGCCGCGCGTCCACTCCTCGGACCCCCAGTCCGACTCGTAGTAGACCTCCGGTTCGAGGGCTTTGTCCCCCAGGAAGCCGGCGATCGATTCGAGGATGGTGCGGCGGCGTTCCTCGGCGCTGAGCTCGAACATGGCGTCGGCCTTCTCATCCGAGATAAAGCCGACCAGGGTGCCGCGGGGGTCCTCGTGGTTGGTGTTGTCGTAGACCTCCTGGACCAGGGCGCCGGCGCCGAAGCAGGTTCCGGAGAGTCCGTCCTCGCGCCAGAACGGGGTGCTGTAGACGGCATGGACCTTGATCACCAGTCCCAGCGACTGGTGCTGGTGCATCTGGTGCTGGCGGCGCGGCAGCGGCGGATTGAACGAGACCCGGGAGTACAGGTTGGGCGGGACGGCCATAATAACGAACCGCGCGTTCACAGTGGCACGGTCCGATACGGCGGTGACACGCTGCTCCCCGCCCGCGTCCGCGCTCCAGTTGACGGTGCGCACCGGACTGTCCAATACAACGTCGTTCCCCAGTTCGGCGGCCATCAGGACCGAGACCTGCTGCATTCCCCCAACGACGCGCTTGTCGAGGATAAAGTCCTCATCGGTGAGGTGGCTGAAGGATCCTGCGGAGGCAGCCATCAGCACCGCCTGCAGGGCCGAAAAAGCGTGGGCCGGCTTGGTCAGCATGCCACCTGCAATAAAGAGGCCGATATTGTTGCAGGCTTCCTCCTCCGTGGAGTTCTCCCGCAGCCAGTGGTGGAAGGAGATGGTGTCCAACTCTCGGGCCTTGGGATGCGCCCACGGCTCGGTGGGGCCAATCTCGGCGGCGAGGGAGTCCAGCAGCGCCGTGAGCTTGTCCATTTCGGTCGCGGTCCTCTCGCTGACCGGGAAGGTAGCCCCCGAATAGAGCGTGCGCTTACCGTTGGATCCGATATAGACGGACTCGCCGTCGCGGTAGCGGGAATAGGTGTGGAGGCCCAGATCGTCGAGGAGCGCCAGCAGTTCGGTCTGATCCGGGGAGACCCACTGGCCACCGATTTCGAGCATGGCGCCATCGATGGTATCGGTCCAGGTGCGGCCGCCAACGCGGTCGCGCGCTTCCAGCACGGCCACGCTTAGGCCGGCCTTTTTCAGTTCACGGGCTGCGGTCAGCCCGGCGGGCCCGGCTCCGACAATAACGACGTCGCGGTCAAGTTCCAGCATGATGTCCTCTCCGTGGCCGCGAAGTGATGCGGCCCACTAAATGAATGCCATTCATTTAGACTCGACTATAGACCCATCGGGTGCGCTAGGGAAGACCTTCAGGCGAAGAAAATTCGGACGCAAAGTAAGGGCAGAATGGGAGAACCGCCCCACAGCAGAAAGGCCAGGAATGCCGGCATCAACCAGTGCCCCCGCAGAACCGCACCGCCAGGGCGCAAAACCCCGCCGCAGGGCTGGCCGGCCTGCTGCCGCCATCCTCGATCAGGACGTCATCACCGTGGCGGCGCTTCAGCTCATCGGCAAGAGCGGCTACGGCGGATTTACGATGGCCGCATTGGCGCGGACGCTCAACGTCGCTCCGTCGGCCTTGTACAACCACGTCTCGTCCAAACAGGACGTACTGGTGCTGGTCCAGGACCACCTCACGTCCTTCGTTGACGTGTCAGCCTTCGACGCCGAACCGTGGGACCAGGCCGTGCGCAGGTGGGCCTGGAGCTACCGGAACGTGTTCTCCCAGCACACCCCCCTGATCCCGGTGATTGCAGTGCTCCCGGTCACCGACGCGCCCAAGACCCTCGCCATGTACGAGGCCGTCAGCGCCGGATTCGGCCGAGCCGGTTTCCCGCAGGAGCGGATTATTTCCGCAATTGTGGCCCTGGAATCCTTCATTTTCGGCTCGGCGTATGACGTCACTGCACCCGCGGACATTTTTGACTCCGGCCGAATGGCTGCGTCGACACCGAATTTCACGGAAGCCGTGGCTCGCCTGGCCGAGCAAGGGCACGCGAATCAGGCCGACGCCGCATTTGAGCTGGGACTCGACACGCTTGTCACCGGTTTCGGCGCGCTGCGGGTCTAGCCGTCCGGGTCCGGCCCTCCGAAGGGCCCGGGAGCGCACAAAAAAGAACCCCGGTCCGAAGACCGGGGTTCTAGTGCGTGCGCGAGGGGGGATTTGAACCCCCACGCCCTTTCGGACACTGGCACCTGAAGCCAGCGCGTCTGCCGTTCCGCCACTCGCGCGCAACTTCTTCCACTTAATCCGGGCCCGGAATCCGGACCGCCAACCTCGTGAAAGCAGCGAGATCAAGCATAACGGACAAGAGCGGGAAAAGGCCAATCGACCCCCGGAGGGGGACCCCGGCGGAGCCGAAGGGCCAGCCAGGGGAAGACTTCAGCCACCCGCCGCACCCGGAATCCGGCTCCGGCCGGCACCCGGGATGCGACCGCCGCGGAGAAACGGAGGTCTTCGCGCCGGGCGGATTAAGCAGGTGTCAGCGCACGTCAGGAGGGCTCCGAGGTATTTTCCCTGGCACGCAGCGGTGGCCCGCATTAAGGCCATTTCCAGACTCGCCCAGTAGTATCTGATTAGGAGTGCCCGTTACCAGCGGGCTCCCGCAGATGCGGGAAACCGAGTTCCGGACAGAATTCTGCCCTGCAGTCGTCACGAAAGGAGAAGGACCATGGGATTGCTGGACAAAGTCGAGCGCGGCATCGAAAAGGCCGTCCGCGGGGTCTTCTCCACCGGTTCCCGCGCCCAGGTTGAGCCGGTCGAGATTGCCAGCCACCTCCGCCGCCAGGTGGATAACAAGGCCATCACCATCGCGGCGGGGCGGACCCTTGCTCCCAACGTCTTTGACATCCTCCTCAGTGACTCCGACTTCGAGCGGGCCCAGGAATGGGGCACTCCCCTTGCGGAAGAACTGTGCGATGTTGTGATCAACCACGTTCGCAGCCAGGGGTACACCCTCCAGGGCCCGGTCCGGATCAGTTTCCGCCGTGATGAGGAACGCCGCGCCGGAGCCTTCGAAATCACGTCGCGGACCGAAAAGACCCCCTCCGCCCCGCAGCCGGCGGGGCATGGCGGCATGCCGGCCGCACCGACGCGCCAGCCCTCTCGGATGCAGCCGGTTCTGGACATCGATGGGCAGCGGTACTCGCTGAACGCTCCGTCAATCGTTTTGGGACGTTCTTCCGAAGCAGACATCCTCATCGACGACACCGGCGTTTCCCGCCGCCACCTGGAAATCCGGACGGGGCAGGGGACCGCCCAGGCCGTCGATCTGGGCTCCACCAACGGCAGCTACGTCAACGGCCACAAGGTCGTGGGGTCCTCGGAACTCACCGACGGCACCACAATCACTATGGGACGGACCAAAATCATCTTCCGCCTTTTGCCCGCCAACCCGGGTGGCCGCCGGTGAGCGAACTGACGATCACCGCCCTGCGCTTCGGTTTCCTCCTGCTCCTCTGGGTGCTGATCTTCAGCATCGTTGCCGCCATGCGGCGCGATCTTATGATTGGCCGCAAGGCAGCGGCCGGCGCCCCGACGGCGCGGCAGGTGCGGAAAAACCCGGCCCTGGCCGAGCCGGCCACCCCCGCCAAACAGCAGCCCCGCCAACTGGTCGTCACGGAGGGTCCGCTCAAGGGCACAACGATCCAGTTGGCGGCGAGCCCCATCCTGCTGGGCCGCGCCCAGGAAGCCACTCTTGTGTTGGAGGATGACTACGCCTCGGGACGCCACGCGCGCTTGTTCCCGCAGGGCAGCCGCTGGTTCATTGAAGACCTTGGCTCGACAAACGGCACCTATCTGGCCGATCAGCAGCTCACCCGGGCCCTGCCCGTCGAGTTGGGTGTCCCCGTGAGAATCGGCAAGACGGTCATTGAATTGAGGCCGTAGCCATGGCTGCCACCGACCTTCCCGCAGGCAAGGCACCCGCCTCAAAGCGGCCACTGATCATGCGCTATGCCGCGCGTTCCGACGTCGGCAGGGTGCGCGGAAAAAACGACGACTCCGCCTACGTTGGCCGCCACCTCGCCGTCGTTGCCGACGGTATGGGCGGACACGCCGGAGGTGATGTCGCCTCTGCCGCAACGGTGCTGGACATGATCCATCTGGATAGCGACGACTACGACGGCGACGCGGGCACCATACTGGCGGACGAGATCCAGACTGCCAACTCGCTGCTCTCCGAACTCGTTCACATTGATCCCAAATTGGCCGGTATGGGCACCACCGTCACTGCCCTCCTGCTGGCCGAAGGCAAACTCCACTTCGCCCACATTGGTGACTCACGCGCATACCGGCTTCGAAACGGTGAATACGAGCAGGTAAGTGTGGACCACACCTTCGTCCAGCGCCTCATCGACGAAGGGCGGCTCCGGCCCGAAGAGGCCGAAACCCATCCACACAAAAATGTCCTGATGCGCGTCCTCGGTGACGTCGACGCGAGCCCGGAGCTGGACCTGGACACCCTCGAAGTGGAGCCGGGCGAACGCTGGCTGCTCTGCTCAGACGGACTGAATTACGTGGCCGGCCACGTCGTGGAACGCACGGTCCGGGAGACCAGGGATCTGCGTGAATGCGCCGAACTGCTGGTCGATCTCACGCTCGAAGCAGGCGCCCCGGACAATGTGACGGTCGTGATGCTGGAGATCGTCGAACAGACCGCCGACGACGTCCGGACGGCCGCCGTCGATGTTGTTCCGGCTCCAGAGAGCCCCATCGTGGCCTCCGGCGGGTCCGAAAGGACCGAGCAGGCCACCGGGAGCACCTTCGGCGCAGCGGCCAAATCCGCGGCCTCGTCACCGGGTACCCCGAAGGACACCGCCGGGGCACCGAGCTCAGCAGAGAGGGTCAGGCCGCAGGAAGAGCCGGAAAACTCCACCGATCCGCACTTGGGTGAGCACCTTTCCGCGGAGGTCCTCCGCGAGGAACTCTCCGGCCGGCCGCACGAGCTTGTGGGGGCAGCAGCCACCGCTGCCGAATCCGGCTCCATTCCCACCATCGCCGGGCGCACCATGGCGCGCCGGGCCGCGACCGTCCTGACCCACAAGTCGGAACAGGCCAAAGAAGAAGCCGAGGAGTTCAGCCCGGACGGACGGCCGCGCCGCTGGGTGACGATCGCAATCGCCGCCGCCATCCTGGCACTGCTCGCCGTCGGTCTGTGGCTGGGCTACGCCTGGACCCAGACCCGGTACTACATTGGCGAGCAGGACCAGCATGTAGCCATCTTCAACGGGGTCTCCCAACGCCTGGGACCCATCCAGTTATCCAGGCTCGAAACGGTGACCGAGGTCCGGATGTCGGCTCTGCCGGAATTCTCCCAGCAGCGGGTCCGACAGACTGTGCCTGCCAGGGATCTCTACGATGCCCAGCGGATCGTCAAGAACCTGGAGCGCACCGGAACCACAGCCCCCGCAGACGAGTGCATCACGCCATCTCCGGCGCCGGCTAGCCCAGGTGCGTCATCGGCTCCGGGAAATACCGCGAGTCCGGGCGGGGCCGGCAGCGCCACGCCAGCGCCGTCGTCGACCGCTCCGAGCTGTGAGGGTGCCAAATGACACCGATAGAGTCCACGCCAAAGCCCCGGCGGAATGTTGAACTGGTCCTGCTTGTACTGGCCCTCACCGTCGGCATCGGCGCCAACGTACTGGTCGGCGCGGACCAGCAGAAGGCATTCGACCCGGAGTTCTGGTTCCAGTCCAGCCTGTTGGCGGCCGCTGCCTTCGTATTCCACATCGTGCTGCGCCTCCGCGCGAAATATGCCGATCCGGTTATTCTTCCGCTGGTGATCGCCCTGAATGGACTCGGCCTCGCCATGATCCACCGACTCGACCGGGTCGGGGAAGACACGGGAAACAACCAGCTGCGCTGGACGCTGGTGGCCATGGCAGTTTCAATCGCCGTCATTTGGTTCCTCAAGGACCATCGGGTCCTTCGCCGTTTCACCTACATCTCGCTTGCCGTCAGCGCGCTCCTGTTGATCCTTCCGCTTCTTCCCGGCGTCTCGGCCGGTGAAATCCTGGGCGCCCGGGTGTGGATCAGATTTGGCTCGATGACCTTCCAGCCCGGTGAAATCGCGAAGATCACGCTCGCAATATTCTTTGCAGGGTACCTTTCCTCCAACCGGGATCTCATCCTGTTGGCCGGCCGGAAAGTCGGCCCCATCCAATTCCCCAGATTCAAGGACATGGGCCCCATGCTGGCGGCCTGGCTCGTGAGCATCGGCGTGCTGATCTTTCAGCGGGACCTGGGATCCTCAGTCCTGTTCTTCGGGCTTTTCCTCGTGATGATCTATGTCGCCACGAGCCGTATCAGCTGGGTGATCATCGGGATCGGGCTGCTCGCTGCCGGCGGGTTTGTGGCGTCCCGGGTCTTCTCGCACGTGGCCCTGCGGATCGACGGCTGGGTCAACGCCTTCACAGACGAGGTCTACGGCCGCGAGTTTGGCGGCAGCCTGCAAATCGTTGAGGGCTTGTTCGGTATGGCCAACGGCGGCCTGGTGGGCACCGGCCTCGGCCAGGGACGCCCCAATCTTGTCCCATTCGCCAACAGCGACATGATTATCGCGTCCTTCGGTGAGGAACTGGGACTCATCGGCCTGTTCGCGATCGTGCTGATGTACCTGTTGCTCTTCACCCGCGGCTTCCGCGCTGCGCTGGGGACGAGGGACGCGTTCGGGAAGCTGCTGGCCACCGGACTGTCCTTCGCGATTGCACTGCAGTGCTTCGTCGTCATTGGCGGCGTCACACGGCTCATTCCCCTCACCGGCCTCACCACGCCCTTCCTGGCCGCCGGCGGCTCTTCCCTGCTGGCCAACTGGATCATCGTTGGACTGTTGCTGATGATCTCGCACACGGCACGCGGCCCGGTCGATACGACCCCGCTGGCCCCCGGCGAACAACCCGACCAACAGAAAGTCACCCCTGCCATGCCTTCGAAGCCGGCCGCCGCGCCCGGTACCGGACGGACCAGCCCGGACACACCGACCGCGGCGGTGAAGCTGTGAACCAAGCCATCCGCAGCTCCTGGATCGCGGCGATCGCGATGTTCGTCCTGATCTTCGGCGCCCTCAGCTACGTCCAGGTCGTCGGCGCGGACGAATTGCAGGCCAATGCGTGGAACAAACGCACCCTGCTCCAGAATTACTGCAACGACCGCGGCGCCATCATCGTGGGCGGCACCCCGGTGGCGGAGTCAGTCGAGACGGCGGGGAGCTGCAAATTCCAGCGCACCTACACCCAACCGCCGCAGTATGCCGGCATCACCGGCTACTTCTCCAGGAGCTTCGGCGTGACCGGGTTGGAAAAAACGATGAACAAAGAGCTTGCTGGAAGCTCGGACCAGCAGTTCCTGGACCGTGTCGGCCAACTGTTCCTGGGCAACCAGCCCAAGGGCGCCTCCGTTGAGCTCACACTGGATCCCGCCATCCAAAAGCTCGCCTACGACCTCATTCCGGACGGACAGCGCGGCTCGATTGTGGTGACCAATCCGAAAACCGGCGCGATCATAGCGATGGTTTCCAAACCCTCCTACGACCCGAACCTGATCGCCACCCAGGATCCGGCAGCCGAGGCAGCCAATTTGGCCGAGCTGAACAAGGTCCCCGGGATCAACTTGAACCAGAACGTCAGCGGTCCCACCGGGGCCTTGCTGGCACCGGGCTCGGTGTTCAAAATCGTTGACACGGCGGCTGCCCTGAACTCGGGAAAATACAATAAGGACAGCATTCTGCCGAATCCGGCTGAGATGTCCTTTCCCGGCATCCAGTACAAGTTGCCCAACTACGCCGGCGGCAACTGCTACTCCCGCGACACGGCCACGTTTGCCTTCGCACTGCAGCAGTCCTGCAACACCCCGTTCGCCAAGATCGCCCTGGACCTGGGCCAGCAAGCCATTGTCGACCAGGCCGAAAAATTCGGTTTCGGGCAGGAATTTGGCGACCAGCTGAAGCTGGACTCCGCCCCCAGCTTCTTCCCAGTGGAAAAACTGGATGACGCCAGCCTCGCGCAGTCGTCGATTGGCCAGCGGGACGTCCGGGCGACTCCGCTTCAGATCAACCAGATGACAGCGGCGATCGCGAACGGCGGGGTACAGATGCAACCAAACCTCATCAAGGCCTTGCGTTCCCCGGACCTGCGGCCATTGAGCGAGCCGAAACCCCAGGTGCTGCGCACCTCCACCTCATCGGAGATTGCCCGGCAGATCAATGAGTGGATGGTCAGTGTCGTCAGCGACGGCATTGCCCGCGCGGCCGCCGTGCCCGGAGTCCAGGTGGCCGGCAAGACCGGTACCGCTGAGCTTGGCAACGGCCTGAACAATTCATGGTTTACCGGGTTTGCCCCGGCGAATGACCCGCAGGTGGCTGTCACTATCGTGATGGAAGGCGTAGACATCACCACCGGCGCACAGCTAACCAGTCCGAATGCGAAGAAGATCTTTGAGGCGGTGTTGAATAAGTGAGGCCTTCATCAGGAATCACCCTCGGCGGCAGATTTCAGCTGACGACGCGTATTGCGATCGGCGGCATGGGAGAAGTCTGGAAAGCCAAAGATCTGATCCTTGGCCGCATCGTCGCTATCAAGGTGCTCAAGGAGGAGTACACCGGGGACCCCGGTTTCCTCCAGCGCTTCCGGGCCGAGGCCCGGCACACGGCGCTGCTGAACCACGTGGGCATCGCCAACGTCTTTGACTACGGCGAGGAAGAAGGCTCCGCCTACCTCGTGATGGAGCTCGTTCCGGGCCAACCGCTGAGCAGCATCATTGAACACGAACAGGTGCTTTCCCCGGACCGCACCCTTTCCATGATTGCCCAGACGGCCCGCGCCCTCTCGATGGCGCACACCCAGGGCCTGGTGCACCGCGATATCAAGCCGGGCAACCTGCTCATCACCCCGGACGGGCGCGTAAAGGTCACGGACTTTGGCATCGCTCGGCTGGCAGACCAGGTCCCGCTCACCCAGACCGGACAGGTGATGGGAACGGCCCAGTATCTGGCCCCCGAGCAGGCTACCGGCCAACTCGCGACCGGAGCCTCGGACATCTATGCCCTCGGCGTGATCGGCTACGAGTGCCTCACCGGCCGCCGCCCGTTCTCCGGCGAATCACAGATCGCCATCGCACTGGCCCAGGTCAATGATGCGCCGCCGCCGCTTCCGGAGACCTTGCCGAAGCCGGTCCGCGCGCTGCTGATGTCGATGCTGGCCAAGGACCCCAAGAACCGTCCCGCCGACGCGCTCAAGCTGTCGGAGGCTGCCGAAGCCATCCGCAACGGCGACATTTCCGCAGCTCACGCCGCGGTTCCCGGCATGCTCCTCTTCGAGGCGGCGACCGGCCCGATCACCGCCCCGGTAGACGTCCCCACAGCAGCTACGGGTGTCATCGGCGCGGCTGACCGAACGACGTCGGCCACCTCGGCACTGCCGGTAGTCGGCGCCGCCGCAGCCGGTGCCGCAGCTGGGTTTGCTGCCGGATCCGACGCCGCCGGGGCCCGAAGCACACTCTCACGCGCCGATGCTCTCGCCGCGGAACGCACCTGGGACCAGGAGGACGACGACTACGACGATCCCGTCGATGAACCGGGGCACCGCGGACGCAGCCCCTGGACCTGGCCGCTGGTGGCGCTGATCCTGCTCGTGCTGTTCGCCTTGGTGGGCGTGGTATTGACCCAGGCCGGGATCCTGTTCCCGAAGACGCCGGCGAGCAGCAGCGCGGCGGTCACCACCAGCAGCAGCGCGCAGCCGAGCAGCTCCAGCGCGTCACCCACATCCTCAAGCGCGAGCCCCACCAGCAGCCCCGCGACGCCTACAAAGTCGACTCCGGCCGGGATCAACCTCATTCCGGAAAGCTATCTCGGCCGCCCCTTTAACCAGGTCCGCAGCGAACTCATCGGACTGGGCCTTGTGGTGACCGGAGCCGAGGTATTTGACGATTCCACCCCCGGAACGGTGGTCCAAATAGACCCGGCCGGACGGGTCCAATCGGGCACAACCATAACAGTGAGCTACTCCAAGGGCCCGGCGCCCGCCACGGTCCCGACGCTGCAGCCCGGTGCCAGCGAAGCCGCCGTGCAGCAGGCCATCGAAAGTGCGGGCCTGCGTTGGGCCAAGGGGGCTGACCTCGCTCCGGCCACCAAGACGCAGGCTCCCGGCACTTTCGTCAGCTCCGAGCCCGCCTCCGGCGCCAGCGTCCCCGCCGGCTCACTTGTGACCTACCACCTGGCCAAAGCAGCGCCCGCGGCAGCTACCCCAAGTCCGACGGGAACGTAGGCCATCATGTCCACTTCACCCCGCACCCCATCGCACCGGGAGGACCGCGGCCCCGTCAACACGCAGCGCGTCCTCAGCGGGCGCTATGAGCTGGGTGAACTGATCGGCCGCGGCGGCATGGCCGACGTTTTCCGCGGCGTGGACACCCGATTGGGACGCACCGTCGCGGTCAAACTGCTTCGCCCCGACCTTGCCCGGGACCCTCAGTTCCAGGCCAGGTTCAAACGCGAAGCGCAGGCGGTGGCCGCGTTAAACCATCCCTCAATCGTGGCCATCTACGACACCGGGGACCACTCCGTCCCCGGCGACCACGAGGACACTGTCCGGGTGCCGTACATCGTGATGGAGTTCGTTTCCGGAAAAACGATCCGGGACCTCATCCGGTCCAAGGACGTCGGAATCGACCAGGCGATTGACTTCACCCTGGGGGTGCTCGCCGCCCTGGACTACAGCCACAAGGCCGGAATTGTGCACCGCGACATCAAACCGGCCAATGTGATGTACTGCCCGGAGTCCAACAGCGTCAAAGTGATGGATTTCGGGATTGCCCGCGCCATGGCGGACTCGGCAGCGACCATGACGCAAACACAGGCCGTCGTGGGGACCGCACAGTACCTTTCCCCGGAACAGGCACGCGGCGAGACCGTTGATGCCCGCAGCGATCTCTACTCTGCCGGCTGCCTGCTCTATGAGATGCTCGCCGGCCGGCCCCCTTTCATCGGCGACAGCCCCGTTTCTGTTGCCTACCAGCATGTGCGGGAGATTCCGGAACTGGCCAGCAGCCTGAATCCTGATGTCTCCGAGGCACTGGACAGCGTACTGATGAAGGCACTGCAAAAGAACCGGGCGGACCGCTTCCAGGATGCCGCAGCCTTCCGCCGTGCCCTCCGGGCTGCCCGGAGCGGAGTTGGGGTCACCGCACCGCCGGCAAGCGAAGCGCCCACCAATCCCAATGACACCATTCCGACGCCGGACAACGCTCCGACGGCTGCCTTCTCGGTGACCGGAGCGAGGTTCCTGGACGACTCCCATACCGGCAGGCTCCGGCCCGCCCTGGAATCGCCCGCATATGATGACGGCGCTCCGATGGCACCCGGTGTTAGCTATGGCGCCGCGGACACCGGCAGTTTGCCGCTGGTCCTTCCCCCCGAGCGGGAGCACACCCGGCACCAGAAGTCGCGCCGCCGGACGTGGATCACGGCTTTGGTGATCGTCACCGTCCTGGTACTCGCGGGAGGTGGCCTGTGGCTGTACAACCTGATGAACCAGGCTCCGCCGCCCGTCGCCAAGGTCCTGGTGCCGTCGGTTACCTCGCTGACCGAAACTGAGGCCCTCCAGAAGCTGTACAACGCCGGGCTGAAACCCCAGCTGGAACACATGCAGAACGAGACCGTCACCAAGGGAATTGCCATCGGCACCGTTCCGGCTGTCGGCAGCCCCCTGGATCCGAACTCAGATATCACCCTCAACATCTCCGAAGGCCCCAGCGTTATCACCATCCCCGCTGACCTGCCCGGACGCACGGAGGCCGCCGCCCGCGACGTGCTGCGCCAGAAAGGACTCGCCGGTGCCCCCGGCACCACCATGGCCAACAGTCCCACCGTGCCGTCAGGGCTCGTGATCACGACAAATCCTGCGCCCGGACAGAATGTGGCCGCCGGCAGCACTGTGGAAATTATCGTCTCCACCGGCAAGGTTGTGGTTCCCCAACTGGTCGGACTTCCCCGGGCCGAGGCGGAGGCGGCGCTCAAGGCGCTCGGCCTGGCCATGAGCGCCACGGAAGTCGAAAACTCCCAGGTTGAACCGGGAAAGATCACTGCACAGGCCGACCCGGCGGACGCCCTCGTGGAACAGGGGAAAACGGTCACCGTTACCGTCGCCAAGGCTCCCGCGCCCCCGCCCGCGCCGTCGCCAAGCCCCACTCCCACGCCTACCCCCAAGGCAACCAAGAGCACCAAGGAAAGCGGGGCGTCCCTGCGCGGGTTTTCCGCCTAGTGTTTGATCAGCGGGCTTAGCGCCGAAGCCCGCTGGGCGGCGCCGGCCATCCCAAGGGATTCAAGCCAGTTCCCGAGCATTCGGTAGCCGCCTTCGGTGAGCACGGACTCGGGGTGGAATTGCACTCCACACAGTGGCGCGGTGCGGTGTTGCAGCCCCATAACAACGCCCGTCCCCGTTTCCGCCGTGATCTCCAGGACCTCGGGTATGCTCTCCCGGACGGCGGCGAGGGAGTGGTATCGGGTCGCCGTGAAAGGCGACGGCAGACCCTCGAACACTCCGCCGCCGTGGTGTTCCACGAGGGACGTTTTGCCGTGCATAAGTTCCGGGGCGTGGGTGACAGTTCCCCCGTAGGCCTCGGCCAGTGCCTGGTGGCCCAAGCAGACCCCAAGCATGGCTTTGTTGTGGCTTCCGCACCACTTGATCAGTTCGATGCAGACTCCCGCACCGGCAGGGTTTCCGGGTCCCGGCGAGATGAGGACGCCCTCACGTGCCTCCGCGAGATCGATCGCCTCAGCCAAGGTGACATCGTCGTTGCGGACCACTGTCGTCTCCGCACCGAGTTCCTGGAGGTAACCCACCAGGGTGTAAACAAAGCTGTCATAGTTATCGACGACGAGAATCTTGGTTGTACTCATGGGTGCCTTGCTGAACCAATCGTTGAATCAGTGAACTGGGTGAATTGTGCCATCCAGGGAAAAAGGAACTGAACCATCATTACCAGCACGCCGGCGACCAACACCAGCGCAGTCGTAATGCGGAGCCAGCGGGGGCCCGGCAAATGCCGGAAGATCCAGGCGTACACTCCTCAGTCCTCCCCGGCGGCACGCTGGACCTGGCCGGCGATCTCAGCCGGTGGAGGACCGGCCGATGCCGGTTGCCAGCGCTCAAGCACCGAGTAGGCGATGACCCGTTCCTGGGAGCCGAACCGGGGATTGCAACTTGTCATCGTCAGGTAGCGTTCCGTGGCTGCGGCGTCGGGTTGTGCGGGCACCGGCAGCAGGACGTCCGTCCTGGCAGGGAGGACGACCTCGCTGTTCCGGAAGCTGTACACGTAGTAGCCGTCCCTGGTCTGAATGTAGATCCGGTCCCCGGGGACCAGCTCATCGATGTTATCCAGAACGGCCCCATGGGTCTGCCGGTGGCCGGCGACCGCGACGTTTCCCACCGCGCCAGGCATGGCCGTGCCTTCGTAGTGGCCGATTCCGAGGGCATCCAGAATTGCCGGAGAGGTACCCTGGACCAGGGGTCTGGCATAGTCAGCGCCGAACCGGGGAATGTAGACAACGCCGAGAGTGGTACCGGTGGCAGGCTCCGCGGCGACAGTCGGCCGGCCGTCGACGACGGCGGGCGCCGCTACCGCCGCGGCCGGGTCCGCCAGATTCCGGCTGAACTCCCTGACCATCTCACGCTGCCGGGCATCCGCTGCCATGTTGGTCCCCCACAGCTGCCAGAGGACAAACAGGAAGACGATGAAACCCGCGGTGACGAGCAACTCGCCCAGGACCAGGACAGTCCGGCGGAATGTTCGGGGGCCGCGGGTGAAACGGCGTGCGGCGCTGTCCTGCAGTTGCAGCACGTGGCTTCTCCTCCCGGACGTTCGCGGCGGACACCGCCGCGGTGTTAACTACAGCTAGAATTGGGTCCGAATACGACCACAAACATGACCAAAAGCGCGCTGACCGCCGGTGCATTCCTCCTTGCAGGATATCAAGCCGGGGTCCCGCTTTTGTTCCAGCCGCCCAGGAGGACCCGTGCCCGAGTCAAAACGCCGCAAGCGCACAATCGAGGCAACGCCACAGACTTCCGCCGCGCAGGCCAACAAACCCAACCCGGTCTGGTTTAAGCCCGTAATGTTTGGCCTGATGATCCTCGGCCTCCTGTGGATCATCACTTTCTACATCAGCGAAGGCACACTTCCCGTGGCCGCCTGGGGATCAGGGAACATTATGGCTGGTTTCGGAATCGCCATCGCCGGCTTCCTAATGACCACCCGCTGGCGGTCCTAAGCCCGTCGCAACGACCGAAAGACCGGTACACCCCGTGTGCCGGTCTTTTGCGCAATTTGTCCCGGCAGCCCACGGGCCCGTCAGCCTGGAGCGGAGAATAGTGCGAGTGAGGAAACCCGGATGGTACGGGACGTAGCCGGCCCGATCCTCGGGGAGGACGGCCTCGCCAGGCCGCCCTGGGCGGCCGTGGATCCGATGCTGCGCGAGTACTACGACACGGAGTGGGGACTTCCGGTGCGGGACGAACAGGGACTGTTCGAACGCATCAGCCTGGAGGCGTTCCAGGCCGGACTGTCCTGGGCCACGATCCTCCGCAAGCGTCCGGCGTTCCGGGCCGCCTTCGGGAATTTCCGCCCCGAGACGGTAGCGGCCTTCACCGAAGCGGATGTTCAGCGTCTCCTCCTGGACGCCGGAATCGTCCGCAACCGGCTGAAGATCCGGGCAGCGGTCACCAACGCCCAAGCCACTATCGCCCTGCGGGCCGACGGCGGGCTGGTCGACTTCGTGTGGTCCTTCCAACCCGCCTCTACACCCCTGCCGAGAACGCATGCGGACATCCCCACAACGTCGACGGAGTCCATCGCCCTGTCCACAGCATTGCGCAAGCGTGGTTTCGCCTTTGTCGGCCCCACCACCATGTACGCCTTGATGGAAGCCATCGGAATGGTTGATACGCATCTGATGGACAGCCACCGTCGGGGAAGCTCGGGCATCTGGCCGCGCTAAGGACAGCAGGCTGTGAACAAGTATGGTTTAAGTTATCCACAGTGTGGATAACTTCTGGCAGTCTTTGGCTCTCGTCGCCGCCTTCCCCGCGGATGCTGGCCTTTAGGGGCCTCGTCCGGCGAGGGATACGCACACTCTGACAGTCCCGGTAGTTATTAACAGTGTGGATTGCCTGTGGATAAGTATTCGGTCCGGCACGCTCTTCGTCGCAGTGGGACTATTAGCCGGGAAATGACCGGCAAAAGGGCTCAACCGTGCCCCTTCTCACGAGTTATCCACTTAATAACAACCCAGTACCCACAACTTATCCACAGTTGGGGATAAGTTGGCCCGTCGGGTCCCGCTAGAGGCGCTCCAACGCACTGTGGGGCCGATCCTGGCTACCTTACTTGGAGCGACAAGTTATTAACACTGTGCAAAAACTTGTTGAAATCAACGTCGAGACGGCCACCTGACCGGAGTTTGCCATCCGTACCGGGCACCGATCGTCACTTCTTTGGCATCTGCACCGGATCGAACCCAAGCAGGACCCGGGTTGTCCACTTAACCACAGCCCTCCCCACCGCGGTTATCCACAATTGTGGAAATCGCTTGGCGCCGCTTCGCAAGATCCCCCGGTGTGGCCGTCAGATCAATGGTGGGCTGATGAACTACACGTGTGTAAGTTACCAACAGTGTGGATAACCCCTGTGGAGAACTACTGCGGGATACTGTCGCCGGGCCTGCCGGGCCCAGCCAGACAAGGAGTGGCAACACAAAAAACGCGCCCGTCAGGGCGCGTTGGCTAAAACGGCGTTTACGCTCCAAAAAAGGCCGCGGGAAGCCGGGAGTGGAATCCCTGGGAACAGAGTCCGCCGCAGGCAGGGTGGGGGAGGGATCACCGGCCAGCCGGGCTTCAGGCGGTGGCAACCCTGAAAACGGAGATGCCGACAAGCAAGGCCAGTACCAGGACCAGGCCGCCTGCCTGCATTAGTCCCTGGCGCGGTCCGCGCGGGGTGTAGGCAACAACGGCTGCGCACAGGGCACCGGTTACCGCCCCGCCCAGGTGGGCCTGCCAGGCAATCGTCGGTACCAGGAAGCCGATGACACCATTAATCAGGATGAGCACCCAGAGTTGCCTGGTATCGCCGCCGCGGCGGCGTTGGACCACAAGCATGGCGCCAAAAAGTCCAAAAATGGCACCCGAGGCACCCACAACGCCGCTGAGCGGTTGGCCCGGGACGTATCCGGGGGTCAGCACGAGGTAGCCGACCGAGCCGCCGAAGGCGGACAACAAATAGACGGCAAGGAAGCGGATCCGACCCAAAAGGGGCTCGAGCGCCTGACCAAACACCCAGAGCATGTACATGTTCAGCACAATGTGCAGGATGAAGCCCTGGGAATGGAGGAAGGCGGACGTCACCATGCGCCAGGGTTCGAAGACCCCGTACTCCGGGGTGGCATAAACCGTAGCGAACGCGAAGTTCTGGTAGATGTCGTCATTCGGCACCAGCCACTGGAGAACATAGACCAGGACACAGAGGCCGATGAGGGTAAGCGTGGCCACAGGTTTGCCTGTGGTTACCGCGCCGCCATAGACCGTCCGGACATCCGGCGTCGTACGTTTTGTTTCGTTGACGCAATCAACACATTGGAATCCGACGGCGGCCGCCCGCTGGCAGTCGGGGCAGGCGGGGCGCCCGCAACGCTGGCATCGCACGTAGGCGGCCCTATCCGGGTGCCTGGGGCACACCGGGATCTGCGCGGACGGCTCCGCCGCCGGAATTCCGTAGCTCATAAGCCGGGCTTAGAGCTTCACTACATCAATGCTGTTGATGGTGACGTCCTCGACCGGACGGTCGCCCATTCCGGTGCGGACACCTTCAATGGCGTCAACAACCTTCTTGGACTCGTCGTCGGCCACCTCGCCGAAGATGCTGTGTTTGCCCTGCAGCCAGCCGGTGGGGATGGTGGTGATAAAGAACTGCGAACCGTTGGTACCGCGGCCCATCTGGATGCCGGCGTTCGCCATGGCCAGTTTGTAGGGCTCGTTGAACGTCAGCTCCGGGTGGATTTCATCATCGAACTTATAGCCGGGTCCGCCAACACCACGGCCCAGGGGATCGCCCGCCTGGATCATAAAGTCCTTGATGATGCGGTGGAAGATAGTGCCGTCATACAGCGGCGTCCCCGTCTTGTCATCGCCCGATTCCGGGTGCGTCCAGGCCTTCTCGCCGGTCGCCAGGCCGACGAAGTTTTCGACGGTTTTGGGAGCATGGTTGCCGAAGAGATTAACAACGACGTCGCCCAGGCTCGTGTGGATAGTTGCTTTTGCAGTTGCGATGGCAGTCATGGCCCCTATTCTTCCACGAACGACCCCTGCAGGCGGGGCGGGTGCGCCAGTTCCGCGCTGGGTGAAATCCGCCCGGAATCGGCCTGAAGAATAGCCGGTGGGGTCCCGGACACGTAGGCTAACTCCAGAACCGTCACATTTAATCGGGAGGTAGTTGTGAAGAAAACGGATCGAATTGCCCGTGAGCTGGAGCATTCAGTCAGCACCGGGGTCGAGAACGCCAAGGAATGGGCGACCCCAAGGGTTGAAGCGGCAGTCAGCTGGGCCGTTCCGCGCCTGCAGCATGGCTTGGATTCAGCTTCCCCCAAGATCCAGGAGGGGCTCAAGTCGGCGGCACACAATCTCGCCGACGGCGTTGCTACGGTGACCCCGCGCCTCCAGGACGGGCTTGCCAATCTCGCGCCGCGGATCCATGACGCCGTTGAGGGAGCAACCCCCCGCCTGCAGGAGGCGCTGGACAAGGCAACTCCGGTCCTCGCCAACGCCCGCGACCGGGTTGTCGTGGACTATCTGCCGAAACTCTCGGACCAGCTCGGCCAGGCCTCCGACGCCGTACACCGATCACTCCAGAACGCGCCGGCCCATGTCGATGCAGTTGCCCAGCGCCTCGGCGACGCGGGGATCATCCACTCCGTCCAGGAGCAGGCCAAGACCGCAGGGACGCACGTCAAGGTCGCTGCCAAGAAGGCCGGCCAGGCCGTTGGCGTCGAGGTGGCCAAACCGCAGAAACCCAAGCACCGCGGGCTGCTGATCTTCGGCGTCATCGCGGCCGCTGCCGCGGCCGGTGTGGCCGCGTGGAAGGCTTCCAGGCCGGTCGAAGATCCCTGGCAGACGCCTGCACCGGTCACCCCCGCTCCCGTGCCGGCCACTACGGTCAACGACGTCAAGAATTCCGCTAAGGAAGCCGCTGGCCAGGCCGGCGCAGCAACGGTTGACGCTGCAGACGCTGCCGCCGACGCCACATCAGATGCTGCCAAGTCCACTGGCGACGCCGCGGACAAAGCCAAGCACGCTGCCAAGGTCGTCACGGACGCTGCCGAGGACGTCAAGGACACCTCAGCCAAGGTCGCCACGGACCTTGCCGAGGACGTCAAGGACGCCTCCGCCAAGGTCGCCACGGACGCGAAGACCGCAGCCCGAAACATCGCTGCGAGCCGCAACAACGGCACGGACAAGAACACCGGCAGCTAAGCACGCCTAGGGCCGTCACCAGGCGGTCGTTAAGGGAAGGACTCCGCCGCGGGCGGGGTCCTTCCCTTCTTTTCGCACGATGTTTACCAGTTCGTGGCCCGGTATTGCCCGGCGCCGGGCTGGAAAGACCGTGGTGGTGCTAAATTGGGGGGAATGTCACCCGAAAAATCCTCTGAGGATGCCTTAGACGATGCTGTCCAGACGCCCGACGTCTCGATCGTGATTCCGGCCTACAACGAGGAAAGTGTTATCCGGCAGTGCCTGATTGCTGCCGTGTACCAGTCCGTTCCGGCACACGAGATCATTGTGGTCGACAACATGTCAACGGACCGTACGGGTGAGATCGTCCGGCAAATGCAGTTGGAGTACCCGGAAAGCCCCATCATCCTGCTCAGCCAGGACCGGGACCAGGGACTGATCCCGACCCGCAACTTTGGCTTGGACCGCGCCACCGGAGACATCCTGGGCCGGATCGACGCCGACTCCGTTCTCGAACCCGACTGGGTCGAACAGGTGCAGAAGGCTTTCCGGGACAAGGCGGTGCACGCCGCGACCGGACCGGTCGTCTATTACGACATGCCGATGCGTCGTTTTGGCCTGAAAGCAGACGACAAAATGCGACAACTGATGCTCAGGCTGGCCAAGCATCAGTACCACTTCCTCTTTGGGTCAAACATGGCCCTCCGCCGCTCAGCTTGGGAAATAATCCGGAGCGAGACGTGCCGGGATGAGAAGGACGAGATGCACGAGGACATCGATTTGTCCCTGCACCTGGCCGACCATGAACTCCGGATCCAATACTGGCCACAGATGGTCTCGGGGATGTCCGCGCGCCGGCTGGAAGACTCGCCCCGCGACTACCGCTACTACGTGACGCGTTTCGACCGTACGTACAAGGCCCACAACGTCAAGAAGATGGCACTCAAGGCCCCCATGGTCGTTTTCTTCTCCGTCTACTTTCCTGCCAAGCTGCTCCGCGCCATCCACACTGTCAACACCGCCCAGCCTGGCCGCCGCGGCGGCCAGTAACACCCGTCGCTGCGACGCGGGGCCGCTGTCCCGCCGTCGTCAGTCCGTCCCCAGTTCCGCCAGCGGAGCCCCGGCACCCTGCACCGAGCGGGAACCACGCTGGCCCAGGACCACCACGCCGAGACCCACCAGGATCAACGCCAAACCCGCGTAGGTTCCGGCCGGCAAGGTCTCGGACAGAAACGCCGCAGCCAGCAGCGCGGCTCCAGGAATCTCCAGCAGGATGATCATCGAGACCAGCAGCGGACTCATGGTGGCCAGCAGGTGATTGAAGGCGGTGTGGCCGATGAGCTGTGCGCAGACTGTGATGGCCAGGATGCCGAGCCAGCCGGTTGTTTCGAAGCCGGCCAGCGGTTGCTGCGAGAACAGCGCCAGCAGCGCAACGACGGCCGCACACATCCCGTAGCACAGCGTGGTGTAGACGCCCGTCCCCAGGCTCTGGCGCGCCTTGCCGCCGGCCATGGTATAGATTCCCGCCAGGGCGCCGCCTACCACCGCCAGGAGGTCGCCCAGCAGG
Organism: Arthrobacter sp. EM1; assembly: GCF_029964055.1. Lineage (NCBI taxonomy): Bacteria > Bacillati > Actinomycetota > Actinomycetes > Micrococcales > Micrococcaceae > Arthrobacter > Arthrobacter sp. EM1. Next base: position 3,555,605 of record NZ_CP124836.1, on the reverse strand, counting down.
GCACCCTGGGAAGCTCCCATGTCGAATCCCGTGATGGCAATAACCCCAACAAACGCGAGGCCCAGGCCGGCCAGGACGGGCCAGCGGTGCCGGACGCCGCGGAAGAGCTGGAAGATGGCTATCCAGCCGGACTGCAGGCAGACGAGGGCAGTGGCTGCCGCGACCGAGGTCAACTGCAAAGAGGTAATAAAGCACGCAAAGTGCAGCGCCAGGGCAACTGCAGCCGCCAGTGACCAACGGAACTCGCTGCCGGTGACCCTGCCGAACTGACGCGGGCCCCGGACCAGGACGGGGCCAGCCATCACAACCGACCCGATGGCATTACGCCAAAAGGCGATCGCCAGTGCACTGACCGAGGTGGCCCCCAGCGTCGCTGCTATAAGCGGCCCGGAGGAAGCCACGCCAAGGACGCCCAGGGCGGCTAGGAAGAAGTTCACGGTCTAAGAGTAATGGGCGCGGAAAGGCTGCACTTAACCGTGTGCGTCCGGAGTGAAACGAGGGTCCCAGCGCTGGCCTGCACGTCAGCGGGAATGCAAAAGGCCCCGGTCCGCGTTTCCGCGGGCCGGGGCCTCTCCTATGGTGGAGGCACGGGGACTCGAACCCCGAACCCCCTGCTTGCAAAGCAGGTGCGCTACCAATTGCGCCATGCCCCCATAAGAAGCAACCCGACAATCATACCCCAGTTCGTGGAGCTGTTTTCCAGCTCCTGCGCCTGGGATCTGGGCTAATCAACCGTGTCGGTCGATCTGCTCCAGACTGTTTTCCGGGCCTCGGATTCCTGCACTTTCTTGTAGAGCAGGACGCCTGCGATCGTGGCTATAAAAACCAGCAACTTCTTCACATGCACCCCGTTCCGGTTCAGTGGTAAGTACTACCACCGACCCTCCACTTGAATCTGTACAGATTCCGTGGGCGTACCAGGACTTGAACCTGGGACCTCTTCGTTATCAGCGAAGCGCTCTAACCGCCTGAGCTATACGCCCCGATGCCTCATCGGGCCGAGATACGACTTTACAGCACATCCCGGCCCGATCTCAAATCGAGGCATTTTCCCGCGATTTTTCGGGGAAAACCGCGGGTTTAGTCGTCCGTGAGGGTGACGCCGATGCCGCCTACCAGGGTGGCGGAGATGTTGTACAGCACGGCCGAGAGCATGGACAGCGCCGTCAGCAGCACAACGTTGATGACGGCAATGATGGTAGCGAACGATGCCACTTGCCCCAATGAGGCGACCTTTTTCAACTCGAAGCCGCCGCCTTCGGAGCCGGCCAGCGTGCCGAGGAGGCCATCGACCTGGTCGAAGATTCCGGTCAGGTCCAAGACCGTCCAGAGCACAATGGCTGCCACGACCGTCACGATGCCCAGTGCCACGGAGAGCAGGAATGCCATCTTCAACACGGACCAAGGGTCAACCTTGCTCACCAACAGGCGCGCCCGGCGGACCTTGGCCTTGGGCGCCGGCTTAATCAGTCCGGCTGTGTTTTGTCCCGGACGGTTTTGTCCCGGACGGGTCTGCCCAGGACTGGTCTGCCCCGGGCGGTTCTGCCCCGGGCCCTGTCCGGGGGTGGCCGGGCGCTGCCCGGCAGCAGCGGGTCGTCCCTGTGCGGGACGCTGCCCGGGGGCCTGCGGCCGCTGGGCCGAGCCAGCAGCCGCACCCGAAGCTCCCGGACTTTGCTCGGGACGCGACGGCGCACCTACCCGCGGTGCGGAGGCGGGCTGCCGCACCCCGCCGGGTACGCCGCTGTTCGGCTTGGGATATGAGTCGGAATTACTCACGCGTTACCTCCGGTGTTGTCTTCGTCCAGCTCGGCATTGCCTGATGACTCATCTGACTCCGGGGCCGGTGCTGATTCTTCCGCTGCGGACCCCTCGTGTGATCCGGTATCTTCAGCCAACGTTACGTCATCCGTCGCCGATGCCTGACTTTCGGCAGCATCGACTGCATCTTCGTCTTCGACCACCTCGTCGGTTTCCAGTCCACGCTCGCTGTTGCGTGCCACCTCGATGATGCGGTCGTTCTTGTCGGGTTTGGCGAAGATAACGCCCATGGTGTCGCGCCCCTTGGCCGGCACTCCGGCCACCGAGGAACGGACCACCTTTCCGCCTTCCATAACCACCAGGACCTCATCTTCGGCCTGGACAATCAGGGCGCCCACCAGATGGCCGCGCTCTTCCTGGTACTTGCCCACCTTGATGCCGAGGCCGCCACGGCCCTGGAGGCGGTATTCCTCCACGGCGGTGCGCTTGGCGTAGCCGCCCTCCGTGACGACAAAGACGAAGGAGCCCTCCGTAACCACGTCGGCGGCCAGAAGTTCGTCGTCCTCGCGGAATTTCATGCCGGTAACGCCGGACGTTGCCCGCCCCATCGGGCGCAGGGCTTCATCGGTGGCGGTGAAACGAATCGACTGGCCCATGCGGGAAACCAGCATCAGGTCATCCGTTTCGGAAACCAGCTGTGCCGAGACCAGTTCATCTTCATCGCGAAGGTTGATTGCGATGACGCCTGCGGAGCGGTTGGTGTCATAGTCCTCGAGGCGGGTCTTTTTCACCAGGCCACGCTTGGTGGCGAGGACCAGATACGGCGATTGCTGGTAGTCCCGCAGGTCCAGCACCTGGGCAATGTGTTCGTCCGGCTGGAACGCGAGCAGGTTGGCCACGTGCTGGCCCTTGGCGTCGCGCCCGGCTTCCACGAGCTCGTACGCCTTCGCCCGGTATACCCGGCCAAGGTTCGTGAAGAACAGCAGCCAGTGGTGGGTGGTGGTGACGAAGAAGTGTTCGACGACGTCGTCGCCACGCAGCTGTGCGCCCTTGATGCCCTTGCCGCCGCGCTGCTGCGAGCGGTAGTTGTCGCTGCGGGTGCGCTTGACGTAGCCGCCGCGGGTGATCGTGACGACCATTTCCTCTTCGGGGATCAGGTCCTCCATCGACATGTCCCCGTCGAAGCCCAGCAGGACCTTGGTACGCCGGTCATCGCCGTGTTTGGCTACGATTTCGGCCAACTCGGTGCTGATGATTCCACGCTGGCGTTCTTCCGAGGCCAGGATCGAGTTGAACTCGGTGATCATGGCTTGGAGTTCTGCGTGGCGGTCCTGGATCTTCTGCCGTTCCAGGGCCGCCAGCCGGCGCAGCTGCATGTCGAGGATGGCCCGGGCCTGGAGTTCGTCAATGTCCAAGAGTTGCATCAGACCATCGCGGGCCGCTTCGGTCGTGTTCGAGGCCCGGATCAGTGCAATGACTTCGTCGAGTGCATCGAGCGCCTTCAACAGGGCACGCAGGATGTGCGCTTCCTCCTCGGCCTTGCGGAGCCGGTACCGGGTCCGGCGGGCGATGACGTCGAGCTGGTGGGTCACCCAGTGCCGGATAAAGGCATCCAGGCTCAGGGTGCGGGGCACACCATCAACGATCGCCAGCATGTTTGCGGCGAAATTGTCCTGCAGCTGGGTGTGCTTGTAGAGGTTGTTCAACACCACCTTGGCAACTGCGTCGCGTTTGAGCACAATCACGAGCCGCTGTCCGGTGCGTCCCGAGGTCTCATCCCTCAGGTCGGCAATACCCGAGATTTTGCCGTCTTTAACGAGCTCGGCAATCTTGATCGCCAGGTTGTCCGGGTTGGCCTGATAGGGCAGCTCGGTGACCACAAGGCAGGTACGGCCCTGGAGTTCCTCGACGTTGACAACGGCCCGCATCGTAATCGAGCCGCGGCCCGTACGGTAGGCATCCTCAATCCCCCGGTGGCCCAGGATGGTGGCCCCGGTCGGGAAGTCGGGCCCCTTGATGCGTGTGATCAGCTCTTCGAGCAGTTCCTCCCGGCTGGCGGTCGGGTTGGCCAGATACCACTGCACCCCGTCGGCAACCTCACGGAGGTTGTGCGGCGGAATGTTGGTTGCCATACCAACGGCAATGCCCGAGGATCCGTTGACCAAAAGGTTCGGGAACCGCGCCGGCAGGATGGTGGGTTCCTGGTTTTTACCGTCGTAGTTGTCCTGGAAATCGACAGTTTCCTCGTCGATGTCGCGGACCATTTCCATGGCCAGCTGCGCCATCTTCGTTTCGGTGTATCGGGGTGCCGCCGCGCCGTCATTGCCGGGAGAGCCGAAGTTACCCTGGCCCAGCGCCAGCGGGTAGCGCATCGTCCAGTCCTGGATCAGGCGCACCAGGGCATCGTAGATGGCGGTGTCGCCGTGCGGGTGGTACTGGCCCATAACTTCGCCGACCACACGGGCGCACTTATTGAAGGAGCGCTCCGGTCGGTAGCCGCCGTCGAACATGGCGTAGAGCACGCGGCGGTGGACCGGCTTGAGGCCGTCGCGGACGTCCGGGAGGGCACGCCCCACAATCACGGCCATCGCGTAGTCAAGGTAGGATCGCTGCATTTCGGTCTGCAGGTCAACCTGTTCAACACGGTCGGTCAGCACGTCGGTACCAAGGACGGTGCCCTCAATAACGGGCTCAGCGTCGGCCGCGCCGGCCGGAACTTCTGGTGTTTCGTCACTCATAGTCTATATTTTCCGTTTCAGGTATATATCGGTCCAGGGATATGTAGGGCTTGAGTACCCTAGATGTCCAGGAACCGAACGTCCTTGGCGTTCTGCTGAATGAAGTTTCGACGGGATTCAACGTCCTCACCCATCAGGGTGGAGAAAGTTTGGTCCGCGGCCAGGGCATCGTCCATCGTGACCTGCAACAGTGTGCGGTGATCGGGGTCCATGGTGGTGTCCCACAGTTCCGTATAGTCCATTTCACCCAAGCCCTTGTAGCGCTGGATGCCGTTGTCCTTGGGAATGCGGCGGCCGGCCGCCTGGCCGGACAGCAGGCGCGCATCGCGCTCCCGGTCGCTATAGACGTAGTCGTGCGGAGCGTTGGACCACTTGATCCGGTACAGCGGAGGCTGCGCCAGATAGACGTAGCCGTTTTCTATCAGCGGGCGCATGTAGCGGAACAACAAGGTCATCAGCAAGGTGGTGATGTGCTGGCCGTCGACGTCGGCATCCGCCATCAGGACAATCTTGTGGTACCGGAGTTTGCTCAGGTCGAAGTCTTCGCCAATCCCCGTACCGAAGGCGGTAATCATGGACTGGACCTCGGCGTTGCCCAGTGCCTTGTCCAGCCGAGCCCGTTCAACGTTGAGGATTTTTCCACGCAGCGGGAGGATGGCCTGGGTTTCCGGGTTGCGTCCGCGCTTGGCGGAACCACCGGCGGAGTCGCCCTCGACGATGTAGACCTCACACTTTTCCGGATTCTTGGAAGAGCAGTCCGAGAGCTTGCCAGGCATCCCGAAAGATTCCAGCGGGCTCTTCCGGCGGGCGTTGTCGCGGGCCTTGCGGGCTGCCATCCGGGCCTGGGCCGCGGAGATGGCCTTGCGGATAACGTCGCGGGCCGGGCCGGGATTCCTTTCCAGCCAGTCGCCAAGGCCGTCTGTGACGACTCGCTGGACGAATCCCTTCACCTCGGAGTTGCCGAGCTTGGTCTTGGTTTGGCCTTCAAACTGGGGCTCGGCCAGCTTGACCGAAATGACTGCCGTCAGTCCTTCACGAATGTCGTCGCCGGTAAGGTTGTCATCCTTTTCCTTGATGATGCTCTTTTCCCGCGCATAGCGGTTGATGAGCGAGGTCATCGCAGCGCGGAATCCCTCTTCGTGGGTGCCACCCTCGTGGGTATTAATGGTGTTGGCATAGGTGTGGACACTCTCGGAGTACGCGTTGGTCCACTGCATCGCCATTTCCAGCGCAATGTGACGTTCGGTATCCTCGGTTTCAAAGGCGATGACATCCTCATGGACGACGTCGACCTTTTTGCCGGAGTTCAGGTGCTTGACGTAGTCCAGCAACCCGTCATCGTATTGGTACACAACGGTGTGGAACTCCGCCGGGACTTCACCGTCGACTGCAACGGCGTCGAGATCGAGGTCAGCGTCCTCGGTCGGCTCCTCGGCAGCGCGCCTCTCATCGGTCAGCGTGATCCGCAGTCCCTTGTTCAGGAACGCCATCTGCTGGAAGCGGGCGCGCAGTGTTTCGAAATCGAACTCCGTCGATTCAAAAATACCGGCATCCGGGTAGAACGTCTGGGTGGTGCCGGTCTCGCTGGCTTCCTCGCCCTGGACAAGTCCGCCCTGGGGTTTGCCGCCGTCCGCGAAGGACATCCGCCAAACATGGCCCTGGCGGCGGACCTCGGTATCGACCCGGCTGGAGAGCGCGTTGACGACTGAGATGCCCACCCCGTGCAGGCCGCCGGAGACGGCGTAACCTCCGCCGCCGAACTTGCCGCCAGCGTGCAGGATGGTCATCACGACCTCCACCGTGGGCTTGTGCTCCGTTGGGTGCATGTCCACCGGGATGCCGCGGCCGTTGTCAACCACCTTGACCCCGCCGTCGGCCTGCAGCACAATTTCAATGTGGGTGCAGTACCCGGCCAGGGCCTCATCGACGGAGTTATCCACGACTTCATAGACCAGGTGGTGCAATCCGCGCGGTCCGGTGGAACCGATGTACATGCCGGGACGTTTCCGGACGGCCTCCAGGCCTTCGAGCACCGTAATGTCGCTGGCGCCGTAGCCGTGGGCAATTGCGGCTTCCGGCGGGGTATCCGCCGCTACCACTGCTGGTTCCACTGCCGGGATCTCTGCATTGTCGTTAGCCACAGGCGCTTTCGACTCCTCTTTTTTCGTTAAAGGCCAGCCGTCGCCCCTTCCCGGAGGAAACAGCTTCTGCCAACGGGCACGGCACTGATGACACCGGTTGTCCTGCCGACTCGAGGATCCGTTAACCGCACGCGAAAATTGCGTCGGAAACGGACTCAGTCAACGTTTCACCGGCGCCCAGTTATCTCCCCCGATTCTACCGTGTTATAGGGGTGAATCCCGCATTCCATCGCGCCAAACGGGAAGGAAAGTGCCGCTGGGAGGCCACAGACTCCACCTGCAAGGCTCCGGGAGTACCGGATGCGGGTGACTATACGACTCCGGTACGTCTGAGCGCCCTACACGCCGTTTGCGGAATTTTCAAGAGTTTTTGCAAGGAGTGCTTCAGACCTGTCGTACCAGCAGGCTGAACGCTATCCGTAGGTATCCCGCGGTCCGCGCCCGTTGACCGTCCGGCCACCCTTGCGCCAGCTCGGCGCCGCAGGTCCGAGGACCTGGATCTTGGTCACCACACCTTCACCAAGTTCGGTGCGGAATTTCTCCAGCAGGCTGATGCTGAGCAGGCGCAATTGCGTTGCCCAGGCGGTGGAATCGCAACGGACATGCAAAGTGGTATCGGTGAAACTCTCCGGCGTGCAGTGCGCGGATATTTCCGGTCCCACAAGCGTTGACCATTCGGCCATCACCGATCCCACGGCCACAGGAGAGCTCCAACCACGCTCGGCAACAAGGCGGCCCACCACTTTGCCCAGCCCCATCGGGTCCCTGCCGGTACCGTGGAATTGTCCGAAGCCACGGGTGCTGCTGGAGCTGCGGCCAGGCTTTTGCGGAGCCGTTCCGAGGCGTGGTGGGGCTTTGCGCCGTATTTCGCCACGGGCCGCGGCTGCCTCACGCATTCTGTTTAATGCCGACTGCGCGGCATCGATATCGTCCGGATCACGTCCCGGCTGCAGCCCGCCGTCGGTATCCTTATTCATCGATCTTCCCGCACATCGATTCCTCCCGGGACTACCCTCACCCGCCGTCCGGCCAGTTCCGTGGGGATATCGTCCTCGACGGCGGCGGTCACGAGCACCTGCTCGGCACCGGATACTATCGCGGCCAGTTTACGCCGGCGCTGGACATCAAGCTCCGCGAACACATCGTCCAGAATCAGGATGGGAGCTGATCCGCCCGTGCGGGCATCATCGAGCATGACATAGTACGAAGCCAGGCGGAGGGACAGACACATGGACCACGTTTCACCATGCGAGGCATAGCCTTTGGCGGGGACGGAACCGAGCACCAGTTCGAGTTCGTCACGGTGCGGGCCAACCAGGGAGATCCCGCGTTCCAATTCCCTGCGCCGAGACGAGGCGAAAGCCTGGACGTAGCGTTCGGTTAGCTGTTCAATCGAGAGAAGCCGCAAATCCCCGGGTCCCGGAACTTGCCCGCTGGCACCCGGAACGGCCACCAAGGCTTCGGCCGGCACAGCGCCGTCATCGTCCACAACACCCTGCAGGGTGGAACGGTAGATCGCGCCTGCTTCCTTGGACCCGTCGGTGAGCTGGGCATAGGCGCTTTTGAGATGCGGCCCAAGCCTTTCCACCAATTCGAGTCGTGCATGCAGCAACTCCGCTCCCGCCCGGGCCATGTGCTGATCCCAGACATCCAGGGTGGATTCGTGTCCCGGACTGAATTTTCCTGACCGGGCGGACTTCAACAGCGCGTTGCGCTGTTTCAGCACCCGGTCATAGTCGCTGCGGGTGGCAGCATGCCTCGGGATGAGACTGACCAGGAGCTCATCGAGGAAACGGCGCCGGCTGGACGGGTCACCCTTGACCAGGGCAAGATCCTCCGGTGCAAACAAAACGGTCTGGCAAATACCCAAGATGTCCCGGGCCCGGACCGGGTTGCTGCGGTTGATCCGCGCGCGGTTGGCGCGCGCGGCGTTGATTTCGAGTTCGAGCACCGTGGACTGCTCGCCGCGGACCAGCTTGGCACGAATCATCGCCCGATCGGTTCCAAACCGCAGCAGCGGCGCATCGGAACTGACCCGGTGCGAACTGAGTGAGGCCAAATAGCCGATGGCTTCCATCAGGTTGGTTTTGCCGATGCCGTTTGACCCTACCAACACGGTGACACCCGGCTCCAGGCTCAGCTCTACCTGGGCATAGCTGCGGAAGTCCGTGAGCGAAAGTTGTTCTAGGTACACGCCGGGTCAGGATTTCGGGGCAGGACTATTTTGCCGGACGGGTTGCGTGGCCGCCGAATTGATGCCGCAGTGCGGAAACCATCTTCATGGCGGGTGAGTTGTCCTCGCGCGATGAAAAGCGGGCAAAGAGGGCTGCCGTGATGGCTGGGGCCGGCACGGCGTTGGCGATCGCTTCCTCCACGGTCCAACGCCCCTCGCCGGAATCTTCAACATAGTCATCGATCGATTCCAGGCCGGGATCCTCATCGAGAGCCTTCACCATCAGGTCCAGCAGCCACGAGCGGACCACAGTCCCCTTCTGCCAGGCGCGGAAAGTACCGGGAAGATCGGTCACAATGTCCTTAGCGGCGAGGAGTTCATACCCCTCGGCATAAGCCTGCATCAGGCCGTATTCGACGCCGTTGTGAACCATCTTGGCGTAGTGGCCGGCTCCAACCCCGCCGACGTGAACGAAGCTGTCGGCCCGTTCGCCCTCGGGACGAAGTGCGTCGAAGACGGGCATGGCGCGCTCAATATCCACCACATCCCCGCCGGCCATCAATCCGTAACCGTTCTGCAGGCCCCATACGCCGCCGGACACACCGCAGTCGGCAAATTGGATGCCCACTTCGGCCAGTGCGGCGCCGTGTTTCTGGTCCTCGGTGAAGCGGGAATTGCCGCCGTCGATGACCAGGTCACCGGCGTCGAGTTTAGTGCCAAGTTCGGTAATGACGGCGTCGGTGATCCCGCCGGAGGGAACCATCACCCAGATCACGCGCGGCGCCGGGACGGCGGCGATCAGGTCATCCACGCTGGCGACGTCGGTGACCGCAGGGTTGCGGTCGAAACCGGTAACGTCAATTGCACCCGCGCGCAGCCGTTCGCGCATGTTGAAACCCATTTTTCCAAGGCCGATCAGTCCAATGTGCACTTAGATGAACTCTTTTCTGCGCTGGGGTGTTTCGGGTAATGGCGTCTACCCAACTGACTGGCAGCTGAGGCCGTTTTGATCCCTCAAAACGGCCTCAACTGCGGGTTAGTTGGGCAACCGCACCGGCATAACCAGGTAACGGTAGTCGCCCTGGTCTTCTCCGTCGGCATCGTTTTGGGCCGTAATCATGGCCGGCTTGGGCGCACTGGTGAAGGAGAACCGGACAAACTTGGTCTCGATGACGCTCAGGCCCTCAATCAGGTAATGCGGGTTGAACGCGACGGTGATGTCTTCGCCCGTGAGCTGGGCCTCGAGCTCTTCTGATGCCTGTGCATCTTCGCCGGTGCCGGCATCGAGGTGCAGCTGGCCTTGGGTGAACGCGAGCCGGACCGGAGTGTTCCGTTCCGCAACGAGCGAGACACGACGGACGGCCTCGACGAGTTCCGAGGTCTGCACGGTGGCATGGATCGGCGTGGACTCGGGAAAAAGTGATCGAATCTTGGGGTAGTCGCCGTCAACGAGGAGGGACGTGGTGGTGCGGCCGCCGCTTTCAAAGCCAATGAGCCGACTGTCGTCATCAGCGAGGGCGAGGTGGATGTCACCGCTGCCGCCGAGAGTCTTGGCAACTTCATTGAGGGTCTTGGCCTTGACGAGTGCGCTTGTGGAGATGCCCGGAGTGACCGGTTTCCACGGAACCTCGCGCATGGCCAGACGGTAACGGTCGGTGGCCAGCAAGGTGATCAGGTCGTCCTCGATTTCCATCCGGACGCCGGTGAGGATGGGCAGGGTGTCATCTTTGCTCGCTGCGATGATCACCTGGGAGACAGCCTGGGCGAAGGCGTCGCCGGGTACTGTGCCGCTGATTGCGGGCAGAGCAGGCAGCGGAGGGTATTCGGCCTCGGGCATGGTGGCGAGATGGAAGCTGCTGCGCCGGCAGGTCAATGTGACTTTGTTGCCGTCGGTCTCAACGTCGACCGGCGCCGAAGGGAGGCTGCGGCATATCTCGGCGAGCAGCCGTCCCGATACCAGAATCGTGCCCTCGGTGGTGATGTCAGCAGCGATCTCGAGCCTTGCCGAGGTCTCGTAGTCAAAGCTCGAGAGGCTCACCGTACCGGCTTCAGCCTTCAGTAGCAGACCGGAAAGGACGGGTACTGGCGGCCGCGGAGACAACGACCGGGCGGTCCAGGTCACGGCTTCTGCCAGGACGTCCCGTTCGACTCTGAACTTCACGGAAGGGTGCCGCCTTTCATTGCTGCTGTCATCACTGATGGCCGGGCCACCGGCCCGGCAAGGAATCACAAAAGATGTCCAGGACGGACATACTGCAGACAGCTTAGCCGCATGAAGTGTGATTCTCCCATCTCCGAGTTGGAACCGGGCAGATTGTCCGGGCGGCTCCGGTGCCCGGGTTCTGCCGACGGCCGGCTCGTTCCTGGCCGTGTTCCTGGGTGGGACGGAGATTGTTATTTGAGGGAATTTCATTATTGAGGGATTAGTAGTGTTAATAACTGCTGTGGATACTGTGGATAACCCCGTTTGACGGTGCGTTCCCGCGGTTAACGCCTGTTCATGGACTGTGGGCGGAGTAGGTTTTAAACAGGGTGTGGATGGGGATAACGTTTTCGCCGCTGCCCGTGATCCACAGGCGCCTTAAGGGTTTTAAGCCCATTAACCGCAGTTGTCCCCTTAACTATCCACAGGGTTGTCCACAGGCGTCTGTTAATAAGGTAAGAGTGCTTGGCGCGACTGCCTAGGAATTACGCTGCTGCTGCTTGATCCTGTTGGTCAGTTCGGTGACCTGGTTGTAGATCACTCGGCGCTCCGCCATCAACTCACGGATCTTGCGGTCTGCATGGATGACCGTGGTGTGGTCGCGGCCGCCGAGTTCCTGCCCGATCTTGGGAAGGGACATATCCGTGAGTTCACGGCACAAATACATGGCGATCTGCCGGGCGGTGACCAGGGTCCTGGTCCGCGACTTACTGCAGAGCTCCTCCATGCTGAGCTTGAAGTAGTCGGCGGTCTGGGTGAGGATCTGCGCGGAGGTGATTTCCTGGGCCCCGTCATCGGTGATGAGGTCCTTGAGCACCATCTCTGCCAAGGCAACGTCCACCGGTTGGCGGTTGAGGCTGGCGAAGGCCGTGACCCGGATCAGTGCCCCCTCCAGTTCGCGGATGTTGCTGGAGATCTTCGACGCGATGTATTCCAGGGCGTCGTCCGGTGCCGAGAGGCCCTCGCTGAGGGCCTTCTTGCGCAGGATTGCGATCCGGGTCTCGAGTTCCGGCGGCTGGATGTCGGTCAGCAGGCCCCATTCGAAGCGGGACTTCATCCGGTCCTCGAAGCCAGCGAGCAGTTTGGGTGGTTGGTCGGAGGTGATGACCACCTGCTTGTTGTTGTTGTGCAGGGCGTTGAAGGTGTGGAAGAACTCCTCCAGCGTCCGGTCCTTGCCGGCCAGGAACTGGATGTCATCGATCAGGAGGACATCCACGTTGCGGTACGTCGTTTTGAAGCTGGTGCCTTCATCGTCGCGGATGGAGTTGATGAAGTCGTTGGTGAATTCCTCGGAGTTCACGTAGCGGACCCGGATTCCGCTGTACAGCCTGCGGGCATAGTGGCCGATCGCATGGAGCAGATGAGTCTTGCCCAGACCGGAATCGCCATAGATGAAGAGCGGGTTGTAGGCCTTGGCCGGCGCTTCAGCGACGGCCACCGCCGCAGCATGGGCGAAACGGTTGGAGGAACCAATCACAAAGGTGTCGAAGACATACTTCGGATTGAGGCGGCCAAATTCATGCGACGTGCTCGGCAGCATGGGTTGTGGTTTTAGTTCGACGGAAGGATCGGCCACGAGAGACAATTCGACGGCGGGTTCGGGTTCCGGGTGCAGCGGGACCAGATCGGTGTCGACGTCGATTGCACAACGGATTTCGTCGGAGAAGACGCTCCGGAGGGCGTCGTCGAGGGCTTCCTTCACCTGTGTCTGGAGTACCTCACGGGTGAGTTCATTGGGGACCGCCACCAGCAGGGTTGAACCGATGAGCCCCTGGGCTTGGGCGAGGATGACGAAGCCGCGCTGCCGGGGTGATACCCGGTGATCGTTCTCCAGCAGGCTTACTACCCGCCGCCAGGAACTTCCGACAGTGTTGGCTTGGTTGGCTTCGTCTACTGTCATCAATCAGTTCCTCAAACTTGCTTGCCTAAATTGCCGGCAGCCACATGGCCCGAACCAGTGCGCTGGCCCCGGCTTAATCCACAGGGTTATGCACAGTCCGTGGATAATCGGCTACTGGGACACTCTAGGGGATCAAATGGGCAGAAGATAGCTGGGTTCTGTCCTGTGGATAATCACACTGCTGTAGTTCGAATTGGGACCCTTTGGCACTCGTCATCCACAGGCCGGGAAGGGAGTTAGCCACAGCTGGGGAAACTCTGCGGCGCGACGCCCGGTTTGACTCTGGAGGGCGGCAAGCCCTAACGTTGTGAAGTCCCATGTGTACGCTTTAAGCCTCATTTGAATCTTTCCCGGCGCCCCGCGCGTCTTGCGAGTTGAGGTAAGCGGCACATACAAAACTTAGCGTCGACCAGTTCTTCCCCTTGATCGGGTGGGCGCACCTTTGATCCCACTGGAGTAACTAACGTGAGCAAGCGGACTTTTCAGCCGAATAACCGCCGTCGAGCCAAGAAGCACGGCTTCCGCCTTCGTATGCGTACCCGTGCCGGCCGTGCCATCCTGGCAGCCCGTCGTGGCAAGGGTCGCACCGAGCTGTCGGCCTAAATAACTGACTCGTCGGTCCACATCCCTGTGCGAGTTTAACGGTGCTGGCCACCCGCAACCGTCTGAGGACATCAACCGATTTTTCAACAACTGTACGTTCCGGTGTCCGCAATGGACGCCGGAACGTAGTGTTATATACGGCAGCCTTGGCTGCCGGTGAACCAAGCCGGATCGGATTCATCGTTTCCAAGAGTGTCGGGAACGCTGTTGCCAGGAACCTCGTTAAGAGGAGACTGAGAGAAGTCGGCGCCTTGTCCTTGCAGAAATACGGCAGCGGGTTCGCGATCGTGGTTCGGGCCTTGCCCGCCGCGGCGGGAGCCAGTTGGGACCAACTGCGATCGGACTATGACGCCGCACTGGAAAACAACATGAAACGGCTGGGCAGCCGCCTTCCTAAGGCTGCTTCGTCAGTTTCTTACGAGACAACACAGGAAGGGACCTCGCGTGCGTAACTTAACTGCCGCCGTCGTCCCTCCTGCAAAGTTCGCAGCGGAATGGTTGGGCCGGGCAGTCTGGAATGCGCCCCGCAATATCCTCATCCTGCTGCTCCTGGCATACCGCAAGGTGATTTCGCCGCTGTACGGCCAGGTCTGCCGTTTCTTCCCGAGCTGCTCGGCCTATGCCCTTGAAGCGGTCACCGTGCACGGCGCGGTTAAGGGAAGCTGGCTGGCGGCCAAGCGCCTGGTGCGCTGCCACCCCTGGAATGCCGGTGGTGTGGACCATGTCCCCGCCGGTAAATGCGAATGGCCCGCAGACCACACCCCCACAATTGTTGTGATGAACAATCCGGACAAGTATCTGGCTGCTCGGACTGATGGAGAAGGCCGCTCTGCGGCCTGACGAATAGGGATATCGTATGGATTTCTTTGGAACAATCATGTTTCCTTTCAAGTGGCTTGTGTCCGCCATTATGTTGGTCTTCCACGATGGCCTGAGCGTCATCGGGTTGCCTGCCGCCAATGGCTGGACGTGGACCCTATCCATCATCGGGCTGGTGCTGGTGATCCGCGCGGCGCTTATTCCCGTATTCGTCAAACAGATCAAGGCCCAGCGCGGGATGCAGCTCCTGCAGCCGGACCTGAAGAAGCTGCAGGACAAGTACAAGGGCAAAACTGATCAGCTGTCCCGCCAGGCCATGGCCCAGGAACAGATGGCCATGTACAAGAAGCACGGCACCAACCCATTCTCGGCGTGCCTTCCCATGCTGATCCAGATGCCGTTCTTCTTTGCGCTCTTCCAGGTCCTTTCCGGGATTACGTCGGCGGCGACCAGCGGTGTCGGCATCGGCGCGATGAGTCACGAACAGGTCCTGCAGTTCGATGAGTCGAGCATTTTTGGTGCCCCGCTCTCTGCCACCCTGCTGCACGGTACGCCGGCCGGCGGCAACGTCGTTGCGGTGTGGATTCTCTCGATTGTGATGATTCTGGCGATGACGGCCTCACAGTTCATCACCCAGAAGCAGATCATGGCGAAGAATATGTCCGAGGAAGCCATGGCGAGTCCGTTTATGCGCCAGCAGAAGATGATGCTGTACATCCTGCCGCTGGTCTTCGGCGTCGGCGGGATCAACTTCCCCATCGGTGTCCTGATCTACTGGACCACCACAAACCTGTGGACCATGGGTCAGCAGTTCTTTGTTATTCGCCGTATGCCGACGCCGGGATCCCCCGCCGCCAAGGCGCTGGCTGAGCGTCGTGCTGCCAAGGGCCTGCCTGCCTTGCCGTTGACTAGTGCCAAGAAGGCCGAGGCCGAATCCGCGGAGGCTGCGGCCGCTGCGGCCCTGGCGGCTAAGAGCCAGCGTGTCCAGCCACAACGCAAGAACAGGAAGAGGAAGTAATGTCCGCCGAGAGCACCGAACACGCTATTTCCGCTGAAGCCATTGATGAGCAGGGCGAGGCCCTGAGCGGAACCCACGATGCTGACCGGACCACTGATGAAGGTACCGAAGAATCGGCAGCTGACGAGGGCAAGGGTTCATCCGCCGGTCGGCTGGAAGAAGAAGGCGACGTGGCCGCGGACTACCTCGAGGAACTTCTGGACATCGCCGACATTGACGGCGATATTGACATCGAAGTGCGTAATGGTCGCACGTACATTTCAATCGTTACCGAGGAAGAATCAGCCGGTCTGGAAAATCTGGTTGGTGCGGACGGGGAGGTACTCGAAGCCCTTCAGGAACTGACCCGGCTGGCGGTGTTGTCCGCGACCGAAAACCGCTCGCGGTTGGTTCTGGATATCAACGGCTACCGTTCCGAGCGTTCCGGCGAACTGCAAAAGATTGCAGACGCCGCCGTTGCCTCCGTTAAGGAGTCCGGTAAAGCCGTTGCTCTTGCTCCGATGAGCGCCTATGAGCGCAAAATTGTGCACGACGCCGTTGCCGATCTGGGACTCGTCAGCGAGTCTGAAGGCGAAGGCGCCGAACGTCACATCGTCGTTTCTGCAGACTGATGCCGGCGGATACCTTGATGGTTGAGATAACCGACGCTGAATTGCAGGCAGCACAGACGATCTTTGGGGACCGCCTGAACCTGGCAAAGCGGTATGTGGAGCATCTGGCCACCTCGGGCACGGAACGGGGCCTCATCGGTCCCCGCGAAGTTCCCCGGTTGTGGAGCCGGCACGTGCTGAACTGTGCCGTAATTGAGAGTCAGATTGCCGAGGGAAGCCACGTGGCGGATGTCGGCAGCGGGGCCGGATTGCCTGGCCTGTGTCTGGCCATTGCCCGCCCGGACCTTGAACTGACCCTGATTGAGCCCCTCGAACGCCGCGTGGTTTGGCTTCAGGAGGTCGTTGATGACCTGGGCCTTATTAATGTAACGGTGATGCGCAGCCGGGCAGAGCTGGCGGTTGGGATGGTGAAGGCCGACGTCGTGACGGCCCGGGCCGTCACAGCACTCTCGAACCTTGCCGGCCTCACAATTCCGCTGTTGGCGGGCAAAGGTGAAGTTATCGCGATCAAGGGACGAAGCGCCGGCGAGGAAGTCGAAAAGGCAGCCAAGGTGATCCGCAAGCTTGGTGGCACGCAGACCACTGTTTTGCTTGTGGGTGAAGGACTCCTCGAAGAACCCACAACGGTTGTCCGTATCGTTGTGAATAAGCCTCAAAAGAAAGCCTAGCGTCCGCCCGGTGCCCTCTGTCCCCTTGGGTAAGAGGTTAGGCTAGTAACCGGCAGCAAGAGCCGAACGAGAGTGAGTGTGTCACAGTGACCAGTAGCGAAGCCTCCACACAGCGGATTCCCCCGTTTGTGTCCCTGGGGTCCGCACGGGCCACGGTTGTGCCCCCCGTCGTTCATCGGAAAACTGGTAATCGTCCGGTATCGGTTGCAAAGGCCAGCGGTATGGCTGGTGTTTCACGTGAAACCTCGGTAGTTGCCAATGGAAATGTGCTTGATTCCCTTGACGACTCCAGTCCGATTGCCCGGGAACTCGCCCATGAGAACAAACGGCGTGAACGTCTTCTTGGCCGTGAACTCCCGAAGCCCGCGAAGACCAGAATTTTTACCGTCTCCAATCAGAAGGGCGGAGTGGGCAAGACGACCACAACGGTCAATATTGCTGCCGCCCTGGCCGCCGCTGGCTTGAACGTCCTGGTTATCGACATCGATCCCCAGGGGAATGCGTCGACAGCGTTGGGAATTGAACACCACGCCGAAGTCGACAGCATTTACGACGTGCTCATCAATGACTTTCCCTTGCGGGACGTTGTAGCTCCCTGCCCCGACATTGCCAAGCTGATCTGTGCGCCAGCCACCATCCACCTCGCCGGGGCGGAGATCGAGCTGGTCAGCCTCGTTGCCCGCGAGCAGCGGCTCCGGCGGGCGATTGATGTGTATGCCCAGGAACGCGCCAAGAATGGTGAGGAACGCCTGGATTACATCTTCATCGATTGTCCCCCAAGCCTAGGCTTGCTGACAGTCAACGCGTTTTGTGCTGCCAATGAGGTTTTGATTCCGATTCAATGCGAGTACTACGCACTGGAGGGACTCAGCCAGCTGCTGAAAAACATCGAAATGATCCAGAAGCACCTAAATGCGGATCTGGTCGTCTCTACGATTCTTCTGACGATGTACGACGGCCGCACCAATCTCGCTGCCCAAGTGGCTGCAGAGGTTCGCGAACACTTCCCGGAACAGGTACTCGGGGCTGTGGTGCCGCGATCGGTACGGATTTCTGAAGCCCCCAGCTACCAGCAGACCGTGATGACGTACGATCCCTCGTCCAGCGGGGCGCTGTCCTATCTTGAAGCCGCAGCCGAAATCGCACAACGTTAGTATCTTTTCGAGAATTGCACTAGCTAGAGTCCGGTGCTGACCGACTCTTCCAATGGAGGGATTTATCCATGAGCGATAAGCGACGCGGCCTCGGCCGTGGACTTGGGGCACTCATTCCAAGTTCCGCTGCGGCTTCAGGCAGTGGTTCCGCGCCGTCCCGCCCCGTGGATCTCTTCTTTCCGGAAGGCCGAAAGCGAACACCCGATGCAGGTGCAGCAGCTGGTGAATTAGTCCCCGCCGAGGACATGGTGGCGGCGCCGGCGGAGACGTCTTCGCCGGCAGCGGCAAACATTGATGGGTCGGCGCATACGTCCTCGAAGCCTGCTTCCGAAACCAGGAAGGCGCCGGTCCGCAAGGCGCCGGATGCTGAGACTGGTTCCCAAAGGCAGGGCCAGGACGTGGAGCTCGTCGAAGTTCCCGGGGTCCGGTTTGCGGAGATTCCGGTCACCGACATCCATCCCAACCGGAAACAGCCCCGTTCGGTCTTCGACGAGGACGATATGGCAGAGCTGGTGCATTCAGTTCGTGAAATCGGCGTCCTCCAGCCAATTGTTGTTCGTACTTCAACCGAAATAGGTGGAGAACCCTACGAGCTTGTTATGGGCGAGCGTCGTTGGCGGGCTGTACAGGCTGCTGGGCTCGAAACCATTCCGGCCATCGTGCGGGATACGACGGATGATGACCTGCTTCGCGACGCCCTCTTGGAGAACCTCCACCGCAGTCAGCTGAACCCGCTGGAAGAGGCCGCGGCATACCAGCAGCTGCTGGAAGATTTTGGCACCACACATGAACAACTGGCGGACCGTATTGGGCGATCCCGGCCCCAGGTGTCCAACACACTGCGTCTGCTCAAGCTGCCTCCACTGGTTCAGCGCCGCGTAGCTGCCGGTGTTATCTCTGCCGGTCATGCCCGCGCGCTGCTCGCCCTCCCCGACGCCCCCGCGATGGAAAGAATGGCCCAAAAGATCGTTGCCGAGGGTATGTCCGTCCGCGCGACGGAGGAAGCTGTAACGCTGTATCAGAACCCGACAGCGACACCGAAAAACAACATTCCGCGGCCCGGTGCACGGCACGAGCGCCTGGACTATCTGGCGTCTTCACTTTCTGACCGCCTTGATACCAACGTCAAGATCTCGTTGGGGGCGCGAAAGGGTCGTGTCAGTATTGAATTCGCAAGCGTGGAGGATCTAAACCGCATCATGGATGTCTTGACGCCGGGAGCGGCAGGATAGCGCATCAACGACACACTGGAAGGGGCCTGTTTCACGTGAAACAGGCCCCTTTCTATTGGTAGCGGTGGCGGTTCCAACGCCAGCAAGGTCTGCGCGGACCCGTTGGTCGTTTGGTGGCTCCTGCTATGCAGTCCAAATTCTGCGGACTCAGCTGCCGGGCCACGCTTGGAACCCGCTCAGTCGTTCAAGTGCCTATGGTGCAATAGCAAGGCTGTCCTGCAGTCAAGGGACGGAGCTGGCACGCATGCCAAATGCCCCCCCAACGACCATGGACGAACTGGAGATAAGAGGACATGCCAGCGGCAGTTTTCGGTGCCCATTCATTGATCCACGGTGTTTGCACGGAAGATTTGCGCCCGCGCTGAACACACGTTTCACGTGAAACATGGACGTCAATTCTCACGAAGGTGCTGCACCTGCTGGTGATGCCCTGTCGGCTGAAGCAGCAAAAGGCGCCCGTTCACCGAAGTCACGGCTGGAAATGGCAAATTCCTGCTGGCCCAACACAAAAGCACGTGCTGCCGCGGGCTACCCGGCCAGACGCCAATACTAACTATTGGGCTATCGCCGCAGTCAGCTGGTTGTTGCTTCGACAATTCCCGAAAGTGGAGACTGTGCCTCCGCACGCTGGCGGCCCGGCATCGAGTCTGCATTCAGCTGGCGGTCGGATCCTTCCTTGTCTCGGTTGATGGGGTATGGCACGGACTGGGGTACGGTAGACGGCGGTAGGCCCGGGTGCCGGACATTCACATAACCCCGCTGGATCCGCGTCTCATTGCAGCGAACCCAGGGCATGACCAACACGCCTGGCATCGCCGGGCGGTGATCGCCATGACTCACAATTGCAGGGCGCTAGGCTGGCAGGTCTTGGCCGCAGATCAAGGACAGGTGCAATTCGCAGCGGTCTAGGGGCCCCTAGGCCGCTCTCTGGACCCCTTGCGTCTCGGTTCTCGACAACTGCACTCCGCACCGCTCTATGTACGCCTGGAGGCCGTGCACAAGCCCTAGACAGGCATGCGGGCGCGCCCCCCATGAGCCGGCAGCGTGCCCACAGCTCCTTTCTGCCCACACCCTGTGGGCGACCTTCGTTGCCGTGCTGTTTCGTCGCGGGCCTTACCCGGCACAGCGGGTGGCACGGTGGTAGACCGGTTCTTTATGCTCGCGCCAAGCGACAGACATCAGTGTGAGTTTGGCGATGACGGGGCGCGGCTGGGGGTCTGCAAGCTTCGGGTGGCCGTCCGATCGTATGGGGCTTCGAGTGACGGAAATCGACGAGCCCCCCGTGTGGAGCTTTGAGGGTCGCTGCAGCCCAATCGTGTGTAGTGGCTATTCACAGTAGTTGTCCCGGCCGTCACGGACGTGAGCGAGTGCTCTTTTGATCGCGGGGTACCGTCACGTTTATCCGTGCTGCCACGGCTGCTGGACGGGGTGGCGGACGCCAGACATGGGCCGATAACGGATGCCTCCAGCTCGGCGGGTGATGGTGAAGATTGGGACCGCGTACCCGGAGGCTTCCCTGGGCTGTTGTGGTCGGCGGTGGATAACCCGGTGGATAGTGCTGTGGATAAAGCTGTGGATTACTCGACACACAGGTCAGGGCCGCGACGCTGCTGCCAGGGCCGTTGGAGCGCCAGCTGCGAGCTGCTTCCAACCGGGCGTTAGGACTCCCGTAGCGTTTCACGTGAAACATCCGGCGACGCTATTTTGGCGGCACCGAAAACGCTAGGCTGTGCTTACTTAATCCACTGCAGCTGGTTAATTTTCCACGAATATTCAGACAAGGTGCTGTTGATGCAAGCCACAATCTGTACGTGGGTCGATGACCAGGGACGGCCTCGAATCACGGGCAATGGCGCGAACCGAGTTAACGTCAAATGGCTCTCTGGGCGCCGACGCTTCGACCGTGTGATCAGTCCCTCATCCCCTGTGGATAACCCTGTGAGTAACCTCTGTGGAGAAGGCTGTGGGAATCTACCCGGTTTGGGGCTATTGGGTATGATCGGCAGTCTTAGTCCGCCTCCCTGCATCACCATCCGCGTGCCGCCAGGGCACACTGGATTCGGGAAGCGCTGGGCCAAATCCCGGTCGCTGCGGCACAGCCCATTCTTCGAGGGCAACAAGAGAAGTGGGGAGGTATCGGCTAGGCCTGCTTCCCTCAGCCTCCCCCATCGGATGCCCGGACCATCGTGATCTGGCGACCCCTGTCGAGGTACGTTCTAGGGTGTCCGAAGTGACATTGGAGGCCCGCACCAAAGGGTTCCGCTGAAGGCTGGGTATCAGTTGGCTGATGCAGCAGAACGCGGGCTGGACGATACCGCTTAATCCGTGGGCCCTCCCAAGAGATCCACGGCGGCCAAATGGCAAAATGATGTCGCTAGGGATGGTTCGGCCGGGCATTCCAGCCGGTCCTTGCAGGCGTTCTCGCCCGGCGGAAGAGAGAGCGCCCAGTGGACCTCTCCATCTACGGTGCAGTCCTCTCGGCGGCGGGGGGGTATCACGGTCCCCCTGTGGCAGAGTTTGCCGTATTTTCCTCGGGTTTTCTATTGTCAGTCCTTCACCGCAGACTGGAGCGCGAGGCACCGGCGTTCGCTGCAGGAGGTGCCGCGGATAGACGCGCGGTGCCCGAAGGACATCGGGACCCCAACTGCAGTACGAGGTCCTTGATCGTGGCCCGCACCGCCTCTGTGCCCCGTGTCCCCCAGCTGGCTGGCCCTGAAGATATTGGGCTCTGTACAGGAAGTGAACCCGCCCGTGCCGCCTGAGACTCCGCATCGTTTGTGACCGGAGACGGCGACGATGCGAGGGATGATGTGTTTCACGTGAAACATTGGCGTAGTTCCGGCGACGGCGTCCGGTTTACCCGGCGCTAGCGCCGCCCGGCCGCCGCTGCGATAAAGGCACTGACCGGGTGCCAACAATGGTAATCAGGAGTGATCCGGCTCCAGGGAGTCCATTGCGAAGGTTCCAAATTGGTTCCGGTGGGTCCGCCGCAGTTGAACCATCCTTTGACCCCCGATATCCGTGCCGAGCTCTCCTGAGAGGCTATAGGTGGCGTTGCGTCTGGATGTACAGGCAGCCCTCTTGGTTAGGCACGCAGTAGTTGGTGGTGCGGATCGCGACGGGTCAACACACCGTGGGAGTAGGCGCCTGCAATCAGGGGTGCGGACGTTTCACGTGAAACATATGCAGCCAGGTGAAACTGGCACCACGCTGTCCACGGAGGGCGGCTGAATATGTACTTCACCCCGCGGGGTGGAGGGGTGGACGCAAGCCAGGAGCGGGCTGCTGCCAGCTGGACAATCCGGCATTTGGGCACTTCCGCCGCGTATGGTGCGGCGCCTGACGCCGTTATTGGGCTCTTTGGCGGACACAAGCGCGGCCCGATCTGGCGGTGGCCAGGAACTGCAATCAGGTCGGACCAAGGCCCTATGGAGATGGTGGCTGGTCGCGACGTGGGTGTCTGTGAGACTCTTTTGAGATTTCGATAAGCGCGAGTTCCGAGAGTTCTGGTCACCGGCTAAGAGCTGACCAAACTGTTTCACGTGAAACGGAATTCACTGAGATCCACAGAAGTTCAACGATCCGGTCCGGCAGCAATACCTGCGCGCCCTACGTTGAGCGCCTTGGTATCAGCTCCGACCGTGAGGTCCCTGGTTGCACTACGTCCACCCCGTCACCGGCGAGGGAATGGAAAGCCCCAAGGTGTACAACGCTCGTGGAGCAAATTTCCCGGAGAAACAACCGGTAATTAATGCAGTTCGCGTCACGCGTCCCCGAAGCGTTGCCTATCGAGCTCGTGGGGCGGCAACGAGGAGCGAACGGGAGGTTGAGGCGGAGGGCCAAAATGGCCCCGCTTCCGGGGGGAAGGAGGGCCATTCTTGGTGTTGGCCGGTGACACGCACCGCCCCAAACTGGAATCAGGACAGAACGTCAGCGAATTCTTTCTCAAAGAACTGCTTGGGTCGAGCCCCGATGACGGTGCTCTTCACTTCGCCGCCCTGGAAAAGGTAAACAGCCGGGATCGAAGTGATCCCGTACTGGGCTGCGATTGCCGGGTTGTCGTCGACGTTGACCTTAACGACATCCACCTTCTCGCTGTATTCCACCGAGATCTCGTCCAGGATCGGACCAAGCTTGCGGCACGGTCCGCACCATTCGGCCCAGAAGTCCACGATGACCGGCTTGTCAGAAGCCAGTACATCGGTGCCGAAACTAGCGTCTGTTACTTCTTTTGCGTTGCTCATAGCCTTGTCCTTCTCTTCGGTTGATTTCTGCGCGCGCCGTTTAGGCGGGGAGGTCGGCCAGGTAGTGCTCGACGTCGAGTGCGGCTACACAGCCGGAACCCGAAGCCGTGATGGCCTGGCGGTATGTCGGGTCGATGACGTCGCCTGCCGCAAACACACCCTTGAGGCTTGTCTTCGAGGTGCGCCCGGCGACGGCGATGGTTCCCTCGGGAGTCAGGTCCAACTTGCCCTTGACGAGGTCCGTGCGGGGATCGTTGCCAATGGCCATAAAAACACCCGTAACGGCAAGTTCGGTCTCAGTGCCCGCCACAAGGTTCTTCAACCGAAGGCCGGTGACCTTGTCTTCACCGAGCACGTCCTCGACGCCGGTGTTCCAGACGAAGCTGATCTTTTCGTGGGCAAGGGCGCGGTCGGCCATGATCTTGGACGCACGCAAGGTCTCACGACGGTGGACCACTGTGACGGACTTCGCGAACTTGGTAAGGAACAGCGCCTCTTCCATAGCCGAGTCACCCCCGCCGATCACGGCGATGTCCTGATCCTTGAAGAAGAAACCGTCGCAGGTTGCGCACCAGCTCACGCCGTGGCCGGATAGACGTTTCTCATTGGGGAGGCCAAGCTCGCGGTAGGCCGAACCCGTCGACAAAATGATGGAGCGGGCGCGGAAGGTCTCCCCCGAGCCAGTGGTCACCGTCTTGATGTCGCCTTCAAGGTCCAGTTCTGTTACGTCCTCAAACTGGATTTCGGTACCGAACCGCGCGGCCTGCTTTTCAAAGTTTTCCATCAGGTCCGGACCCATGATGCCATCCGGGAAACCGGGGTAGTTCTCGACGTCGGTTGTGTTCATCAGCTCGCCGCCGGCGGTTACCGATCCTGCCAGGAGCAGCGGCTTCAGGTTGGCGCGTGCGGTGTACACCGCTGCGGTGTAGCCCGCGGGGCCGGAGCCGACGATGATGACATCACGTACTTCGGACGTGCTGTTTTCTGCGTTGCTCACTGAACGGTGAACCTCTTCCTTTGTCGATGCGCCCGCCTGGGTGGCCGGCCACATGGCACAACTACTGCTAAGCGTTGAATATTCCGGCCGGACACGGTAGGACGCATCGAAGGCCGGGGTTACTGACGGTGGTACTGAGGCGCTACTGGACTTTTATTTCCGCCAGGCGAAGCCCGAATCCGTAGCGCGTCTTGGGTGCAGCGAGCTTGGGCAGGGATTCAATCGAAACGATGACGTACTGGGCAGTCGCCGGCTCCGGCAGGGGCATCGTCAGGTCAGGGGAGGTGAAGCTGTTGCTGCCGACTTTTTTTGCACCATCGAGGGACGGGCGGTCGTTGGTATAAACACTGATGTTTCCGCCCGAGGCGCCCAATTGGCTCAGCGTCACCGACGAGACCTTGGCCGGGGCCTTCAGTTTGACTACGAGTGGAACCTCCGAGGCCAGCCCACCCCAGTTTTCGGTCGCAAATTCCATGTCCGACCAGTAGCTGGCTCCGTTGCCGTCGACGGTCTTGACCAGGTCGCCGTCGTACGTTCCGGCGAAGTCGAAGTTCCCCAGCCGGGTGACGCCCTCGACGGCGGGCGGGCCGGCGGCCTGCGAAGGGCTGGCGCTGGCTGACGTCTCCGTTGAGGTTGGACTGGGGGCGACGGTGGAAGAAGTACCAACGGCGGCGGGCTGTGGTGTGCTCTTGAAAAGGCCACCGAGGTTCGTTACGGCGAGGACCAGCCCGACAACAAGGACCGCTGCCAGTAGTCCACCGACCAGCCAGCGCATGGAGCGGGGCTCGCGGCGCGGCTCGTCGTCCGTGTCGTAGTCTTCCTCAGCAGCCGGATCCTCGGTATTGCGGGCTGAGCCCGGGAAAAAGCCC
Source organism: Arthrobacter sp. EM1 (assembly GCF_029964055.1). Taxonomy (NCBI): domain Bacteria; kingdom Bacillati; phylum Actinomycetota; class Actinomycetes; order Micrococcales; family Micrococcaceae; genus Arthrobacter; species Arthrobacter sp. EM1. The sequence goes on along the minus strand of NZ_CP124836.1, from coordinate 3,530,477 downwards.
GGGGCGCGATCCGCTGCGGAGCCGGTGCCTGCAGAGACCGCCTGGTTTTGCCGGGGAGCGCGGTCGTTGCCGGTATCCGGGTGATCGTAATCGTCGTCAGACCACAGCGAAACCTTGGGTGATTCGGCGGGATCCTCCGCTGTGGTGCCTCGTTCGCCGGAGCCCGGGGCGCGTCCCTGGACCGGCTGGGGGGCTGTTACCTGCGGCGCAGCTTCTTGCGGCGCGGTCTCGGGGTCATTCGCGGTGGACGCCGCGGCGCCGCCGGCGATTGCAGCAGCGCCGGCAGCAGGCCCCGCGGTCGGACGTGAGGGCATTCGGGTCGCCGCTGCCGGGGGTGCGGCCGGCGGCTGGTTCGTCCCGTAGTTGATGTATCCCGCGTCTACGTCTTCCTCGTCGTAGAGTCCGTCGTAGGTTTCGGGCTCGCTGGAGCGGGGTTGCCCGAAGATTTCACTGCCCAGGGTGTCCGTGAAGAACGGTTCGACGTAGGGCGGATTGGCGGAGACAACCAGGTCCAGCAGGTCAGCGGCCGAGGCGTGGTTGGTGATGAGGTACGTCGTGTCGTCGCTGACACCAAGGTCCAGGATCTGCACACTGCCGGGACGCTCGCCGGTGGCGACTTCCCGTGCACTGTGTGCCACTTGGTCCGCGTTGCCGGGCCCGGCCACAAGGATGCTCACCGCACGGTTGAGTACCTGGTCCACACCGTCCAGCACCAGATCCTGGTCATGTGAGGTCAGTACTGTGGCAGTGACCTTGTAGCGGCCACCAAGTACTGATCCGACATCGATCGGGTGGGACACGGGCTCCTCCTAGACTGTCCGGGAGCCGCTGAACTGATCACGTCGTCAGTAACCGCAGATCGCCCGGTAAGCCGGTGGACCCTTGGTCTGCAACTCCCCTTGTTAGTCTTCGATCCTAGCCGATGCACTGTCCCGGCCGCGGACGCGCAGCGCTGCGAATCCCGCCGTCTGCTATTTTTTCTTCCTGCCGCCGAACGGAAAATAGGGGTTGTGGCCCACCGGGCCCTGGTACGTCCTGCGCCCGGGCAGGGGAACGTCACCGCTCAGGCCGCCCTCAGCGGTGCTGGGCAGGTCCTCGGCGGGGAGGTAGCCGCCGTCGGGTCCGCTGTGGGCTGAGCGTTCGTCCTGTTCAGCCAGATCGGGGCCGGCGCGGAAGGATGCGGCGTCGAATTCCCCGGAAATCCTCGGGATGAGTCCGGTATCCACCGATACTGTGGCGCGCTCCGGTTTCGGGTGCGCCGCCGCAGCGCCGTCGGGAAGATTCCCGGCATCCTGCGGAACAACCGACCGGCGGCGCAGGCGGCCGATCAGTGGCTGAAGCAGGTCGCTCAGCTCGGTCACCCGGAAGATCTTGAGCAGCAGCAGATAAGCCGCCAGCATAACTGGCCCGACGACGATGATGCTCACTAGGGCGGCAATGGGACTGCTCCAGGCGAAGCCATCGGGGGTGTAGCTGCCCAACAGCCACAGGGCAACCGCTCCGGCCGCCGCGGAACCCAGCGCGGCGTAGCCCATCCGAATGTAGGCATTGGCGATCCGCGGGCCGTCCAGGTGGCCCAGGAGGCGCCGCAGGAAGACTGCGCTGACGATTACGGAGAGGATGTTGCCGCCGGTGTACAGGAGTGCAATCGCGAAGATGATCTGGCCGAAGGGGAGGAACTGGATGGCAAAAGCGGTAACCACATTGACGATGGCCAGGACCAGTTGGATGAAAAACGGTGTCCTGGCATCTTCATTGGCGTAGAAGACGCGGGACATCATAAAATTGGCGCTCATAAACGGCGTGCTGAGGGCCAGGATGGTCAGCGTTTGGGCCAGCATAACGCCGTCCTGGGGCACCCCGCCGGAGAAGAACATGCCCAGCGGTCCGGCTAGGGCAAACAAGGAAAGGGCACCAAAAACCGTCGCCACGGCCATGGTTCGCAGCCCGTGCGAGAGCGCGTTGCGCAGCGCCACACGATCGCCGTCCTGCGAGGCACGCGTCATCCGGTTGAACAGCACAGTGGCCAGGGACAGGGCAATGATGGAATGCGGGAGCAAGTAAAGCTGGCTCGCCACCTCCAGCACAGCATTGCCCGGCAACGAGCCTGCGGCCGGATCCCCCGTCTGCTCCAGCCTGAGCCGTTCCGCGCCCGGGATCGTGGCGATACGCATGACATAGAGGAAAGCAAGCTGCCCGACGGCGGCCGTCGCGAGGGTCCAGACACTGAGCTTGGCGGCCTGGCCCAGCCCAACCCCGCGCCAGCCGAAACGCGGGCGCAGTCCGAGCCGGAGCCTGAACACCGGAATCAGCAGGATGGCGGTCTGGGCAATCACGCCAATTGTCGAGAATCCGGCCACCAGCACTGTCTGGGTCGAGTCCCAGGTGTCCAGGGTGTGAGAGTTGGCCGCATTGGTGCCCATAATCCCAATGAACATCCCCAGCCCGGCGATTGCCACGATGTTGTTCAGGATCGGCGCCCACATTGCCGGACCGAACGCTCCGTGGGCATTAAGGACCTGCGTCAGGAGGGCGTACAGGCCGTAGAAGAAGATCTGCGGCAGGCACCAGAACGCGAAGGACACCGCCAGTGCCTTCTGCTGCGGCGAGTAACCCTGAGTGGTCAGTTCAATGACCGAAGGCGCCAGCAGCGTTACCGCCAGGGTCAGGCCCAGCAATACCAGGACGGCCAGCGTCAGCAACCGGCTGATGTAATCAGCGCCCCGGTCGGCGGCCTTGCTTGCCTTGATGATCTGGGGCACCAGCACGGCGTTGAACACCCCGCCGGCGACCAGCAGGAAGATCAGGTTCGGCAGGTTGTTGGCATTGATAAAGGTGTCGTTGACGGTGGAGCCCAACCCGAGTGCGGCTGCCAGCAGCCACGTCTTGGCAAAGCCCAGGAAACGCGAAACCAGCGTGCCGGCGGCCATGATGGCGCTGGAACGGACTTCTCCGGATTGGACAGCTTGGGAGTCGGCAGGGCCGGAGGGCGCGGGGGTGGGTTTGGCAGATGACATTAGCTTCATCGTCTCACCCGAATGTGGCTTTGTGCGCTATCCGGGCCGCAATGCGGGGCGGGCGAGGCCCTAGCGGTGGTCCGGAAGGACATCCTTGGCGAGGTCGGCGATGCGGCGCTCGTTCGGGAAAGAAAGCTTCCGGGCCAGTTCGTGAATGGGAACCCAGGCGACGTCCACGGCTTCTTTATCCGGATCGTTCTCGATCGTCAGGTCACCGCCGGTGGCCTGCAGCAGATAATGGTGGACGGTTTTGTGCACGCGGTGTCCGCTGACCGTAAACCAGTAGTCGATGCTGCCCAGCGGGGCGAGGATCTTGCCCTCGATGCCGGTTTCCTCCGCGATTTCACGGACGGCGGCTTCCTCGTTGCTTTCCCTGCCCTCCGGGTGACCCTTCGGGAGGCACCATTCCAGCCGCCCGCCGCGGTTTAGGCGGGCAATAATCGCTACGCGGAGTTCGGCGTCGGTGGTGTCCACCACAACGCCGCCGGCCGAAATTTCCTCGACAGTAGGGAGGGACGCCTGCCCGGAGTGCTGCACCGGCGCGACGTTGGCACCGATTGCCGATGGCAACGGTGCGTTTGTCCTCCTGCCGGGAGCGCTCGGTACGGGGTGGGCCATGATGTCCACTCTAACGACTCTTGCCCGCACTTGATGACCTGAACATGGCAGGAAAGTGGACGCCAGGGAAAGTCGGACGCTTGTTCCCGCTCCCTCTGGGGGCCAGCAGCCGGACTCGGAAGGCTTTCGGTGTGGTGCTGGCCGGGATTTCTGCCAAGCTTAAGAAACTATGGCGCACGCACATCACGAGATTTACCCGCACACCGTTGATTTCCAGGTAGACCCGGTGGTCCTGGAGCTCGGGCAACGGTTTGTCGACGCCGGCCACGAGCTCTCCTTGGTGGGCGGACCCGTTCGCGACCTTTTCCTGGGCCGGACTTCCCCCGATCTGGATTTCACCACCGACGCCACTCCGGACCAGACAGTTGCCCTCATCAAGAAATGGGCTGATAACTTCTGGGAGATCGGGCGGGCCTTCGGCACCATCGGGATGCGCAAGTCGGGCTTCCAGATCGAAATCACCACCTACCGCGCCGAAGCCTATGATCCCGATTCCCGCAAACCCGTCGTTGCGTTCGGAAAGTCGTTGACGGATGACCTGCTGCGCCGCGACTTCACGATCAACGCCATGGCACTGCGCCTACCGGCGCTAGAACTCGTGGATCCATTCGGCGGAGTACGCGACCTGCAGGCGCTAATCCTCGCCACCCCGGGCGCGCCGGAAAGTTCCTTCTCCGATGATCCGCTGCGCATGATGCGTGCTGCCCGTTTTGCCGCGCAGCTGGGAATCACTGTGCACGGGGATGTCCGCGCCGCCATGTCCCGGATGGCAGAACGAATTACCATGATCTCGGCCGAACGCGTTCGCGATGAACTGGTCAAACTCATTTGCGCCCCGCACCCCCGGTCCGGAGTGGACCTGCTCGTGGACACGGGACTGGCCGGCTTTGTCCTTCCTGAGGTCTCGGCCCTGCGGCTGGAGGCGGATGAACACCACCGGCACAAGGACGTCTACCAGCACTCGCTCCAGGTCCTGGAGCAGGCGGCTGCACTTGAAACAGCCAGCGACGGCGCCGTGCCGGGTCCGGACTTTGTGCTGCGGTTCGCCGCGTTGATGCACGACGCCGGCAAGCCGGCCACGCGCCGTTTCGAAGCGGGCGGCGCCGTGAGCTTCCGCCACCACGACATGGTCGGGTCCAAACTAACGTCAAAACGAATGAAGGCGCTGCGCTTCGACAACGACACCACAAAAGCTGTGGCCAAGCTGGTGGAACTGCACATGCGCTTCTACGGCTACGGCGATGCCGGCTGGAGCGATTCTGCCGTCCGACGCTATGTCACCGACGCCGGTCCGCTCCTGGAGCGGTTGCACCGGCTCACCCGCTCGGATGTGACCACCCGCAACCAGCGCAAGGCCGAACGGCTTTCCTTCGCCTACGACGACCTGGAGGCACGGATTGCGGCGCTGCGCGAGCAGGAATCCCTCGAGGCCGTCCGCCCGGACCTGGACGGCGGCCGGATCATGGAAATCCTGGGACTCAAGCCGGGACCCGTCGTCGGCCGGGCCTACAATTTCCTCCTGGAGGAACGGATGGAGCACGGGCCGCTGGATGCCGATGTGGCCGAGGCCAAACTTCACCAATGGTGGGCAGCCCAGCCCGAGTCCGCCCTCCCACTTTCAACCGAGGAGTCCTAAGTGATTGCACCCTCCAACAGTCCCCGTCCGCAGCTGTGGATCCTCCGGCACGGCGAAACCGAGTGGTCCAAGAGCGGCCAATACACCGGCCTCACCGACGTGCCGCTCACAGTGGAGGGCGAGCAGCAGTCCGTTGAGGCCCGCAAGGTACTCGACGCCGTCGACTTTGACCTGGTGCTGACTTCACCGCTTCGCCGGGCCCGGCGAACCGCGGAACTGGCTGGATTTCCCGACGCGCAACTGGAACCCCTCGCGGTCGAATGGGACTACGGCGATTACGAGGGCATCAGTTCGGACCTCATCCGCAAGGACAACCCGGAGTACCTGATCTGGACCCACGACGTGCCCAACGGCGAATCGCTGGATGACGTTGCCGCGCGCGCAGACAAGATCGTGGCCCGGGTGCTGGAATCCGGCCTGGATAATGTGTTGATCGTGGCCCACGGACACTTCTCCCGGATCCTCACCGCGCGGTGGTTGGGGCTCGATGCGCACGAAGGACGCCACTTCGTCTTGGGAACCGCCAAAGTCTGCACACTCGGTTGGGATAAAAAGACGCCGGCAGTGGTCCGCTGGGGCCTATAAATACTGTTTATAAAACAACTCCAAGAAAGTTAATGAATTCACTGGTCAAACGCTGGATTCATAGTGTAATTTTAATTCTGACTCCAAGGCTTCCTGCCGGGGTCAAGGCGCAGGTCGCCCGGCCGATCAGCCGGAGCCACGGCACAACAGAAAAGGAGGTTGGGAGAAATGATTACTTTGACTAGCGGACGGATGTACCTCGTCACTGCCACCCCGGCCTCTGTCGCTGAGCCGCGCCCGAATTTTGGCCCGACTGTCTCCTGAATTTTCTGCTCGCGGCCTAGTTTCTTGTAACTGGGCCCCCAGCCGGGATAACACCGCCACCGCCCGTCCTGGCGGTGGCGTGACAACGGACCAAACCGGACGGAACCACGTGGTTTCGCAGCATCCCTAAAGTTCGGAACCCAGCTTCTTGTTGGGGTTGCCGCTTTCCGCGCCCAGGAGCCACTTTTTCGCTTTAGCGAAATTCCTTAAAGAGCCTCGGCTTTTCCGTGCCCCATTAAGGCCCTTTCTTCCTTATTTAACAGAGGCCTTAATTGTCATGCCCAATTACTCCCTATTCCAGTAGCACCAATGAAAGGTCCATCGTGACTATCGCCAGTACCACTCCCCGGCCGCGCGGCGCGAACCACCGGAGGGAGGTGACCGCCATGAAGAAGAAACTCCAGAGACTACTGCAGCTGAGCCTCAACCCTGGCCCACGGCGAAAGACGCAGTTCAACGGCCCGCTCCTGGACCAGAAGCGGGAAGATGTCTTTCTTACAATGCACCGGATCGGGTTCATCCGCTGAGGCAGGTTCGCGCCATCGAAGGAGGACCTGGTGCCTGACAACGGAACTGATCCGCAAGGAGCCCACGCGGCGACGCGTGGGCTCCCCCGTTAACTGCCCGTTCAGGAAACACCGGCGCCATTCCCGCGGGCACCGGCCCTGCCCGGCGCGGTCAGGCGCCTCCACCCCGGTATGCTCAGGGACATGCAGGAGACTAAGCCGCCGGAGCACCGCAGACGTGTCCGGCTGGTTATCCCCAGCCGCAGCGATGCCCTGCTGAGGAACTTCACGGAGCTGGTCGGCGGACCGATGGGCCGCCGCTGCGCCCCCGGCGTCATTTCCCCCGGATTTTTTACCGTCGAACGCGTCCTGATCATGCTGACCGTCCTGGCAGCCGTGCTCGGCATCCTCATCAAGTCCTACTGCCGCACCAGCGGCTGGGAAACCCCTGGTCAGTTCTACGCGACCTGCTATTCGGACTTCCCTGAGCTGTTCAAGAACCGCGGGCTGGGAGACGGTGCCTTTCCCTTCATCACCCCAGGGACTTTTTTCGAATACCCCGTCCTGATGGGATTCATCGCCGGCAGCACCGCCGTGCTGGTACCCGGCGGGGGCGTTTCTGCGGCCCGGATTCTTGCCTACTTTGACATCAATGCCACCCTGATCGCCGCCGTCTGGATCATTACGGTGCTCGCCACGGCACGGATGGCCCGCCGACGGCGGTGGGACGCGGCCATGGTGGCGGTGGCTCCCGGTATTATCCTGGCCGGAACCATTAACTGGGACATGTGGGCGGTTGGGCTGCTGGCTCTGGGCATGTATTGCTTCTCCCGGAACAAGCTCGTGCTGGCCGGGATCTTCATCGGACTGGGCACCGCAACCAAGCTCTACCCGCTGCTGATCCTGGGGGCGGTCCTGCTCCTGGCGCTGCGCACGGGAAAGGTACGGGCGATCCTGGTGACTGCCGGCGCCGGCGCTGCCGCGTGGCTGGCAGTCAATGTTCCGGTCGCCGCCGCTAACCCGGAGGGTTGGCGATACTTCTACCAGTTCACCGAGGACCGGCCTGCCGGCTACAGCTCGCCCTGGTTTGCCTACAACCTCGTCGCCGGCCGCCTCGGATGGCAACCCCTGCAGGCAGAGGCGATCAACACCCTCGCCCTGAACCTGTTTGTGCTCGCCTGTGTGCTGATCGCGGTGCTGGCCCTTGCAGCGTCCAGGCGTCCCCGGCTCGCGCAATTGGCGTTCCTGATTGTTGCCGCGTTTATCCTGACCAACAAGGTGTACTCACCCCAGTTCGTCATCTGGCTCATCCCGCTGCTGGCCCTGGCCCGGCCGAGGTGGCGGGACTTCCTGATCTGGCAGACCGTCGAGGGCCTGCATTGGGCGGCAGTCTGGATGTATCTCGGACAGGTGACGAGCGGTGGGGTCTCCCAGCACAATATTGATATGCCCTACTACGTCCTCGCGGTGGCCTTCCATATGATCGCCATTGGCTACCTGATGGTGCGGGTGGCGTGGGACATCTGGGACCCCGGCTATGACGTGGTCCGCCGCCAAGGCATGGATGACCCGCAGGGCGGCCCGTTCGACGGCGCGCCGGACAGGTTGCGGGTGGACCTGTTCCACCCCACTAAATCCGTTCTGCCCTGGCGTAAGGAATCAGCGGATGCCTGATGTCGCAGTTGTGGGATCAGGACCGAACGGGCTTGCCGCGGCCGTGACCTTGGCCCGCGCCGGACTGAAGGTGCACGTTTACGAGGCGGCGCCGACACTGGGCGGCGGCCTGCGCACCGGGGAACTGATGGAGCCCGGCCACTTTCATGATGTCTGCTCGGCAGTACACCCGATGGCCTTGGCCTCGCCTTTCTTCCGGCAGTTCGAGCTGTCCCGCCGGATCCGGCTGGAGGTTCCCGACGTTTCGTACGGGACACCTCTCGACGGCGGCCAGGCGGCCCTTGCGTACCGCTCACTCGAGCGCACCGCTGCCGGCCTGGGCCGCGACGGCGTGGCTTTCGCGCGGCTCATGGCCCCGTTGGTGGACCGTGCCGATGGCGTTACGGACCTGGCCTTGAACCAGCTTCTGCGCCTGCCCAAGGACCCGATGGCGGCGGCCCTGTTCGGTGCCCGGGTGCTGGAACAGGGCTCGCCGCTCTGGCGGGCACGGTTCCGGGAGGAGCTGGCACCGGCGCTGTTGACCGGCGTCGCGGCGCACGCAGTGTCTAAGCTGCCGGCCCCGGCGGCGGCCGCAGCCGGCCTTATGCTGGCGACGCTGGCCCACACGGGGGGCTGGCCCGTTCCGATAGGCGGATCCGCGGCAATCGCCCAGGCCATGGTGGCGGACATCAAAGCGCACGGCGGAGATGTGGAAACAGCTGCCAGGATCGGGTCCCTGGCGGAGCTTCCACCGGTCCGGGCGACGTTACTGGACGTGGCACCGCCGGGGCTGCTGGCTCTGGCGGACGGACGGCTCCCGGAACGGTACCGGCGCGCCCTGGAGTCGTTCCGGTTCGGCGACGCGGCCTGCAAGGTCGACTTCATCCTGTCCGGACCCGTCCCTTGGGCCGCGCCCGAACTGGCCGATGCCGGCACTGTCCACGTCGGAGGCACCCGGGCGGAGATGGCCGAAGCCGAAAACCTTGTCGCCGCGGGCCGGCATCCGGACCGGCCCTACGTCCTGGTCTCGCAGCCATCACGCTTTGACGCCGGCCGGGCACCCGCCGGCCGGCACATCCTGTGGAGCTATTGCCACGTGCCGGCAGGTTCCACCGTGGACATGGCCGAAGCCGTAACAGCCCAGCTGGAGCGCTTCGCCCCCGGATTCCGCGACCTCGTCCGCAGCCGCCACGTCACGACGGCGGCCGGCCTGGCAGGGTATAACGAGAACTATGTCGGCGGTGACTTCAGTGCCGGAATGATGGACCTCCGCGGGATCATCAGGCGGCCCGTCCTGGGCACCGCACCCTGGCGCACGCCGCTGCCGGGCGTGTACCTGTGTTCGTCCTCCACACCTCCGGGTCCCGGGGTGACCGGGATGCCGGGGTACCATGCTGCTAAATATGCCTTGAAGGACATATTCGGGCTCACGCTGCCTTCGCTCGCACTTTAGGCGTCACCCTCCAAGAGCCCGGCACAGGCCGGCCCAGGGTCCGCCGGCCTCCCGCTCCGGAACCCCTGATCGCCGGCAAGGACCATGTGACACGAGATTCTTCCGCTGGCCGGTGCATAATGGCGCGATGGGGAAATCATCAAAACTTTCACTTGCCCTGGTGGGGCTCATACTTGGCGGCTCGTTGGTGGGCTGCTCCGATGGCCGCGCCGGCGCGCAGGATGCGGCGAAACAGCTTGCTTCCGCTGTCGCGGCGCTCGACGTCGCGGCAGTGCTGTTCGAAGGCAAAGACTCCGGAGCGGCCAACGAACAGCTAAAAGAGGTGTTCAAGGCGCTGGATCCGGCCAAGCCTTCAGTCGTGACCGGCGAGCTGAAACTGGACAAGGACACCGCTACGATCCCGCTGGACTACAGCTGGAAGATCGGCACCGGCGAGTGGAAATACACCACCTTCGCCCAGCTCAAGAAATCGGGCGACAAGTGGCTCACCGTCTGGAACCCGGCGTCGCTGGTGCCCGAACTGGCAGACGGCGAAGTCCTCGGCACCATGTCCCAGTCGCCGGCGCGGGCTGACATCCTGGGTGCTGGGGACGCCAAGCTGGTTACCTACCGGCCGGTGGTGAACGTCGGCATCGACAAGCCCCGGCTGGGGACCGCCGATCCCGCAGCTTCCGCCACCCGGCTCGCCCAACTGGTGGGAGTCGACCCCGCCGCCTATTCCCAACAGGTCGCCGCGGCCGGTGCGGAAGCCTTTGTCCCGGCCATTACCCTGCGCCAGGACGGCCAGAGCATCACTGACGATCAAATTGCCGCGATTCCCGGGGCCCGGGCGATCGCTGACTCCCTTCCGCTGGCACCGACCCGAACCTTCGCCCGCGCACTTCTGGGCACCGTTGCCGAGGCCAACGCCGAACAAATTGAAAAGTCCGGCGGGGCACTCAAAGCCGGCGACACCACGGGAACCGGCGGACTGCAGCAGCAGTACGATGCCCAACTCCGCGGCACCGACGGCATCCAGGTCTTCGCGGAAAAAGCCGGCCTCTCCGCCGAAGAACGGCAAGGGCTGCTGAACGGCGGACGCCGGGGCTTGTTCCAGGTGGAGATCACGCCGGGGACGGCGCTGAAGACCACGCTGGACCCGGCCCTGCAACAACTGGCCGAGGATGTTCTGGGCAAGGTCGCACCGGCGTCGGCCATCGTGGCGCTGCGGCCCTCCAGCGGCGCGGTGCTTGCCGCCGCTTCAGGCCCGGGAAGCAACGGCTACGACACTGCCATGCTGGGCCAGTACGCCCCCGGTTCCATCTTCAAAATCGTGGATTCCCTGGCCATGATCCGCAACGGTATAACTCCCGATTCGATCGTTGAGTGCCCCGCAACATTGTCCGTCGACGGCCGTACCTTCAAAAATGCCGAAGGCTATCCGGCGGCTTCTCTGGGTTCCGTGACCCTGCGGGACGCTTTTGCGCACTCCTGCAACACGGCCTTTATCAATGCCCGCGATACTGTCAGCCAGGCCCAGCAGGAATCCGCGGCCACCTCCTTGGGCGTGGCCGTGGAAGCTCCCGGTCTTGGAGCCGGCGCGTTCCTTGGCTCCGTCCCCGGGACCTCCGAAGGCACCGAGCACGCCGCGTCGATGATCGGCCAGGGCAAGGTGCTGATGTCTCCGCTGTCAGCGGCCATTATGGCCGGATCCGTCGCCAAGGGCGCCCCCGTTACCCCGCAGCTCGTGCTGAATCCCAACGCCGGCGACGATTCCACCCGGGCGGGTGCGACGGCCGAGCCGACGACGACATCGGCTGGCCCGGCGTCGTCAGCTCCGGCTCCGGCGAAAACCTCGGGGACGCCGGTGACCGCGGCCGAGGCCGCCTTGCTCTCGGACATGATGCGGGCCGTCGTGACCTCCGGACATGCAGGCTTCCTCGCATCCGTTCCCGGAGCGCCGGTGGGCGCCAAGACCGGGACCGCAGAGTTCGGCAAGGACGATCCACCCAAGACCCACGCCTGGATCGTGGCGGTGCACGGCGACCTTGCTGTTGCTGTCTTCGTCGAGGACGGCGGACTCGGCGCCACGACCTCCGGCCCGCTCCTGAAGGAGTTCCTTACCGCTGCGGGCTAGGGGCGCCCCCGGCGGCGCGTGTGTGCCGTGGGAGGATGGAAGGGTGGCTCATATTGACGTTTCCAACATCGATTACTTCCTCTCCGACGGCACACAGCTGCTCAACGGTGTGACCTTCAAGGTTCCGGACGGCACTAAAACTGCTCTGATCGGACCCAACGGAACCGGCAAAACAACGCTGTTCAGGATCATCTCCGGAGACCTTGTCCCGGACGAAGGTGTGGTCGGGCGCTCCGGCAACATGGGAATTATGCGGCAGTTCGTGGGTCAGGTCCGGGATGATTCAACCGTCCGTGACCTTCTGGTCTCCGCCGCGCCTCCCGCCCTGGCAGCCGCCGCCCGCACCGTCGACGAGGCCGAACTGGCGATGATGGAGCACGACGACGAGCCCACCCAGATGAAGTATGCCCAAGCCATTGTGGACTGGGGCGACGCCGGCGGGTACGACGTCGAAACGGTCTGGGACGAGGTCTGTATGGCTGCCCTGGGGCTCCCCTTTGACCGGGCGCAGCACCGGCCCGCGTCCAGCCTCTCCGGCGGTGAACAGAAGCGCCTGGTGCTGGAGGCACTCTTCGCCGGCCCGGACCAGTTGCTGCTGCTGGATGAACCGGACAACTACCTTGACGTTCCCGGTAAGCGCTGGCTCGAGGCGAAGCTCAACGAATCGAAAAAGACAGTCCTATTCATCAGCCACGACCGTGAGTTGCTCAACAATGCAGCGGGCCGCATCGTTACCCTTGAACCGGGTATTAACGGTGCCGGGGCCTGGATCCACGGCGGCGGGTTCGGGACCTACGTGGAGGCCCGAGCGGACCGGAACGCGCGCTTCGAGGAGCTCCGGAAGCGCTGGGACGAGGAGCACGTGAAGCTCAAGGAACTTGTCAACATGTACAAGAACAAGGCCGCGTTCCGCTCGGACATGGCCAACCGCTACCACGCCGCCCAGACCAGGCTGGCGAAGTTCCTCGAAGCCGGCCCGCCCGAGGCGCTGCCGATCGAGCAGAACGTGCAGATGCGGCTCAAGGGCGGGCGCACCGCCAAGCGCGCCGTCGTCGCCGAGAAACTGGGCCTCACCGGTTTGATGAAGCCGTTCTCGACCGAAGTGTGGTTCGGCGACCGAGTCGGCGTCCTGGGTTCCAACGGCTCCGGCAAGAGCCATTTCCTGCGTCTGCTGGCCACCGGCGGTACCGACCCGGAGCGGGAGCACCTGCCGGTTTCCGACGTTGACATCGCCGAAGTGCCGCACGACGGAACGGTGAAGCTGGGCGCCCGCATCCGGCCCGGTTTCTTCGCCCAGACGCACGTCCGCCCGGACCTGCTGGGCAAGACCCTGCTCGAAATCCTGCACCGCGGAGACGAGCACCGCTCCGGGATGGGGCGCGAAGCCGCCGCCGGTGCACTCGACGGATACGGCCTGGCCCCGCAGTCGGAACAGAAGTATGAATCCCTCTCCGGCGGCCAGCAGGCCCGCTTCCAGATCCTGCTGCTGCAGCTCTCCGGCGCCACATTGCTGCTGCTGGACGAACCTACGGACAACCTGGACCTGCATTCGGCCGAAGCGCTGGAACGCGCCATCAACCACTTCGAAGGCACCGTCCTGGCGGTGACGCACGACCGCTGGTTCGCACGGACCTTCGACCGCTTCCTGGTCTTTGGCTCCGACGGCAAGGTCTACGAATCGGCCGAGCCCGTCTGGGACGAAAAGCGCGTCGAGCGCGCCCGCTAGCCACAAGCCCGCGGACGGAGTTCCTCGACGCGCCTTCCCTTGCTGCAGGTTTTGCGCCAACTACTCCGTAAACAGCCCGGACGGCTGTGCAGCCTCCGGGCCGGCGGTTCCTCCCATGGCAGCGACCAGCCGCTCACGGGCGCGCCCCAAGTGTTCGTCGAGGAGGACGGCGGCAGCCTCGCCCTGTCCGGCCCCGATCAGCTCGAGGATCCTCTGGTGTTCCGCCTGGATCAGCGCGGTGTCCAGGAGGTGGAGGGACTGAATCCGGACCATGCACAGCCGCACCTCACCCACGAGCGAGCGGTACATCCGGCTGATGCGTTCGTTGCCCACGGCGTCGATCAGGCTGGTGTGGAACCGCATGTCCGGTTCGACGACGTCGAGCGGAGCGCCGGTCTGAACCGCCGCGATGTCGCGGTTGGCCTGCACCGCCGCGGCCGGAACCTCCCGCGCGGTTGCGAGCCGGCGCAGCACTTCGCTTTCCAGATACGCGCGGGCGAGATAGATGTCCCGCACGGAATCCGGGCCGAGTTCGACCACCCGGGCGGTTTTGTGGGTCCCGCGGTCCAGCAGCCCCTCGCCGACCAGCTTCTCGATTGAGGCCTTCGCCGTCGGCCGCGCCACGTCGTAGGAGGAGGCGACCTCCGACTCCGTCAGGGCGTCCCCGGAGCCAAGCGCACCGGCAAAGATCCGGTTTCGCAGATCCGAGGCGACCGCGTCCACGATCGAGACTGCTGCAATTCGGCCAGGCACCGGAGCTCCCATTCCGCCAAGAGTTTCTTGATTCAGTCCCAATCTTGCCAGACAAGACAACTGGTCAGGCTTGACCAACATGTGCACTTGTAAGACAATCGAAGGGCGCCACGGTGTTGTGACGCCTAACACAATCTGGAGACTCATGTTTCAGCAGATCCTCGATCCCATTGCCGGGTCCCTGGTGATTTCGGCCCTTTGCGCGGCGCTTCCGCTCGTCCTGCTCTTCGTCCTACTCGGCGTCTTCAAGGTGAAAGCCCCCAAGGCGGCCCTGGCAAGCCTGGCCTTGTCCCTCCTGCTGGCCATCGTCGGCTGGCAGATGCCGGTGAACCAGGCCCTGAGCGCCACCGCGGCCGGCATTTTCTACGGACTGTTCCCGATCCTGTGGATCCTGGTCAACGCACTCTGGATATACCGGCTCACCGTGGCCACCCCGTGGTTCGAAGTGCTGGGACGCACCATCCGTTCCATCTCAAACGACCTGAGGATCCTGTCAATCCTCATCGCTTTCTGCTTCGGCGCCCTGCTGGAATCCCTGGCCGGATTCGGCGCGCCAGTGGCAATCTCCGCCGCCATGCTGATGGCAGCCGGCATGAAACCACTGAAATCAGCAGTGGTCTCGCTGCTGGCCAACACCGCTCCCGTCGCCTTCGGCGCGATGGCCGCGCCCATCATCGCCCTGAACGGCGTCACCGGCTTGCCGCTGCATGATCTGTCCTCCATGGCCGGCCGCCAGACGCCGTTCATCGCACTGATCGTGCCGCTGCTGCTGGTGTTCATCGTCGACGGCCGCCGCGGCGTCAAGCAGACCTGGCCCGTGGCCCTCGTGGCAGGCGCCGCCTTCGGCGTGGCCCAGTTTGTCACGTCCAACTTCTTCGCCGTTGAACTGACTGACGTTGTCGCCGCCGTCGTGACCGTGGCCGCGGTGCTGCTGATGCTGAAGTTCTGGCAGCCGACAGAAACTGTCGGGATGGACGGGTCCGCCGAGAGCACCCCGGAGGCTGTGCACGCCGCTGCTGCCGCAACGACCGGAAGAACTTCCCGGGACGGCGGTTCCGCCGCCAAGGGCTCCGTGGCCGCCGCCCCCGGCACCGGGGTTCCGATCGATAACTCCCGGCCCGAACCCCGGCAGATCTGGATGGCGATCGCACCCTACCTGATCATCATCGCGGTGTTCTCCGTCGCCCAGCTTCCGGCCGTCAAAACCTGGCTTGGCCAGGTCGGCAGCGTGACGTTCGCCTGGCCGGGCCTGGACATCACCGATGCGGCCGGCAAACCGGTTGCGGCCACCAAGTTCAAGCTCGACCACCTCAAGGCGACCGGCACCCTGCTGCTGTTTTCTGGGCTGATCACCATGGCGCTGTACAAGATCACGGCATCCCAGGGCCTGCGCATCTACAAGGAAACTCTGGTCCAGCTGCGCTGGACCATCGTTACCGTCACCGCCGTCCTGGGCCTGTCTTTCGTGATGAACCTGTCCGGCCAGACCACCACCCTGGGCTTCGCGCTGGCGTCAGCGGGCGGCTTCTTCGCCATCCTCTCGCCACTGATCGGATGGATCGGCGTCGCACTGACCGGCTCCGACACCTCCTCCAACTCCCTGTTCGGCCAGATGCAGGCCACCGCAGCGGCGCAGACGGGTCTGTCTCCGGTGCTGATGGCCGCCGCCAACTCCTCCGCCGGCGTGATGGGCAAGATGCTGTCGCTGCAGAACTTGGCCGTTGCCGCCGCGGCGGTGGGGCTTGACGGCGCCGAGGGGACCCTGTTCCGGAAACTCATCGGCTGGAGCCTGGGGCTCCTTGCGCTCATCACCGTGCTGATCTTCCTGCAGTCCACCC